>CANFHC010000031.1 GCA_947446575.1 Bacteriovoracaceae bacterium | reverse complement strand
ATCTGCTGTGATTGCGAAACCTTGGGGAATTTGAATTCCATGAGGTGATAAGGCCCGAAACATTTCTCCTAACGAAGCATTTTTTCCACCAACTAACGATATATCGGTAATTGATATTTCATAAAACCAACGAATATATTGACTCATAAACACCTCATTAATTCATTTAACGGATCCATTTGATGATCGCTGGATTGCGGGCGACTTCATGTTGTTTTGTACCTGCATAACCAATAACTATCGGTAAAACTGGAGTGTAATTTTCTAAAACCCCAAGTTTTTTACTAATTTCAGGTTGAGCGATATAGTTTCTAACAAGTCCAATTGGGCACGTCGCAAGTCCCATGCCTGTGGCCGCCAACATAAAATTCTGTGCGGCCAGAAAACAATCGGCTTCAGTGCTAAATTGTTTATCGCTACTATTTTTTGCACAAATAACTATTAGAGTAGTAGCACCATAAAAAAGATCAGCATCTGTTTCATTAAAAAAATGCAATCCTCGTTTAGATACTTCCTTTGAAAAATCAGGATTACTAAAGAGATTTTTTTTTACACTGTCTGAAATTTCTTTAAGTATTTTTTGATTTTGAATTACAACAAAACTCCAAGGCTGTAAGTTCATAGCACTTGGTGCTTGAATAGAAAAATCAATCAATGTTTCTATAATTTTATCTGAAACAGGTTTCCCTAAGTAACTTCTTGTTGCACGCCGGTTTCGAATAACAGTAAAAAGATTAGCTTCCTCAATTTCTGTCAGCTCCTCTGAAGAAGTTTCGCTTTCAATTTGATATGACATATAGACCCCTTTTTTTAATTCATTTCAGATTTAATATTTCATCTTATATTTTTACTAAGCAAGAATCATTCAACACTAAAAAGATATAATATTTGAAAGAGTAAGATATATAGCTTTATAAGATAAATTCCATTGCCACTATATATTATCTTTTCTACATCAAGCTTAGTTAGTCTAAATTTAATTTAAACGCGGATGGAATTAATGAATCCTTTAGATAAAAAATTTAAAAAAAAACAACCTATAATTATTGCACTTTTTAAAGATCACTCAACACTAGAGAAAACAATTCAAGAATTAAATAAAAATGGATTTCAAAAAGATAACATATCAATTCTCATGGCCAAACCAGAAGATTTTCAAGAGCATCATTTAAATAGGATGGCACGCGAAGCTGCAACCACCGGCCTAGTTACTGGAATCACCACAGGTGGCATTCTCGGACTGTTAGCAAGTCTAGACTCATTTATCATACCAAGTGTTGGCATTTTTTTGGCGTCTGGTCCTTTGGCCATCGCCCTCGCTGGCATTGCCATTGGTGGTACCGTTGGCAGCATTGGTGCCGCCTTTATTAGTTTTGGGATTTCTAAATTTGAATCTAAAAATTTAGAAAAATATATAAAGGATAAAGGAGTCATTATTGCACTACATGCTGAGAAATTAAAAGAGCAGTTAATTGCTAAAAATATCTTTGTGGCAAATAATGCTGTGAAAATATTTAACCCACTCCATAACAAAAATATCAAGGAGCTTAGAAGTTAGTTCTTGATACCACTATTCATAAATGTTCTTACGATATATTTTCTTAGCTCTTCGACCCACAAAACTGAACTTGCAACAATACTAATAGCAATGAAGCGTGATGCATCTATTGGAACTGTATGGAAAAATCGACCAAGAGGACGCCAATAAATAACTGCGGCATGAAGAATATTGGCCGAAGCGAGTCCACTTAAAAGCCAAGGGTTTTTAAGTAAATCCCAAGCAAAGACCGAGCGGAAATTTGATCGACAATTAAGAACATTGAACCATTGGCAGAACACTAGAATTGTAAAAGTTTCAGTTTGAACAATGGCCGAAGGAGCACCTAATGAGGATCGATAAGTAAACCAACCAAAAGTTGAAATCACAGAGATTAAAACCATCAAAGGTATGCGGGAAAGAAGAGCATGGTCTAATAGCGGTTCTTTGGGATCAATTGGAGGTCGTCTCATTTCATCTCCTTCAGCAGGTTCCATGATGAGATTTATAGTCAAAGTCCCTTCCGTCACAAGATTAATCCAAAGAATCTGTACCGCTGCTAATGGTGGAGAATACCCCAGAATCATTGCTAAAAGTAGAATGAGGATTTCATCTATCGAGGTTACAAGTAAAAAGAGAATTAGTTTTTTTATATTTTGATAGACTAGCCTACCCTCAGCAATCGCAGCGACAATTGTGGCAAAATTATCATCTGTGATGACTATTTTAGCAGCTTCTTTTGCAACCTCAGTGCCAGTGATCCCCATTGCAACACCAACATTTGCACGCACTAATGCAGGAGCATCATTAACACCATCTCCTGTCATCGCGACGATGTTTCCTATTTTTTGATAGGCTTCAACAATTCGCAATTTCTGCGCTGGTTGGACTCTGGCAAAAACACTTATACGGTCTATTTTTTCTAAAAGTTCTTCCTCAGATAATTTATCAAGTTCAAGGCCGTCAATTGCTAAATCATTCTTTTGGCTTATCCCTAGCATTTTAGCCATCGCAACTCCAGTGGCCTTGTGATCGCCAGTCACAATGACAGGCTTTATCCCAGCTGCCTGACACTCTCGGATAGACACTCCCACTTCGTCTCTAGGTGGATCAAGCTCACCGACGAGTCCAAGCAATATGACCTTTCCAGCAAAGGGGGAAAAGCCTTTAGAGCCATCAATAAAAGTATCTATGATTTGACCTAACGCCAACAATCTCAAAGCTGAGTTTGCCATTTTATTGACGGCACTTTGAACTTCTTGCCGTGTCGTAGTATCTAATAATTTAATTTGATCTTCATCATAAACATATGCACATAGTTCTATCAACTTTTCAGGGGCCCCTTTAATATACACAATACTCTGATTGTTAAACTCATGTTGTGTCGCCATCATTCTAATAGCAGAATCAAATGGTAGTTCTGCAGTGCGATGATATTTTGTTCTAACTGAAATAGGATCTAGCCCTCCTTTAACTGACAAGGTAAGAAGGGCCGCCTCTGTTGGGTCTCCTAATATTTTCCAGCGCAAATCAGTGCCTTCTGGTCCCAGAAGAAAAGCATCATTGCAAAGAATACTGGCCTTTAATAATTTATTTAAATTTTTATCAGTGTTGGCATTGAGTTTAAGATTATTTTCTAACAGGTTCCCTTCCGGAGCATAACCTACTCCAGTGACCAATATTTCTCGCTTACCAACTGGAAGATACAAAGATGTAACAGTCATTTCATTTCGAGTAAGTGTGCCTGTCTTGTCAGTACAGATAATATTTGTATTGCCTAGTGATTCAACGGCCGCTAAACGCCTCACGATTGTTCCTCGACGTGCCATTCTTTGCACTCCAACAGCGAGAGCAACAGTCATAGCAACTGGTAATCCTTCTGGTACCAAGGAAACCATCTGACTAATGGCAATCATTAAAATATGTGCAAAGGGAATTCCTCGCGAAAGACCAACTCCAACCAGAAGAAAAAAAAGAACGAGAGAAACAATAATAAGGTATCTACCAAATTGTCCAATTCGTAATTCAAGCTGAGTCTTTGGTTGTATCGCCGTTGTTGCCATTTCTGCAATCTTTCCAATTTCATTATTTAATCCAGTTGCTGTTACAATCGCGAGTCCTCTGCCTGCTGTAATATGAGTTCCGGCATAAACCATATTGTTTCGATCAGCAAGTAAGGTATCTGCATGGAGAGGTTCAATAGATTTTACTACGGGATGAGACTCTCCCGTTAGTGCCGCCTGTGCCACGGCAAATGATGATGCATTAAAAAGCCTAGCATCAGCGGCCACTGCGTCCCCCGAATTAAGAATCAGAACATCTCCGGGAACAATCTCGCTTGCCTCAATGACTTGCTCTCGATCATCTCGAAGAATTCTTGTCTTCATCTTAGATAAACGTCGAAGGGCAGCGAGTGATTGCTCGGCCCTTCCTTCTTGCAAAGAACCAACGGTTGTATTTAACAGAACTACAACCAAAACAACGATGGCATCGCGAGCTTCTCCAACAAAAAAGGCAATGCCTGCGGCGACTAAAAGTAAATAAATAAGTGGGCTTAATATTTGATGAATTATAATAGATAAAATTGATCGTCGTTTTGGTTCAGGCAGCGTATTCGTGCCAAATATTCTTAGGCGCTCTCTAGCTTCACCTTGTGAAAGACCTTGTGTTTTATTTGCTTTTAACTTTAATAAAATTTCATCTATTTCAAATGAGTGCCAGGCCAGTTCGTTGTACTCTCCTTTACGATCCACGACATCTCCATCAATGTAAGTAATCACTCACCTTAATCTAAGATGTACCTCACTAAAATTAAAAAATCACATATTAATTCCTTTCTATCCAATAGTTATTTCCTATTGTTTTAATTTTTAAAAAATAAGAAGAAAGCAATTACATTCAACTTTTGAGGCAAATCAATTTTGTTCTAAATATTTTTATTAAAATGACTTGTCAGTTAAATAGTTTAAGTGAAATATTTATTTTTTTCTCAAAAAAGGAGTCAGGATGAAAAAAACATTTATACTTATCAGCCTTGTTTTAAGCACTTTCATATCTACAATTGCCTGTGCTTCAGTAAAACATCAAACATTGCCAACAGCTAGCAATGTAGATATCGGACGCTATATCGGAAAATGGTATGCAGTCTCCGCGCTTCCTCAATTTTTTACTTGTAGATGTATTGCTCAAAGTGCTGAGTACGGAATTTTAAGTACAAACTCAATTACAGTTATAAACACTTGTTATAAAAAAAATGGAAAGACTTCTGACATCAAAGGTAAAGCTGTAGTTGTTGATCCTACGACTAACGCAAGATTAGAGGTTACTTTCGATAGTTTTTTTACAAACCTTTTTAAGGTAAAAGGTGAATACGTTATTATTAAATTAAGTATTGGTTACGATACTGTCCTCATAGGATCTACAAATAGAAAATCACTTTGGATTATGTCTCGAACCCCTGCAATAGATCCTGCAGTCTTTACTGAATACAAAGCTTATGCAAAATCGTTAGGCTTTGCAGTAGATAAAATGGTGGATTCTCAATTCTAATATTCGAAGTAGTTCCAACATTCTATCCAGGTTGCACAGGTACAGGATTGGTGTGTTGGAGCTCTTAACAAGAACACCAAAAGTTGTCCCAAAATCAGCATGACTATCTTTTCTGATATCCACAGGATATCATTCCTGACATATTAATAAAGAGGATTAAATGAATTCAGAATCAAACACTATTTTAATTACCGGCGGTGCTTCCGGAATCGGTTTTTCTTTAGCAGAACATTTTCTAAAACTTGGTAATACCGTTGTAATTTGTGGACGGAGAAAAGATAAATTAGAAGAAGCACAAGCAATACATCCTCATCTGCATATAAAAGAATGTAATCTTGCAATTGAGTCAGAAAGAATTGGTCTTTTTGATTGGACTGCCAAAAATTTCCCAAAACTGAATGTTCTCATAAACAATGCCGGAATTCAGCGTAGAATTGATTTGAAAAATTCTGAAGAATGGTCAGAAACAAGGCAGGAAATTGCTATTAATCTAGAAGCTCCAATTCATTTGACAACTCTTTTTATTCCTCATTTATTAAATCAACAAAATCCTATGATTTTGAATGTGACTTCAGGACTCGCCTTTTCTCCCCTGGCCAATGTGCCAGTATACTGCGCGACTAAAGCAGCACTAAGATCGTACACATTGTCTTTAAGACATCAGCTTGCTTCAACTCCTATCGATGTAATTGAGATCATCCCACCGGCAGTCAATACAGACTTAGGTGGAGTGGGGCTACACACATTCGGAGCACCGCTTTCTGAGTTTTCTGAATCTGTAATAAAACAATTCTTAGAAGGAAAAAAAGAAATCACTTTTGGTTTTTCTGAAAAAGCTGCGAATGCTTCAAGAGAAGAATTAAATGATACTTTTAAGAAAATGAATGCATAAAGAATCCAAAGTATAATATTTCATTAATTTTTCAATAACTATTTTATATTTCATTTCTTTACTTAATCTTTTTACATTAAGGCAATAGTCAAAACAAAGGACGATTGTGTGGTAGAAATTAATTTTGTAGAAATTAAAGAAACGGTAAAAAAGCGAAATGAATTTTTACTTGAACATCCAGAACTTCAATCATTGCAAATTGAAATTGATGAGTTGCTAACAAAAGCTGGTAAAGATCATTACCAGCGCCAGGCGGCCCTGCAATCAAAAATGTTAAATACATGGTATGCCATCGTAAAAATATTTTGATTAAATTTTCTTTTAATCCAGCGATAGGTCAACAACACGGACTAAAGCTGCGCAAAGTGCTTCACAATCTCATTAGCAAACAATGCACAAAGAACTCAAATGTTTTATTCTAACTAATTTTTTATATCCGTTTTATTGCTTGTGGTATCTCCTACCAACCATTTATCATATCCAAATTCAGTAATTTTCTCTATGGTCACTTTAAGATTTTCATTATCTTTAGTATTTTGCCCCATAAATATCAGGCGATGGATTGGTCCACTCGCTAATTTTTTAGAATTAAAACAACGAAAAAACTGAACTCGATTCATATCAGCGTTGGTAAAAGCATTACAACCAATTTCACAGGCACAAAAATTATTAATTGAAAAAGGAAGAATTATACTTGCACCATTTAACGCCAGCTCTTTAATCATACATTGAGCATGTAGAGTGACTCTACTGTATTCAGAGTGCTTATTGAAATAAACTTTCCAAGGATCTGTTTTCTGATTTGGGGGTAATTTAATTTCTAGTTTAACTAACATCGACTCTAACAATGAAATATCTATTGGGTTTAATGAATGAAGAGCAAAATCATAATCCTTTTTAAATTCTTCAATATTTGGGTTATCTTGGAGAGCATAAGTTATACAGTAACAAAGATTAGCTTTAACAAAGTTTTTTATTATATCAAATTTTGTCTTATCTTTTTCAATCATCGCACGATCAATTAGTATCAAATGGGGAAGTTGGGTTTCTAGAATATTTTCAATATCATCCAGAGTACTAAACCCCCTCACACAATAACGTTTATCTTCTTTGACAACATTTTTAATTACTTCTCTATAGTTTGGGTCTGACTCAAAATAAATTAATTTAATAGGTTTATGTTTTGAAATATTTTTATTTTTCCCAATCCAAGAATTTATTTTATCTGCATCTCGAGGAGGATCTTTTGATATTATTTTACACATTAAACTATTTGAATATTGATAGTATCGACCAGCTTTGTTTTTCTCGACACATTCAAGTTGGAGATTTTCTATTGCGAGTTCGCTAAATAATGCATTTTTTAATTCGATTTTTTGTCCGGGATTCAAATCAATATTTGTTTCAATCATGCAATGGGTGGAACTAAGCCATCCTAAGCGACCATAACTTGTAAAATCAGCGTCTGCAGTGAATGGAACTGCTGAGTAATCAAAAATCTGAGGATCTGGATCATTTTTAGTTTGAAACCATTTCACTATCGAATTAAAAAATTTAGCAGATGGACTAAAACCAATCCCCCTATAGAGCACTTGCCCAGCCCCGGCTATTAGGAGATTTTTTTTATAATTTACTGACATATCAGAAGTGACAACAATGAAAAGTATATGTCTGGCAAAAACATGGTTTCTCATTCGATTTATAAATTTTTCTGGTTCAAGACTTTTATCATCGCCGTTAACAATGACAATTTCAGGAAGTTCCTGCAGAATAAATTTTTCACCAGTTCCGGCGGTTTTAAAATGCTTTAAAGGAATCTCATCTGCAATGAGCGAGTTACTAACAAACCAAAACAACTCCGGAGATTGGTCAATAACAATAATTGACATACCCTATAGTATCACTCTATCGAAAGTACGCAAAATGGATGGAACTATTAGCTAGTTAGGGCTCAAAAAGAATGCCACAGACAGACTGAGTGCCATTAAAGGGATGCAGATTTTATAAAAACCATCTTTGCACCTCGGGCTTAAATTTTGGACCTTTGGTTTTTCTTTTGCAAAAGAAACCATAAATAAATTAGAACTCTATCGCTTAAGACAATTTTGTCTTGGATGTAATTTTTTTAACCATATGAATATTTGGATTTAAAATAGCCAATTCTTGAAAATCTGCCACAAGCAAAGCGTGTTGAAGTACTTGTTCTAATGATAATTTTTGAGTATTAAATAGTTTGATGAAAATATTAGTTGTGATTAAAAAAATTAGCACATGGACAAAAAATAAAAGAAAAACATTCACATGGAGTGACTGGTTTTTTGTAGCAATTATCATTTTCACTATCGCCACAAGACTTCCCTTGTTTATTGAACAATTCAATAAGCAAGGAAAGATATTTTCCCCAATCGAAGTGAATGGAAAATCATTTCCACCAATGGGAGAAAAATCAGTTTTAGTTTTTTGGGCATCATGGTGTGGCCCGTGCACGCTAGAATTAAATCGCATAAATAGTGCAATTGATAAAAAAGAATTTTCTCCTGCCAATATCTATGCTGTAAATATGGGGGAATCTAAAGAAGTTGTTGATAGAGAAATTCGAAAGAGAAAATATAATTTTGCCATTGTAAGTGATGATAGAAATGAATTGGCCAATTCTTTAAACGTTAAAGTAACACCCACAATTGCATTTATTTCAAAGTCTGGAAAAATAGAATGGCTCAGCTCCGGCATAAGTCCTCTGCTTATTTATAGGATTCAATCTTTTTTTAAAGATTGAACGAATAAACAAAAAATAATTGCCATCCTCTACCTGTAATTCACTCTAAGCTTACATCCAAAGCTTTTAGTAAATTTAAAGCCTCTGGAATACTAAATTTAGCCTTTTTAACGTTAGTAACCCGCAGATCGATTGAATAGTCCTGAGCGCCTCGAAAATCAGCAGCAGTCAAATTAGCACCGTTAAAAACAGCTCCCTCTAAAAGAGATCCTGAAAATTCCGCCTTCGAGAGATTGGCTTCATAAAAATCTACTTCTCTCATTGAACAGTTCTTGAAAATGGCACTAGTTAAATTGAGTAATTGAAAAACTGAATAATCTAGGGCCGATTCAAAAAAGCTAGGTGTTGTGAATGCTTGGGTTTCAGAAAAATTTACACCGATGACTTTGCAATTGATAAAATGGCAGTCGCGCAAAAGCGTATTCTTCACACTAGCATTAGAAAGATTACAATTTTCAAATTTACACTCGATAAATTTATTGAGCGACAAATTAAGTTGAGTGAAATCAATTGAATTAAAAGTGCATTCAACGAACTCAAAATATTTAAGGGGAAGGATTTTATTAAAACTTGTTTCATCGAAGTTTATTTCATCGAAGTCATTTAGTTGCTCTTTCATAAAATTGATTTTAGTAGATTTAAAACAAAAAAGCCCAGTGCATATTTCAGCAATGGGCTTTTTGAGAGACATTCACAGGAGGTCTAAAAAAATCCTTTTTTCAGATTCTCCACACACACAAATACCTATTGCAGACATCATGCCAAGTTTTCACATGGCCGTTTTACCGATTAACAGCTGTTAACCTCCTGAAAACATATCACTAAACTTACAACTGTTAAGTCACTAATTTGACGTTTGACTGGTTTACTAAGTCATTAAAATGACAGAGATCTCTTACTATATCTTACATTTGCTAATTTTTGACATTTAAAAAGAAAGTGGTCTTAGGGCAATTTTCATAAACCCAATCTTTATCGCGAAGATTTAAATATAAAGCATCATAGCGAATAAATTTAATTTTTGATTTTTAAATAATCTGAGAGCGTCTGAACCGATCGATCAACTGCTTCATCTAGCTCGCTGATCCCATAAAGATTTCCCACATGGGCCCAAATTTTTTTAGATTCTTTTTGTACGATGTCGATTTCCACCCAAAAAGAGCTATTCATTTTATTAATAGAAAGTCTTCCTAAGAGAAAATCTTGGCCTTCAAGTTTTACAAAAAATTCTGCGGGAAATTCAGTGATATTCATCGAATTTTTTATCCTTTCCCCTTAGTCTCAGTTGTATGCTTATCCATTTTTTCTAGATATTCTATGATCATTCCAGCAACGTCTTTACCAGTGGAAGTTTCAATTCCATTTAAGCCTGGAGAAGAATTGACTTCCATAATTAATGGTCCGCGATCAGAGCGCAGTAAATCCACACCTGCAACATTAAGACCTAGAGCTTTTGTTGCATCTAAGGCCATTTGTCTTTCTTCTTTAGTGATAGAAACAACTTCGGCCGATCCACCTCTATGTAGATTGGATCTGAACTCACCAACTTTAGCAGTTCTTTTCATTGAGGCCACAACTTCATCACCAATAACAAAACAACGAATATCTGATCCACGTGCTTCTTTGATAAATTCTTGCACGAGAATATTTGCATCCATTTCACGAAAAGCATCGATCACGGATTCAGCAGCACCATCAGTTTCTGCCAGAACAACTCCCTTGCCTTGAGTACCTTCTAAAAGTTTAATGACCAGCGGAGCTCCGCCAACTAATTTGATTAATTCTTGAGTCATTTTTGTAGAGTGAGCAAAACCCGTTATTGGCAAACCAATTCCCTTTCTCGATAATAATTGTAGTGAGCGCAATTTGTCGCGCGCTCTAGAAATTGCGACACTCTCATTTATTGAAGACACGCCCATCATTTCAAATTGTCTTATAACGGCCGTTCCATAAAAAGTAATTGAAGCTCCAATTCGTGGAATGATGGCATCAAAATCGTCTAATATACGATCTTGGTAATGCACCATAGGTTTTTTTGAAGTGATATCCATATAACACTTGAGTGTGTCGATAACTTCAACTTCATGCCCTCGAGCCTTTCCGGCCTCTAGCAGTCTTTTTGTTGAGTAGATATTTGAACTTCGAGACAAAATGGCAATCTTCATAGATACATCCTATTTCAAATTATTTTTTTAAAAGGTGTGAGCGCGCTGGGTTAATTAGAAATCTTCCGTTTAATGCTTCTCGGCCAATCAGCATTTTAAAGCCCATCAGGTCGCGGTTAATTAAAGTGATTTCTATTTCAAATTCCGTTTCGCCCATTCTTATTTTTGTTTTCACCACAGGTCTGATGGTTTTTTGCCCAGTGGAACTTTTTATTTCGCGCTCTTCTATAAAACGGGATTTAATATATCTTTTTTTGCCATCTTCCGACTCAAACAAGAAGCGGACATACTTTTTACCTTTGTATGATAAATATTCAATTTCTTCAGCGTGTAGGGCCGATGTTTTTGCCCCCGTATCAATCTTGGCCTTTATACCTAAAAGTTTAAAAGCTGGAAGGCTTACGGTTTCACGCCATCCTACAAAGTCTAATTCACATTTTTGGTCTTTCATAATTTCCTGCGATCAATAAAATATTTATTATTCTTACAAAAACCTTCCCAAAATACTAGCGTCAATTTAAGTCAATTTTACCCTTATTTAGATTATAGTTTTACAGACTAGTTTCTACTTAACCAATCATGTTTGATGCGCTAATATTCAATAGCATTCACATCAATTTTTTCAAACGAATACCTAATTTACAAAAAAAGGAGCAACTCCCTATGAGTTCTAAAAAGTGTTCCACGTCCACATCGATCGGTAAAAAACAGATCATGGGTGTGACAGGTCTTCTTCTCTGCGGCTTTGTATTAACCCATTTGCTGGGCAATTTGACCCTCTTAATTGGATCAGATGCGTTTAACAAATACTCGCATGCTTTAACGAGTAATCCATTAATCTACGTTGCTGAAGTTGGATTATTGGCCCTTTTTCTCTCTCACATCGTAATGGCGATCAAGCTTACGATTGAAAATAAAAAAGCGCGTCCGATTGCTTACCACACTTACACAAAATCTGGTCGCGGCGGCGATTTCGCTTCAAAATCAATGGCTATTTCAGGATTAATCACTTTAATCTTTTTAATTATCCATATTACAGGTTTAAAATTTGGAACTCATTACGATACTACAGTTGGTGGAATCGAAATGCGCGATATCTACAAAACGACTGTTGAATACTTCGCTGACCCTATTCACGTTGTGATTTATTTGGTTGCAGTGATCACTCTTGGAGTTCACGTCAGCCACGGCTTCTGGTCTGCTTTTCAATCCCTCGGATTAAATCACCCAAAGTATATGTCTAAAATAGAACTTGCTTCAAAATTATTTGGTGTTGTAATCGCTGTTGGATTTTCGGCCCTTGCGATTTTCTGCTTTACTAGAGGAGGACATTAATCATGACTACTATAAAAAAATTGGATGGAAAAGTTCCTACAGGTCCTGTTCAAGAAAGATGGAAATCACATAAATTTCACATGAAAATTGTGAATGCTGCTAACAAAAGAAAATACTCTGTTATCGTTGTTGGGACTGGTTTAGCTGGAGCTTCAGCTGCTGCTTCTCTGGCAGAATTGGGATACGAAGTTTCAACTTTTTGTATTCAAGATTCACCAAGACGAGCGCATTCAATTGCCGCTCAAGGTGGAATCAACGGTGCTAAAAATTATCCAAACGATGGCGACTCGGTTTATAGACTTTTCTACGATACAGTAAAAGGTGGAGACTATAGAGCGCGCGAATCAAACGTTTATCGCCTGGCTGAAGTTGCTAACTCAATCATCGATCAATGTGTGGCCCAAGGGGTTCCGTTTGCTCGAGAATACGGTGGAACACTTTCAAATAGATCGTTCGGTGGTGCTCAAGTATCTAGAACTTTCTATGCTCGAGGACAAACAGGACAACAACTTCTTCTTGGTGCTTATTCAGCAATGATGAAAGAAGTGCATAATGGAAAAATTAAATCATATACTCGTCGAGAGATGGTTGAACTCGTTATGGTTGAGGGAAAAGCTCGCGGGATCATCGTAAGAAACGTTGTAACTGGTGAGTTTGAAAAATACGTAGCTGACGCTGTCGTTCTCGCAACTGGTGGATACGGAAACGTGTACTATCTTTCTACAAATGCAAAAGCATCAAACGCTTCAGCTGCATTCCGTGCTTATAAAAAAGGTGCGTACTTTGCAAACCCATGTTTCACGCAAATTCACCCGACATGTATTCCTGTTTCAGGGGATCACCAGTCAAAATTAACTTTGATGTCTGAGTCTTTAAGAAATGATGGACGCGTTTGGGTTCCAAAAATTAAAGGTGACAAGCGCCCAGCTACTGAAATTCCAGAATCTGAAAGAGATTATTTCTTAGAAAGAATTTATCCATCTTTTGGTAACCTCGTTCCTCGTGACGTGGCTTCAAGAAACGCTAAGAACATGAGTGACTCAGGCTTTGGAGTTTCAGCCACAGGAAAAGCTGTTTACCTTGATTTCCAAGCAGCGATTAAAAGAGATGGTGAAGACAAAATTAGATCGAAATACGGCAACCTTTTTGAAATGTACCAACGTATCACTGATGATAACCCTTACAAAACTCCGATGATGATCTATCCAGCGATTCACTACACTATGGGTGGTCTTTGGGTTGATTACAATCTTATGTCAAATATCCCAGGACTTTTCGTATTAGGAGAAGCTAACTTCTCTGACCACGGAGCAAACCGCTTAGGAGCTTCTGCTCTTATGCAAGGTTTAGCAGATGGATATTTCGTCATTCCTTACACAATAGGAAATTATTTTGCGACGGAAAAATTTGAAAAAGTTGAGACGACTCATCCTGAGTTTGAAAAGTCTTTAACTGAATCAAAAAATAAATTCGACAAGCTTCTAGCAATCAACGGCAATAAAACAGTTGATGAGTTTCATAAAGAGTTAGGTCATGTCATGTGGGATAACGTCGGTATGGCCCGCAATGAAGTTGGACTCAAAGATGCTATCAGTAAGATTCAGGCGATCAAAGCAGACTTCTGGAAAAATGTAAAAGTCACTGGAACAAATGTCGACATCAATACTCAACTTGAAAAAGCTGGACGAGTTGCCGATTTCTTAGAGCTTGGTGAACTAATGGCCCTTGATGCTCTCGAGAGAAAAGAGTCATGTGGAGGTCACTTCAGAGAAGAATCTCAAACTGAAGAAGGTGAAGCAAAACGCGATGACGAAAACTTCTGCCATGTCGCTGCTTGGGAATATCAAGGCGAAGGGGTGAAACCAATTCGTAATATCGAAGAGCTGAACTTTGAAAACGTAAAATTAACTCAAAGAAGTTATAAGTAGTTTGTGGAAAAAATGCTCCACTGAAGCATTTTTACTCCGCAAGAAAATGTAAAAAGGAAAACTCTTTATAAGAGTTCCACAAACAAGGACAAAATTTATGAGTGGAAATAAAGCAGGATCAATGTCTCTTAATTTAAAAGTTTGGAGACAAAAAAACGCAAAAGATAAAGGAGCGATGGTCGATTATAAACTCGATGGCATCTCTCCGGATATGTCGTTCCTAGAAATGATGGACGAACTCAACACAAAGCTTGTTAAAGAAAAAGGTGATTCAATTGCCTTCGACCATGACTGCCGCGAAGGAATTTGTGGAATGTGTTCAATGATGATTAACGGGCAAGCACACGGTCCAGAATCTCAAACTACAACATGTCAGTTGCACATGAGAAAATTTAAGGATGGCGATACAATCGTTGTTGAACCTTGGAGAGCTAAAGCTTTTCCAGTCCTAAAAGACTTGATGGTTGACCGTGGAGCTTTTGATCAAATCATCGCAGCTGGTGGATTCATAAACGTTAATACAGGAAACCCACAAGATGCTAATGCCATTTTAATCGGACAAGAAAATGCAGAACTAGCAATGGATGCTGCTGCTTGTATCGGTTGTGGTGCGTGTGTAGCAAGCTGTAAAAATGCTTCAGCTATGCTGTTTGTTTCCGCTAAAATTTCTCAACTTGCTCTTCTTCCTCAAGGGGAAATTGAGTCCGAAGCTAGAACTCAGGCAATGGTCGCTAAAATGGACGAGCTTGGTTTTGGAAATTGTACGAACGAAGCTGAGTGTGAAGCTCAATGTCCGAAAGGAATTAAAATTGAGAACATCGCTCGCATGAACCGTGAATGGTTTAAAGGTGCAATCGGTTCTAGAAACTAATTTAATTATTATCTCTTATCACTTCCAAGGCCCTGCACTGCAGGGCCTTTTTTTTGTGCGGTCAAACCAAATACATTAATTACTTGGATGCTTGATTATTAATACGAAAGTTAAGAATACAAAATTTGAGTTGAAACCATTAGCTTTTGAAACTAAATTAATACCCGATTTTTTCTCTTCAAGATAAGTTTTAGAAAATTATTTAAGTTAATTTATCTGAAACCGAATAAATAATGGATTTTTATAATCTAAAAGAGATTAATATGAAAAAGTATTTGTTATTATTTGTGATTTCCTCAACTGCTTATACTCAAGATCTAATTCAAATTCCAGAAGTACCAACGGCTACCGGAATTAATAAAGCGATTGCTCCTCCAAAAGCTAATTGTGAATCTTGCGGAGAAATAGCAAGTTTAGCTATGATGTCGACATTCCTAGTACCTGCAAAAATTATTAAAGAAGTTGAGCTACTTAAATCACAAAATCAATGTAATGAAGGCAAAAAAAGACTTTCTCATGATGTAAGTTATTATGTTAATGGTGGTTCAATTTCAGAGACAACTATTGGCGGTAATTGGCAATCAGGTTTTATGAGTAATGGAACTATTTCGGATTTATATGTCGGAGTTAGCGCTTACAAAGATTTAATGTTTGTAACTAAGGTAACTAATAATGGAAAAGTTATTGGATATAACGTAACACTTTCATACTGTGAAGTGCCTAACGCTTATCCTAACTATCCAGCTTTAGTCTCGAACGATCGTCCTCTCACAAACTTTCAAGCACCATACGGGATTATTCTCGGTAAAGACTCGTCGTGTAGCCATGGAACAATCGCTGCAGCAATGAATACTGTAGTTGTTTCACAAAAAAATGCATCGGATGTTCATACAAGTGACTTTCCAGTTTATAGTTCGTTTACGAAGCTTAGCTGTAAGTAACAGCAGAGTTAAAAACCACATCAGATTAGCGCATCTAAACCACTAAGAATCGAATCAGCGCTTGGAATAATAACTATTAGTTTATGCTCAAGTTTCTATGATGTTATTTTTTCTCATGTCTCATTTTTTGGCGGTAATAACCTTTGATGGCCCCAATTTGTCTAACATTTAAACCATCCAGGTATGTTTTTAGGATGAAAAAGCGATAGAGAATTTCAGCGGAAATTTTACGGGCCTTTGGTGAGTTTATATATAGGAGCAAAAGCGCCAACCCAAACTCTGTGATATCAATTTTTCGATAACTCCTTTCTCTGCCTTTGGGGCCGGCTAAGTGTCTGTTTTCTATTAAGTTTTTACAAAGCTCAAATTTGGGCTCTGTGGATAATTCTTCTATGCATTTGTCTATAGATCTAAGAATATATTTGTGATCAATTTCAAATTTCTCCGCTATTTTGAGAGAATCAGTCACTGGCCCAAATGGAGTATCCCTTATCCATACATCTCCCATAACATGTTGGTTAACTAAATCTTTTAAGCGTGGTGGTTTTTCACTAAAATTTTGATCTTTCATAATACCTCCTAAATTAAGAGGGCATCTTAATTATAGGATGCTTAAAAAACGATTTATTTGAATACTAATAAGGAAAATATTTTATTTGTGAAATGGTTGGAGCAAAAAGTTTACAAGTAGTGATTTAGAGCAAGCTCTCTTTTAGAATTTTATAAATTTGTTTTCTTCCAACACTTTGTAAGAATGGAAAATGACCAGAATTTGATATTTGAAAATCAATCAAATCGTTATTGTATGAGCGAAATGTTTTAGATACACGAGCAGGAAAACGTACATCTTTTTCTCCAAAAATATTGATGACAGGTATTTTTAATGTCTTCAATAGTGGAGTTACATCATATTTTTCAATATAGCTTTGCTTTATGCTGTTAAAAGTTTCTTCTGAAAATGTGTCCAATATTTTATCAAGAATCATTTCTCCTAGTTCAACTTATTCTGGTGTGAGAAAAATTTGTTCAGGTTCCGCATTTTCTAATCCGAGGTCTTTCAATTCTCTATTGTATTCATCTTTCCAATGCATATCGCTTAACCCCGTACTCATTATAACTAGGCCAGATAGCTTGGACTGATTTCTTCCTGCATACTCTGTAGCTAAAACAGCACCCCATGAATGTCCAAGAAGAATAATTTTACCAGAAAGTGAATTGACGATTTCATCAAGCTGCAAAAGCATATTTTCAATTTTTATTTCAGGACCGCCATGAAAAAAATTATTGTAGGTTTCTTTCGCTAATCTTAAACAAACAGAAAATTTTAAACAAGTTATCGCTGTATTAATAAGTAATGGTTCGTAATCTCCTGATTCACATAAAGTCTTCGCTCAACGATCCAAGAACTCTAAATTTAGGAAAAGGATCACGGACCTCATTTAGGATGTTTAGACGAAGAGATATGCAACCAAGGGCACCTCAAAGCCATTAAGATCTTCAATCGCTTTAAAATCTATGTAGTCGATCTTTTTTGAACAAAATCCTAACATAAGTTTAATACTTGCTCTTGAAGTAATATGGTACCTAACCGCTATTAGAAATTTCTTTAAGGAGTACTTATGAAGGCATTTATCTGTATCGCATTGATTTTAGTTTTTTCAAACTCTTTTGCCAGCAGCCAAATTACATTTCAAAATAAAACTGACCTTAGTTTAGAAGATAAAACTATTATCGGGCGTTATATTGAAAACAACTGCACTCATGTTTCTTCAGCCAGTGAACTTAAAACAATTGAAATTAAAAACTCTGCTCCTGAAGATCTTTTTCAATATGTTGTTGTTAGTAGTTTTGAAGCTCGCTACTTGTTCGATGGAACTCACCCCATAACTGGCTACTTTGAAATTGAACTTAACAAAGTAAAATCAGAAACTGATTATTCCGTTTGGACTACAACAGTTTCGGCATTTAAAGGATTAGAAGAATTCTGTACGCAATTATAGAAAGTTTTTGGGAAAATTCCACTCGAAAAAAACTCATCACCCAAACCGCTTATTGCGTTATCAACAATTGCTTCGTAAGCTACATTTCAAAATAAATAAGGGTCAATATAGACCCTTATTTATTCTTTGCAATTATGCTCAAATTTTGGTTGTATGATCATTGGTTTCGAATCTGAAAAATCACTCATTCAAATTTTTTCTTTCAAGAATAAATTATGGACATTGTGTTAGAAGCCTGAAAAGGCTCATCAAGAATTTGTGAAGTTTTCTGGTGGATGAAGAAACAACCTGCAAGTTTTTCAATCTGTATCCACCAGTTTATATCTTAACAAAGCTTAAATTTTTTTCAACAATTTATTATCGATTTTTTAAGACTTCATGTATTTTCAAGCTTATTTCAATCATTAATCATATAGATACATCTGGTGTGACTGATTTACTGAAGTCCAAATCAATTCTTGATTATTAATACAAAGAAAAAGGGAGGATTACTCCTCCCCTGCCAAAGATTAATTCTTAAGTAATTTGTGAATTGTTACAAGCAATTACAAAATCTTAAAAATTAACACAAGAGCTTTCAGTGTCAAAACCCTCTTACCATGAGGTTTATTTATTAGAGCAATCTCCTTCTTTTATTCTTTATCTATTTCAGTTTTGAATATTGATCATCAAAAGTGTATGCTCCTTCTATGTTTTTACATTCAGAAACCATTTCAGTTTTTATTACTCGAGTTCGTATTCTCGCACGCGAGATCGTGAACGCTGAAATGGGTCTTAAAATGGAGAGAAGCCGAATTTTTTATAAAGGCATTCTCTACCCTCTCAATATCGTCGTCTTCGAAGACAACTCCCGTTTAGGTTATTTCGATTCTCGCTCTTACGAATTAGGGCTTTCAAAAAAGCTTATGTATCTCGCTAAAACTGAAGTTTTAAAAAACGTCATCCGTCACGAGCTCGCACATTTCGTGTGCTACCTTTTATACGGTCCACAAGTTTTGCATGGAGAAGAATTTCACAAGGCTTGCATTAGTTTTGGATGGGGCCCAGAAGTTTATGGGGCCTACGCCAATATTGATTTGGAAAATGACCGCGTAGAAATTGAAAACGAAAAAACTGAAAGGCTATTGAGTCGTATAAAAAAATTACTTGCTCTCGCCTCTTCTGATAATACGCATGAGCGAGAATTGGCGACTCTTAAAGCGAATCAACTCCTTTTAGAGCACAATTTAGATTTAAGTAAGTCTGCTCAATCGACTGAAGAAATTGTTTATGTCAAACGCGTTTTAGAGGCTTCCAGAAAAAGTGCCAAACATGTGGCCATCTATGAAATCTTAAAAACTTTTTTTGTCTCGCCCGTTTTTAATCACGGCCGTGGGATTTTTTATCTTGAAGTCATTGGAGATAGAACATCAGTAGAACTTGCAGATTACGTCGCCAATTTTCTAGATCATGAACTAGAAGTTATTTGGAAACAAACTCAAAAAGAAAATCCAAAACTAAAAGGTACATCTAGCAAGAATTCATTCTTTAATGGTGTGGCAAAAGGATACGTGGAAAAAATTCAAAAACAAAAATCAACGATCGCAAGCGGATCTGAACTTGTAGCAATAGAAAAAAATATTCAGAAAAATTTAAGAATTGTTTATCCAAGAATTGGTCATTCAAGTCTCTCAGCTGGAATGCACAATGCGGATGCTCATAATGCAGGAAAAGTGAAAGGATCAAGCCTCTCCATTAAGCCAGCACTCAATTCTGGAAGCTCTTCAAAACAATTTCTTTTGAATTCTTTCTTTTTCCTGTTCATACTCACATCTCTATCTGCGCATGGAAGTGCTTGTCGAAACAATAATCCATCATGGCTTGATTGCTCTAAAGATGAAGATTGCAAAATTGTCCCAAATCCTTGTGGGCATCCACTTGAAGCTGCTCATATTAAGTTTTTTGATGTTGCTTCAAAATGTTATCGAATTGAAGGAGCGGCAATTAGTTGTGCGACTTGGGATGAAATGTCCCAAGGGAAAACTTTGGCAAAATGTGTGAATCACGAATGTATTGCGGCGAAAAAGTGAGTGAAGCTCTAATAGAAATACTTTTTTCTCCCTTTGGAATTATTCTTTTCTTCTTTATCTTTTTCATGTTTATTCTTTTTGTTTTAAAACCTCTGAAAGAAAAAAAGAAATACCTCAAGTTTCTAAATTATTTTAATGCAAAATTTTTTATGCCTTTAGGAACAATTCAATTTTCATACAATAAAGCGATATTTAATATTTCTCGCATTGCTCGTGGAGCTGGTATATCAACAAACGTTGGTGGAAGTTTTCCGGTGCTTTGGAGTTATGTTGAATCATGCCCGAAAATAATATTGGGAAACGCGGAATCAAGTAAATATACAACTGGAAATTTTCTGCGACTGCCACCCCACAAAGTGGTTTCTATTTCAGGGTTTGATTTTTTAATCGGATCTCAAAATGAAGAAATACTCGATAAAATAAAGCAAGTTCTTAATTCTGAACCAGAGCTTGCGATTGCAACATCCAAATTATTTCAAAAAAACTTTGCTCACTTATGTATTGCTCATGAATTTCATATCTTAAATTTTTTGATTAAAAGAAAAAATGTTCTTAGATACATTTGTTTATCTGAGGATGTTTATGAAAATCCAGCAATGCTAGAAGAGCAGTTAAAAACAATTTCTGACTTGTTATTGAAATTAAAAATACATTTTGAAGCTTAATCAAATTCAATGCTCGAATGAATAACTTTCCAAGTATGATCCGCATTGAGACGAACTTCCGCGATATACGCTTGCCCATCCATTTTGTCCCCCCACTCTTTGGGAGAAATGAGAGACAAGTATCTTTTTCCTTCAGGCATTTCATAAAGATAATAAATTTTCCCAACTAAGGGAGTGAAAGTCATTTGCACATTATAAATAAGATCCGAAACATAAACTCGTTTTTTTATATCTTGAACTTGGCGGGCCAACGTTTTCATTTGTTCAAAAATAAGACTCAATTGCTCTTCAGTTTGCTCCTTCATAGCATCGCGAGCATGACTTTTGATTTGCCCTTCATTAGTCGGGACAATAGCAAATCCACCAACAGTGTGAGCATACTCTAGCAATGATGGCATATCGGTGACCTTAAGTTTCATTAACTCAAGATTAATATTATTCACATCAATAGGTTTTGGTTTTTTATCGTCCATAAGGGTATTTTAGCTAATCTTTAAACTAATTGAAATGCAAATGTAGCAAGAAGTGTCTTACTTTCAGCTAGACAATCACTTAACTTGAATAAACTTTTTCCACACAGCTTATTCAGATAGCGTTTGTTTTTTTTGGTAAGTGGACTTAGGCAAAAATGCCTTAAAACTTGTTCAAACTTGTTTTTTATCTGGACCAAAGATCCATTTATGTTGCTGACCGATGACTCTAAAAAGTCCGCCCTGCTCTTCATTCCATGAAAGCGCTTGAGTAAATCTTTCTAAAGGAAATTCTTCATTAGTATTGTAACAAGGAGTTAGTACCCATGGGAAAGGCATTCCTTTATCTTCACTGGCGAGCATTTTATAAGCTTCAAGCGTCGTTGAAAAATCAAACTTATCAGCAATAACGGCCTTTACCTGAAATTTCCCCGGATACTGAGCAATCATTTTAGAAATATTTTTAAGAGGAGTTTTCACACCTGTTGAAGGAGTTTTAAAATCAAAGCTCACATAGTCTACTAAATCAAAAATTTCATCGACGACTCTAGAGCCAGCAGCTTCTAGATTAATATAGTATTTTTTTTCTTTTAATAATTTGACGAGAGCAAGAACGTGCGGAACATGAGCTGGATGAAGCGGATCCCCGCCAGTAATAGAAACATTTTTAATGGCCCCATTAAAACCAACTTTTTGGATTTGCTCCATAACGGCTTCTAGGCTTTGCCCCATATCTTCTGTGAAATCCCAAGTATCTTTTGAATCACAGTTAAGGCAACCAATCGCACACCCTTGGTAGCGCACGAAAATTTGCGGCCGTCCTAAAAAGACCCCTTCTCCTTCGGTCGCTCGGTAAATAGAATTTATAAGGTGATTTGTGATCATAATTTAAGGTCTTACCCCTAGAGGGCATAATCGTCAATTTAGAGTGTAGAAAATTCAGAGTATTTGACCAAATCCCACAGGCAGACAGTGCTTTATTTCTGTGCCCTTCTGTAGCAAAATAAGGGAATGAACTATCAAGAGCTATATCAAGAAACAATTCTTAAATTAAAGCGCCACGAACGCCCACTAATAAAGCTATCTGTTGAGCTAGTCATCGAGCTTAAAGCGGCCTGGACGGAAGCCATAGCAGGAAGCTCTATCGATGAAAAAAAACTAGAGCAGATTCTCTGCATTTTAGATAATACCCAAAATATGAGTGCAGAGTTTAATGAATTATTTTTTGAAACTATCGCAAAACTTAAAGAGGGCGATCTTTTGATTTACACCCTCGCTGCTTCTCAAAAACACGTTGTGAATGAAGCTCTTAAATCCGGTGTCATGATTCCAGCTGCCTATTTTGATTTATTAAAAAATCTTTTGAAAAGTAAAAATCCAGAAGTATTAGAGTGGACATTGCGAACGATTGAATCAATGGGTCCGCTTTCAATGCGACTTAAAAAAGAAGTGCAATCATTGAAACCTAATTTGTTAAATTTTTTCAATCGTCACCAAAAATCTACTTTTCAAATTGTTGAACTATTAGAAAAGCAATGGGAGAAAATGCGTTTATGAGTACTAACAAAGATGCAGAGATCAGAAAATTTCTACAAGAGCGTCACGATCCCCAATCACAATTTGAAAAACTGAAATCCTATAAGAATGCAGCAAATCTTCCTTTGTTTAATGAAAATTATCACGAAACACATCAGGTCAATATCTTACCTGATACAAGTATTGCCCCAGCTAAATTTATTCCAGATCCACTGCGCCCCAATCGCTTTCGCGCACATCCCATCACTATACGAGCTATGAGAAAAGAGCTTTTTATGGGTGGCGAAGACTTTGTCGACCTTGAGTGTCTACACGTTTGTGCTTCATGTAAGCATGAAATCGATTTACAATTTTGGCAGTTTTGCCCTTACTGCGAAGCTTCTATTAAGTAAGCTTTTCGCTCTGAAAATCAAAGATGTTAAGCTTTGTTAGATTTTAATAATTTACTAGATTACTCCGCTATCTGTATTGTGATTTCAACGAAATTTATAGTTTTTTAGTAATGCTTGCCACTGCCGAACTATTGAAGGTTTTTTTACGCAGTAGATTTTTTAAGGAGTAAGAATGAAGAGAGAAAACGCATACCTCACCGACAAGCAAATCGCGACTTTGAAAGATCAGCTGTTTTCTGAGAAAGAAAGAATCTCAAATAAAAAGCTTGAAGAAGAAAAGTATCAACTCGACAAGAACGAACTATCTGATCCATTAGATGAAGCAAGTGTAAACACACAAACTTCACATGATATTCGCTTCATTAATCGCGAAAACTTTTTCTTGAAAAAAGTAAATAAGTCTCTCGATGCTATCAACCGCGGAACATACGGACTGTGTGAAGAGTGTGATGGCGAAATCGGATATGAAAGACTAAATGCACGTTTAACAGCTGAACTTTGTATTGCTTGCAAAGAAGAAGCAGAACATGCAGAAAACAACAACTTCTATGATAAAAAATCGAAGTCACTTGGTAGAGCTCTACACGACACACAAAGATAATATACACATTTTAAAATTTAAACATTTGAAATGATAAAAAGCCTACTTCACACGTAGGCTTTTTTATTTTAAGGGTACATATTCACCAATGGGATGACGGTAATCATTGAACTCAATATAGCGAATAAAGTTTTTACCCGTGAAGTTCTCTTCTAATAAATTAATCGCTTCTGATTCTTTGAATTCATATTCTTTAACGAGTTTAATTTTATAAGTTTTCCCTGTAATGGGAGTTACTTCTTTTATGACTGATGCCCACTTTGGACTTTGAAGCTCAGAAATCGAATCAATTGAGTTCACTCCTAAAATGAGCTCTCCCCACTTGTATCCATCACAAAGATCAGTTGATTTAGAATCACTTACGACTCCAATACTTCGCAAAGCTAGTTTGCCTTTTTCAAATCTAGTCCACAGACAAAAGGCATTAGACTCTGTGTTCACTCGGGCCACCAGACTTGCACCATACCCACCACAATGCAGGGACAATTTCACGTCGTTAATTTTGTGATGTTGAGTATCGATCATCAAGCTTTCCAAATTGGCCTCTATTTGCTCTTTAGTGCCCAAATAAGCCGTTTTCTCGTTAAAGCTTGCTACTTTTATGAGCTCTTTATTTTCATACCAACAAGCACCTTCCGAAAGTGTGCCGATTTGGGCAACTCCTGCGCTTGCTTCTAAACTCAAAATCATTAAACCCAGAGTGACTTTCCAAAAATGGTGTTTTCCCATAATCTTTACCCATAAAAATCGTTTGTACTTTAGTAGTCCTATCGGATATTAAAATGGAAAGTTTACCTTTTTAGTAAGTTTTAGGATTTTGAGGGTTTAGATGCGCGAATTGATCTATACAGTAGTAGAGGCCTTTTATAGAAAAGCTACGAATGACGTTTTAATTGGTTATCACTTCACTAAATTTAGTGACCCAGAAGTTCTTGGTCCCCACCTAGAGCGAATTACTTCTTTTTGGGAAATGCAATTAACAGGGACAACTTCAGTTCCGATCAACGGCCCCTTTCAATTGCTATTTACTCACCTGAAACTTCATATCAAGCCGGGTGAATTGGGAAGATGGATTGTGCTTTTTCATCAAACACTCGACTCACTTGAAGCAGAAGTTGATCAACCGCAAATTAAAGAGATTAATGCGCTTTGGAAACAAAGAATAGCCATGTTTGAATTAAGATTTAAATCACACCCACAAATGTTTACTGGCAATTTTTAGTGATGAGCTGGAGCTTCGCCGTGGGCAGCTTTGCCATGAGTGGCCTCATGCTTTTTTGGTACTCGTTGAATTTCTCTTTTAGGATTTATGGCCTTAAAAGTTTCGATAACATAATCTTCTAAAATCGGCTCGCCTTGAACATGATCAAAAAGCCAATTGCGTGAGTAATATTGATTGAGGCGATAGGCTTCTTTTTTTGCTTCTTCTAATGTTTCAAATTCAACTGCAAAAAACGAAAGTCTTTTGTAAACAAGAGCTTTAGATTCAAGTCTATTTACTCCTGGGGAATAGTCCGAGAATTTTAATTCTCCTTCACCTTTTTCATGATTTAAACTTGTTTCATGCGAGAGAGCATCGAATTCTTCAATCGTGTATTTAAGTTCAGGATGTTCCACTTTTTTAGAGCAGGCTCCCAAAATACTTAAAACAAAAATTAAAACTAATGCTCTCATCATTGATTATCTTTTTGTCGAAGCCTTCGTATTAGGTCTATTTTTATTTCCCGTTCTACTATTAGGACGAGCACTTCCCGATTTTGATGTTTTAGCTTTAAAAGTTCTCGCCTCAGTTCTTGAAGCAGGGCTCCCTTTTACAGGTGCTTTTTTCACTGGAGCTTTCTTTTCGTTACGTTTGTATCTTGGAGTTGAAGACGTTGGAATGGTCTTAAGATGTTTTTTATCTTCAACTTTTTTCTTTCTTCCTGAGCCAATTTTTTCTTTAAGCTCGGTAAGTTGTTTTTTCTTTTTATCTAATTTCGACGTGACTTTTGCTTTGTTAGCAATCGCTTTAACACCTGCAAATTTATTTTCATCAAAAGCTGTAAGCCTAATAGCACTTTGATTTTTAATGGCTTCGTTAATTCGTGTGACGATATTAGCGTCCTTAGGAGTAACTAGGTTATAAGCAAATCCTTCAGCGTTCATTCTTCCCACTCGTCCACAACGGTGGATATAATAAATGGCTTCGAAAGGAAGATCGTAGTTCATAACCCAGACGAGATCTTCGATATGCATTCCACGAGCTGTAATATCAGTAGAAATAAGAACTCCGCCTTCTTTTAAATAGCGGTCGTAATTTTTCTTTCTCTCTTGAGCTTCCATCTCTCCGTGAAGAGCATGGAATTTCATTTTAGGGAATTTAGGAGCAATTTCCGCCATCAAGCTATCTACAGTTTCATGTTTGTTAACGAAAATTATTCCGCGTCCTTTTGCCTGATTTTTTAAAAAGGCTTCGGCCATTGAATTTTTTTCTTTGTCCGTTACGTAGATATTAAATGTTCGCACCGAAGAAGAAAGTTTATTTTTTTCTTCAGCGTTGTAGCTTGCGAATTCAATTTCATTAAAAACAGTTTTACAAAACTCATCTAAACTCTCAGATGAAGTCGCACTAAATAATCCTACGTGCACTAAACTTGAATCCGTTGATCCGTAGATATTAACAAGGTCTTTTCTAAACCCCATATCTAAAAGTTGATCCGCTTCATCCATGATGATGTATTTAGTATTTTTTAAATTAAGTTCTTTTTTCTTTAAAGCGTTACTAAGACGCCCTGGAGTAGCTATTAAAATATCGATATGATCGCGAGCAAGTAAATGATTTACTTTCGCGCCTTCTCCGCCAGCCAGAAGTCGCACGCGCATCTTTGCATGATGAGCAATTGATTTAAAAACTTTAAAAAGCTGAGTCCCAAGTTCTCTCGTTGGAGCTAAGATAACTGCGCGCGGACGAGCAAAATTTTCTTTTGTATTAGCCACTGGAAAATCTTCTTCATCAAATTTCAAAAGTTCACAAATAGGAAGAGCGAATGCCAGTGTTTTACCAGAACCAGTTTTTGCAATGACGTTCACTGATTTACCTTTGATAAAATCAGGAATGACTTGGGACTGAATGCTAGTCGGAGTTTTTAGTTTGTTTTCTTTTAGAAAAGCCAAAATTGTAGGGTGAGAGAGAATTTTTTCGAAGCTCATGATATTGATCTCGCAAGTAGACTAAGGGTGTTTATACCCCTAGCCTATCACGAAAAAATCTTAATTAGAAGAAGAAGCGTAGATCTAT
Organism: Bacteriovoracaceae bacterium; assembly: GCA_947446575.1. Taxonomy (GTDB): domain Bacteria; phylum Bdellovibrionota; class Bacteriovoracia; order Bacteriovoracales; family Bacteriovoracaceae; genus Bacteriovorax. The sequence goes on along the minus strand of CANFHC010000031.1, from coordinate 8,373 downwards.
TGAGTTGATGGCCGAAAGTTTAACGTCTCCGTCCATTGATTTAACAGGAGCTTTCAGCGAGTACTCTAGCTGCATAAGCCATAATTTCATACGTGGAGAGATGGTGAAGTATTGTTTATCAAGCATTCCCCTTAGTTGAAGGCCAATTCGGTCTCCCCAAACATGAGCTCCGGCGTCCGCTCCAACATACATCCCATCAGCAAATCCATATCCTTTGCGTTTATGCACACCCAAAAATGGGTTAACAGAAAAAGCTGAATACTTATAAATCGCGTCAGCATGAATCCGCATTAATGGGTCATAGCCATAAGAAAGCGCTTTTGATCCATCTTTTCTTTCTTTCATTTTAGAAAGTTTTAAATCTTCAACCGAAGCAAAAACATGGTAATTATCGTTTTTGTATCCTAAACGGTAATCAGTCGTAAGAGTCATCTCAGTATTTTTTTCTTTTGGCAGTTCTATTTTAGTTCCTTTGGCAATCATATCCGCGTTCACACGTTGAAAGATGTCCGTTCTGCTTAGGACAAAAAGATTCCAATTCCCAAAAAAATGTTCCCCATAAGTATAGTCGTTATACAAGCCTGCACGAGCGTCTACTTTAGCAAAAAGGAGCATGTCTGGAGCATTCAAATCTGTTGGGTAAAAATACTTTCCAACATTTGCATTACACAACGCTTTTACCGCTGGATCTGTTAATCCTGGACAAATAGGAGCAAGAATATCGGCTCCTGCAGTGATAGGATTCGCTAAAATTTGAGTCTTAATATCAGTAGGTAAATCAATGTTGATTAAATCTAAAACCATTTGAGTAGTTAATGTTTCTGAACGAACTCCAATGTTTGCTCCTGCGTCTGCAAAAGCACGAACGTTCGGCTGAATTTTTAAATCTCCTATCGAAAATCTAAAAATGGGAAAACCTAAAGCCACTTTTAATTTTACCGTCTGTTCCGTTTTATCATATTTAGCTAAAACAGTTTGAGCATTTAGGATTTTTGCTCCACTTGTTCCCTGGAAGTCATTGGCTTTCTTAATATCATCAACAAACGTCTTCGCATTTTTATTTAAAGCCGCCCCAACATCCAAAAAGAAGTCATGTCCAATCGGCTCGAGCATTTCTTCAGTTTTTAATTTATCATCGATTAACTTATAGCGATCTACAACATCGTAAGCAAAAGCTTGAGTCGTAGAAACAGCGAGCAATGAGGCCACTGCGAGTGATTTGAAATTCATGATTCCTTCCTTTTCAATTGAGTCCTAATTCCGTGGACTATTCCATCCTATAAAATGCTATACATTTGTAAAGAGGTTTATGTTCTATCAAATTCTTCAGGAATAAATTGCCACAATTTTCTAAGTAAAAATTGCAGTTCTTCGCTTTTTTTATGACAATAGTTAGATGAAAGAGAACACTGACTCCACCACGCTTAATACCGAGCTGCTTTTTACCTTAGACGTAAGAGTACCTGACCAAACGCCTAATAAAATGGAAGTCATCGACCGAGTCCTGGCGGGCCTTGATCCAAGAAACGATTTGATCCTGATTGATCCTAAAATTAAAACCAAACATTTCCTGTTCAGAAAACGAAATAATATTTTAACTGTTCATTACCTAGGACTTGAAGGCGACACTTTTTTAAACGGTCTTCCACTAGAAAAAGGAAAACTTTATATCTTAGAAAAAGGTGATTTGCTAAAAGTGGGCAAAATAGAAATCATTATTCGTAGAGAAACGGGAATCTCTAAAGCAATTTCCAATCAATTGCAAAACACTCCCCTAACTGATGAAGTGGCCCAAAATGAGATTCCAGAAAAACTCGAAGAAATTGAAGAGACTCAAGGGGCAATAACTGTTTTTTCTAATATGCCCTCTCCTGAAAAAAAAATAACTACTCTAAAAAAAGAGCGCATCTTTAATTTTTCAACTTTAAGACTTATTCCTTATAAAGTTTATGGTTTTATCGTCGACGTGGCCCTAACTTATTTGTTATTAGGTTTTCTATTACCATCTCTCAATATGCTCCCACTCGTGCACAATTTTTTTGCTCCTATTACCGATTTTTTAACAGTTAATTTTCTAGTTCATCACCCCGAGTTCACTAGTATTAAAATTCTTTCATTAATTGAATTTTTTATCTGCTTTCATCTTTTCATGCTGCTTTCAAGCTTAATTCTAGGCACAACTCCTGGAGCTTTTTTAATTGGACTTCATCACAAAGATAATTATAAAGCTTTCATCGCCATTCGTTTTAAAGCCTATATTTATGCACTAATAAATATTGTAGCCTTGCCACTTTTAATTTTTGATATTCCTCTTTATAAAGGGAAAAATGCCAAAGAGCTTATTACATTTTCTGAAAGAGATATTACAACTTCTTCATTATTTAAAATTTCACGCAAAGCCGTTACACCAGTTGTTGTGATCGCTTGTTTCTTATCTCCTTTTTTCTTAAAGGCGCCTTTTACATCGGCCATGACAGAAGTAAAATCGAGTCAGCCAAAGTATAAAGATGTTCACACCACAACACTTGTATCGAATTCAAGCGAACTAGGCTTTGCACTTCGTTCTGAATTAAATAATCAATTTCTACTTCTTCCCTATTTTGAAAAAAATAAAATAGGATTGACTCTTTATGATGTTATTCAAAAAAAAGCACTGATTATGAAAGAAGAAAATAGAATAAGCATCACCTCTGCTCTTTTTAAACTTCGTTATGCCAATCCATTGGCAAGTTTATCCATTCCCAATAATCAAATTGGAAACGAAGTCCTTAAAAATAAAACGCTCAGTAGCTTAAAGCTTAGCTTAGACAATATCGTTAATGGTCTTTCTGAATTTGGTCCATTTTTAGCGAATGGTTTTCTTTTTAAAAATGATTTTCTAAGTGAATTTACTATTCAGGATAATTTTATCGTAACCTCATTTGATAAAAAAAATCCTGTCCTAAAAATTTCTGCCGGCAATGAAGAGAAAATCTTTTTCTTTGGGCGAAAAGAAATAATTGAATTTAGTTTGATTGTCCCTAAACAAACTAAGTTACTAGAGAATCTCGCTGAAGGAGTCATAAATGGCCTGCGCTTTGATCAGTCCAATACTGATAAGCTAAAAACCCCGCAAATCCTTGAAGTCATTGATGCTTTTCTTCGCGGAAATAATCAAACGGTTTTGACTTATTACATCAATGAAGCTAAGAAAGCATCTGAAATTAATAATCCCCAATGGCGCTCGTTTTTAAAGAGAAACACTCTTCAAACGAAACTTGCTCTTGGAGGGGTTAGAAATAAAAACATTGAAAAGTCCTTCGACGATGTCATCAACACACTCTAGTCGAATGGTAAAAACATCAAAGAGAGTAAAATGAAAATTCAAGATCAAGTCAAAGAGCACTTTAGTTTTAAACTAGAACACGTCGACAAAAATTCCAAAGCACGCGCAGGAACAATCATCACTCCCCATGGAGAAATCCCGACTCCGGTTTTTATGCCGGTAGGAACTCACGGAGCGATTAAAGCGCTTCAGCCACAAGTCCTAGAAGACATGGACACAAAAATTATTCTCTCAAATACTTATCACTTACATATGACTCCAGGATCGGACCTTATTAAAAAGGCCGGAGGTCTTCATAAATTTATGAATTGGCCAAGACCAATCTTGACGGACTCTGGTGGATTCCAAGTATTTTCTTTGCAGAAAAAAAGCATCAAAGAAGAAGGTGCAGAGTTTGCTGATCAAAAAGGTAAAAAAATTCTCTTATCTCCTGAGACATCAATCACCATTCAACAAAACTTAGGCTCAGATATCATGATGGCCTTCGATGAATGTATTCCCTATCCCGCAACTCGCGAATATACCAAAACATCAATGGATAGAACTCACAGATGGCTTGACCGTTGCATTGAAACTTGGACTAACCCAAAGCAAGCATTGTTTGGAATTATTCAAGGATCAACTTATAACGACCTAAGAAAAGAATGTATCGACGAACTCGTTAAACGCGATCTTCCTGGTTACGCAATCGGTGGAGTTTCAGTTGGTGAAGGTGCTGAGTGGATGGAGAAAATTATTTCCTACGCTGCTCCTCTTATGCCAGTAAACAAACCTCGCTACGCCATGGGGATTGGAAATCCAGAAGATCTACTTATGCTTTGGGAAAATGGAATTGATATGAGTGATTGTATCATTCCTACTAAATTTGCTCGCGGTGGAACTCTTTTTACCACTCGTGGAAAAATAAGAATCAGACATAGAAATTACCGTCGCGATTTTTATCCAATTGATCACAGCTGTTCTTGTTATACATGTAAAAACTTTTCTCGCGCTTATATCAAACACCTTTTTGACTCGAATGAAATCTTAGGACAAGTTTTGGCCACTACTCACAATATTGCTTACTACAAAGGTTTAGCAGAAGGTGCTCGTAAGGCGATACTAGAAGATCGTTTCTTAGAATTTAAGAAAGATTTTTTCACGAATTATAAAAAAGATTCTGGGGATGATGATGGAGCGGGTTCAGAAGATTGAGTATTAATTCTAAATCCTACAGACTTTTCTGATTGCATTGTTCCCAGAAAAGTCTGTGGGAACCATCACTAATTAAAATTTGACTCCTAACTTGCTCATGACTACTGAATAAAAAGAATAAACTCCAAACATCAAGGCCATACTCGTCACTAGAGCGGGGTAAAATTTCCAACCCATTTTTAAGAAAAAGGGCAATGAGAGAAAGAAAAATAATGAAGGTATAACCATCCAAAAAATAACATAAGAAAGATTGATTATCTCAGCTACATTTTTTGTGTCTTGATAAAGCCATATAAACGCCAATATAGAAGTCAAAGGAAGCGAAGCCAATATCCCTGCTGCGAAACTGAAACGCTTTCCAATTTCAGAAATTCCAACTACTACTAAAGCTGTAATAAAAACTTTTAAAATTATATACATAAATTCTCCATGTATTCTAAGTTTTTTTTATCGCCAATTCACGGGCCTTATCTTTTTTACTTTTTCTTTTTCCTTTAACCGGAAGTTGTCCGCGGATAGCTTCAGGCGCCTCTCCAGTTAATTCAAAGCCATTCACCTGCTCTCTTTCAAGACTTACCTGTGCGCGTTTTTCAATCAATTTAAAATGCTCTTGGTCTTCATGGCCTATAAAAGTTACAGCTATTCCTTTTTCTCCCGCTCTGCCTGTTCTGCCAATTCTATGAATATAATCGGCCGGAGATCTTGGAAGATCAAAATTAATAACCAATGATAATTTATTAATATCAATTCCTCTGGCAGCAACATCAGTGGCCACCAGGAAATCTATTTTTTTATCTTTAAAATCAGAAAGAGCTTTATTTCTCTCCGGCTGTGAAAGATCGCCGTGAATCGCACCTGCGCGAACTCCCATCTTTTTTAATTTCTCGGCTAAATTCCCAGCAGCTGTTTTGCTTGAAACAAAAACCAAAGCGTTCCTCCATTTCTCCTGAACGATCAAGTGTCTTAAAAGCATTCCGCGATTATCTTTGTTAACTTCAATCACTCTCTGCAAAATATTTTCCACTGTCGGATTCTCATCTTCAATTCTCAAATGCTCAGGATCAGCGGAAATTCTTTTTGCGATTTCTAAAACTTTTTCAGGATAAGTTGCCGAAAAAAATAAATTCTGACGATTCGTTGAAATTTCATTCAACACTAGATCAAGCTCTGCTGCAAATCCGAGATCAAGAATTTTATCTGCTTCATCTAAAACTAAAAATTTAATTTCTCGTAGACTTAAAACTTTTTGCCCGATTAAATCCAGCAGCCGCCCTGGTGTGGCCACAACAATATCCACTCCGTTAGCAAGAACGCGAGTTTGCTGTTCAATACTTTCGCCGCCAATAATTGTTAAGACAGAAACCTTGCTACTTAAGAATTCACCAAAACGAAAAAGAGCTCCGGAGACTTGAAGGGCCAGCTCTCTAGTTGGAGTTAATATCAACGCTTGAATAGAATTATTTTCTGAAGTTTTATTCGCACTTATTTTTTGCAGCAAAGGCCATGAAAAACAAGCTGTCTTTCCAGATCCAGTCTGTGCCTCGATCAAAAGATCTCTTCCTTCCAAAATAAGCGGAAGAGTTTTGTATTGAATAGAAGTTGGTTCAACAAAGCCCGATCTTTCGATTGCCAGAAGAATTTCATCACTAAGACCTAAGTCTTTAAAATTTTCGAGATTTTTTAACATGGATCGATAATAACCAAAGATGCATGATTTGAACTATTTTTTATATAAGTTCCTTTAGAAATATTCATAAAAAACTTAGGGATTGCAGGCCGATATAGTGACATAACCCGGACCACCTTGAACTCCAGCGATGGAGCTAGAAGTACCAGCAGCACCACTATAACCATAGGTTCCACTTGATGAAGCGGCCATTGAGTATCCTCCCGTAGAACTTCCTCCGGTGCCTCCTCCTGGCAATTCGTAACCAGATCCACCATGGCCTCCAGATCCGCCGACTATACCACCGCCGCCGCCGCCGCCACCGCCATATCCAAAATTATTTTGAACGGCAGTACCAGTGCCGGCCGCGCCACCTGTAGCGGTTCCAGTTGTCGTCCCATTGTTTCCACACCAAGGGCTTCCTTGAGCACAAGTCGGCGGTGTTCCTCCGGATAAACCACCTCCGGCACTCCCAATACCTGTTCCACCTATATTAGAACCTTTAAATGCAACTGTTGATCCTTCATTACGTCCAGTTCCACCGCCACCACCTCCGGCAACAATTAAAACTGAGCTTGAGGTAGAGTCATAAATCGCACTGGATCCACCACCACCACCACCACCGGCAGAATAACTTGAGCTCGTTCCAGCTCCTCCTAATCCGCCCGATGAGTAACCTGAGCCCCCAGGGCCACCACTTCCCGTGACAGCATTAGCTCCACCACCACCACCATTGCCACCTGCTCCTGCATACACATTTAGTACATGCCCCGGTGTAACAGCAACCGAAACCGATGTGGCCATCCCTCCAGCTCCACCTACTCCACCAGTGCCTGTATAGAAACTATTTCCGCCGCCGCCACCGCCACCTCCGCCATAAATAGTGACGGTAATGTGACCACAGCCCGCTGGCACTGTGACGGGGTGAGTGTTGGAGGCAAAACATCCACCTGTTGCCGTGACACACCAACTATTAAGAAAAGGAGAAGCAGTAGGCGCTTGCAAAAAAGCAAAGGGAGTCAGTTGAGCGTGTAATCGTTGAGAGATTATAATAGTGAGAGCAAAAATACTTATAGACTTAAACATGCATACCCTATTTGTTAAAACTTAAAATCCATCAACTGAGGCAACATAAACATGGGTTCCCATCACTAAAAAAGTAAAAATAATATGCTTGGTTGCCGTAGGAGTTAACGTGGCCGAACCAGTATGAACGGTAAAGCCAGATGCGGTGAATGAACAGGCCGTAGCGGCTCCTCCTTGAACGGCCAATGTGTATGTACCACCCGAAACCATATTTGAAAGAGCAAAGGCTCCGCAGCTAGTTGATGTGTACTGCAAGTTATTTGAGGCAAAGTTAACTGCAGTTGAAGAGTTAATATCTGCTGGAGCTTTAGAAACTATTGCACCACTAACATCCAGAGCAGTTCTTGGTGAAGCATTTCCGATACCGACACTTCCAGCATTTAAAACTAAGGTATTAACAATCGCGCCAGAGTTAACTGATTTAAAGGGAATAACTGTATTTTGAGTAAGTGAAAAATCAGCGGCCGGAGCAATATTAGTAATGATTGGATTTGAAATTGTTGGAGCTGTATCCATAACAAATTTACTACCAGTTCCCGTTTGCGAAGCTACTGATGTTGTATTTCCAGAAGACGTAATCGGTCCTGTTAAATTGGCATTTGTCGTTACGACAATATTAGCACAGTCAAAAACGCCCGTTACGCCGTTAAAGTAAAAAGTCTGAGACGTAGTACAGTTATTTGTAAAAAGATTTCCAAAGGGAGTAATCGCCGATTTTAAATCATTCAAACCAATACTTGCCCAAGCTGGACTGGCTGCTCCTGCTGACTTTAAAAATTGCCCAGAAGTTCCTGCGGCCGATACGGCCATCGCGGATCCAGTAGAATAAATGATCCCACCGTTTGCTGCTGTTAAATTAGCTCCTGTACCACCTTGATTAAGGGCAAGCATTGTCGTTAATCCAGTAAGCGAAGTAATATCACTATTAGCTCCTTTGGCCGCAAAAGATCCTACTTGTCCCATCACAAAAGCTGTCGTCGCTATTTGAGTGGTATTTGTATTGGCCGCTGCCGTCGGTGCTAATGGCACTCCTGTAAAAGTAGGAGAAGCAAGTGGTGCTTTTCCATTAAAAGTATTCCAATCAGCAGCTGTTAAATATCCT
>CANFHC010000030.1 GCA_947446575.1 Bacteriovoracaceae bacterium | reverse complement strand
CGTAGGAAAAATTGAAAGTGCTGAGTATGAAATAGACTTAACATTAGCGCGCGATATGTTTTCAGGAAGTGGTGCTAAAACGTTGCGCGAACTCGATCATCGTATGCATAAAGCCGCTGAAGCAGAAGAGTTTGAAAAAGCTGCGCAAATTAGAGATAGCTTGCAAGTGCTCGGAGAGTTCGCCAATAATTTTAAACAAGCCAATGCCGAAATTGAAAATGAACGCGATATTGATATCGTCGCTTTTTATCAAGGGGAAATTGAAGTTGATCTTTCAATTTACATGATGAGAAATGGCGTTTTATTAGGTCACAAAAATTTTAGTTTTTCAAATTTAGAAATTGTTGATGACGTTGAAGAGACCGTGAATAATTTTCTTTTTCAATATTACTCTAGTACTTATGATTCCCTTCCTGAATTAATTATTACGCAAATGACGGAAGAGTCTAATTCACTGCTAGAAAGTGGGATGCTCACACTCACCAAAGACATTCGCGTTCGTCCACCCCAAAAAAAATTCGACTCCCTTTTAAATCTCACCCGCGATCATGCTTTCGAGCAGCAACGCGTGCGTATGCTTCATGAAGACAGTGTGTATGTAGGATTAAATAAATTAAAAGACCTCTTGGGAATGCGCGAGCGCCCCGTTGTACTTGAGTGTTATGATGTCGCCATTTTTCAAGGATCGAGCCCCACAGCTTCACAAATTGTTTTTCACGATGGAAAACCTGATAAGAAAAAATACCGCCATTATCATTTGGAAGAGCGTCCCGAAGGCAATAACGATTTTGCTATGATGAAAGAGCTTATTACTCGAAGGTCGGATAATGGAAATCTTCCGGATGTTTTTATTGTCGATGGTGGTTTAGGACAAGTGAATATTTTTAGAGAGGCCTTAAAAGAATTTGGCATTGCTATTCCTGTTGTGGGAATTGCAAAATCAAAAGTCGTGCGAACGAAAAATGGATTTAAGAACGAAGATATCAAACGTAGCGAAGAGCGCTTAGTGATTCCAGGAAGGAGTAATCCTTACATGCTCAATCAAAATAGATCGCTTTTTAAAATTATTGTTCAGATGCGAGATGAAGCTCATCGCTTTTCTCGTAAGCTTCATCACAAAGAAGAATCAAAAAGAGTTTTCAATAAGAAAACACTTCGTAAGAAAAAGAATTAATTTTTTCTTTGCTTATCGAAACAAGATTTGGTTTTTAAGCTAGTGTGAGAAAGGTAAAGAAATTAGCACTTCCATGTAATATCCAAGACGGAAGAATACTTTTTCCATTTTCTCTAAAATTTACATAACCTAAAACTAATCCCATTCCAAAACTCGTAACAAATGCTACCAGCTGAATATATGATATCCAATTTCCCGTAAATAGCCTGACTATTGCAAAATGCATGAGCCAAAAGATCAGCGCTTGGATTAAATTTGCTTTGAAAAAACTAACAGAAGAAAATAAACGCCTAGCGATTAGCCCTCGGAATATAGCCCTCGGAATAGAATTTCTTCAGATCCACTGGCCATTATGAAGCAATAAATTAATGCGAGGCTCGATGTGTGAAAACTAAAGCCATTTTTTAAGATTTTTGCGTATGGGGAAGATTGATTCATTAACATTTGCCTAAAATTTGAGCTGAAGCGAAATTCTAAGTACGTGCTCAAAATTGCAAACACGTTTAGTAGAGACCAGATCTTCAAAAATTTAGTATCGAGTTGAACTTTAGCTGATTGAATCCCCAAATATTTAAAAAATGATTGACCACTTAAACGTCTCAATGAAACTAACCAGTGTATACCATATATCAATAGGCTCAGACCTAAAACGGTGCCGACTTAAATCAATGCTGAAGTAAACTGATCTTTAATTTCCACTAAGAAAGTTTAAATGACGAATATATTAGTTTCAATGATATTAAGTAAATAGTTGGAACAAGCTTGAAAATACATAAGGACTTGAACAATTAATTCAATAGAGAAATATCTTGTTGAAAAAGCTGGGAGTTTTGTTAACATAAAACTAGCAGTTGGAGATTGAAACTTTGCAGGCTTGTTTCTGCAACTGCTAGAAAACTTCCCAAATTCTTGATAAGCCTTTTCAGGCTTTTTAACATTTTGTCCGCACTTTATTTTCGAAAGTTACAAATTGATCATGCATTTTTTCAGTATCGAAAGCTAACGTTTTACAAACCTAGTTTGTTAACTATCCTTTCGTCTGGAAAATGTTGTTGCCTGTGCCATACTTAAAAAAATACATCTAGGTCAGGATCTTCGCGGAGAAAAATCGGAACTTTATTATGTAAGAGATAAAGAAAAGCGAGAAGTTGATTTTTTAACAATAATAGACAGGAAGGCTTGTGACCTTGTTGAGGTAAAACTTTCCGATGAAAACATATCACCAAGCTTAGTGCATTTCTCGGAAAAGCTTCAACCTCGAAATAAAGCACAAGTTGTGTATAATCTCACTAGAGAAGTTGATAAAAATAAGATTCAAGTCCAAAGGGCTGAAAATTTTCTAGGAAATCTTGAACAAGTTTAATTAATCACGTGAATCATTTTTCTATGGCCTTGACCACAATCTGGGCAACGAGCAGATTCTTGCATAATGAGATTTTTATAATCTGATAAATGTGTAAGAACTAGTTTAGAGCCACAGATCTGGCATTCATTGATAATCTTTTTTACGTTCTTGATGTCACCGTAATATTCTTGGAAGTTTTCGAATTTGTAATCAGTTTCCATAGACATGCAGGTTCTCCTTTTAGCGTTACAAATTTATTTTCGGAAGGTTCTCCAAGTGTCTTTACACCGACAGATAAAAATGAGATTTTGTGGATAAATTTGCTTATGGAAAATAATTTTAAAAAACTACGAGAGATTACTAAGGCCCAAAAAGATCCTCTTTTTAGGACGTTTGAAGGCGCTCTTTTTGAGAGTACTGGTTGGTTTTTAGAGACGGAAACGACTCCAATTGTAACTGAGATTAGCGCTCCTATAGTCATTGCACCAGCGCCCGCTGCGTTGGTTGTAAAAAAACCTGTGATCGTCGATCTTGATCATAAGTATCTGAGTGAAGTTCTTTTTGTTGGAGACAGCTATATCGAAAGTGGCGATGATCTTTTAGGAAAAATGATTTCAGCGATGAAATTATTTGGAAGCGAATTCCATCGTTTTAAAATGGATGAGCAGCTTGAAGAGATCACTGACTTGGCCATGAATTTAGAAAAGCCTAGCTTAGAAACTCAAAATTTATTAAATGCTATCAAAGAAAATCGTCCCAAAGTCGTAGTAAGTTTGGGAGCGACGGTAACAAATATTCTTTTAGGTAAAAGAGAAAAACTGTCAACTATTCACGGTCAATTTTTTGAAAAATCAATAGGTGATTGTGTTTACGCATTGATGCCCATCTTTCACCCTGATTTCCTCATCATAAATCCCAACATGAAACGCACGGCTTGGACCGACCTGCAAAAGGTGATGGAACGTGTAGGGAAAATTTGATCACAGCTAGAGAGTAATCCACTTCTATAGATAGAATAGTCTGATGAGCAGGATGCTAAGACTATTTTTGATCACCCTTATTTTTTCATCGTTAAACACCGCCACTTTTGGTAGTGAGACTCCCATCGTAAGCGTGCGCGTAGGAAAATCTCTGCGCAATATCTTGGTTACTGGCCTTGATTTAAAACGCCACCTCTTTTTTAATAATGACGTAAAAACTTATACCGGAAAAAAAACAGTTAAATTTAACTGTGAGACTTTCACTACTTTAAATAAACAAAGAAATAAACCTATTCTCCTGGCGACTCTCGAGTCTCCAACTGGTTTACTTTCTTATGGAAATGATAAGTACCAAGGGATGTTTAAAGTTATTACCAACGCTAAAGGCGATAGTTGTGACATTGTTAATGAAATTCCAATGGAAGCGTATATAAGTTCACTCTTAACTAAAGAGATGAATCCGAAGTGGCCCATTGAAGCTCTTAAAGCTCAGGCAGTGGCCGCGAGGACATATGCGCTAAATAAAATTCGCACTCAACAAGTGACAAAAGAATTAGGAAATGAAGCTTATTATGATTTGGAGAGTTCAGAAAAACATCAAGTCGGAGGAAACTTTTTTGATGCCACTGAATCAACTAATTCAGCAAGCATTGGAACAACTGGTGAAGTTCTCACAACAGCTTCTGGAAAAATTGAACCCATCTTTTTCAATGCCAAATGCGGGGGAAGAACATTGAGACCCGATCAGGTTTGGCATAATAAGGAAGAAGGATACCAATCGGTAAATTGTCCTTTTTGCCACAATATTGGACCAAAAGCATGGAGTAATTCAATAACTCGCGAAAGACTAAAAAGCTTTTTTCTGTGGGCAAGTGATCAAGGTTATATCAAAGAACAACTCTCGGGCGACTTAAGTTCAATTGTGCTTGTTCCAGATGATATAGATAAATTTACCGTTAATTTTTATATTAATGACCGACCTTTTATCATTGAAAAGGCTGTGCTTAGAAAATTTTTTGGACGATTCATTTTTCCTTCCAATACTTTTTCGTTAAAAAAATATGGGGAAGGAATCACGGCTTCCGGTGAAGGTTTAGGTCACGGAGTGGGATTATGCCAAATGGGAGCTTATGCCATGGCCATGCGTGGATGGTCTTATAAAAAAATTCTCTCACATTACTTTCCTGGTCACGTTCTGAAGAAGTTGTATTAAGCTCTAATCATGAAATATTTTTTCCTTCTATTTTTAGTTTTACGAGCAAGTAACTCGTCTGCCTTGACCATTCTCATCGATCCAGGTCATGGTGGTGAAGATGACGGGGCAAAGCAAGTTACGGTGGGACGCGTGCCACCTGAAGTTGTTAAAGAAAAAGATATTGCCTTAGCTATCTCGCAAAAAATCTATGAAAAATTATCTAACGCTGGTTACTCGGTTTTTTTAACGAGAAGTATGGATAGAACCGTTTCACTTCCTGAGCGCGCGGCCATTGCGGAAAAAACCAAAGCAGATCTTTTTATCTCTGTGCATATCAATTCTAGTCCTGCCAGTGGAGCAGTTGGTTTTGAAACATACTATCTAGGTAACCATGATGACTGGGCGATTAAAAAAGTAGAGAAGACGGAAAACGTTCAAAGTCATGGCGATGAAGTTGTCGTTCAGCAAATTTTAGTAGATCTCGTTATTGATCAAACGGTCAATACATCAAAACCTCTGGCCCAAAGTATTCACAATGAAATAAAAAATTCAGTAGGAAGAAAATACGGCATTCATAGTAGGGGAATTAAACCTGGTCTCTTTTTTGTATTGGCACTTTCCAAACGTCCGGGAGTTTTGTTGGAAGTTGGTTTTATTTCTACTCAGAAAGAAAGAGTGCGCATGATGAATCCTAAATTTCAAGATGATTACGCCGCTTCTGTTGTCAGAGGAATTGAATCGTTTTTAAAAGGGCAAAAAAAAGTTCAAACACAATTACGCACAAAAAAAAAGCGCCGAGGATAACCTCAGCGCTTTCTCATTATTCTAAATAATATTTTTTAAATTACTGACAATTTGGCCTTGTGAACGATGTATAAACCGGATAATCCGAAGTATATGGGTTCGTAGCACTTCTTTGAGAAACGATTACAGTGTTTAATGCCGCAGCAATTAAACCATATCCACAACTAACAGCTGTATTGATCGTAATCCCACTTGGAGCATTGAAGTTAATTAGTGCTCTATCATTAGAAACTAGAGCTGGGTAATTTACGTAAGCATTTGGTACATCACAGAATGAAAGAATAACGTTGTAACCAACTACCTGACTTCCACTTGTCACTTTTGTTAAAAACATTAAATCGCGGTAGGCACTCACACCAACATACATAGTAGAAGCTGTTCCATTTGGAATGACCCCAGGGTACCATTGTCCACCAACAGTTGTTCCAGTGATTGATCCACTTTGAGCCGTGATATAAAAACTGGCATCGTTAACCAGTCGGCTTCTTCCTGAAAGACAAGCTACACTGTTACGAACACTTTGGTATTGGCTATAAACAGTTGTTCCGTTGCTGCCTTGGAAAATGGGGGTGCTGCTGCTAATTCCATTACCAGTACTGCTGTTTACTTTATTTTCTTTTTTCCCACATGCACTCATTAGAACTAAAGTCACAATAAGAGTCATAGGAAGAGAATTTTTCACTGTCAATTTCATCTCATTTCTCCACGAGAGGATTTCTATCTATAAGACTTATCGGATAATTTAGAAAAACACTTTAATTCATATGAAGGACTGTCTGTTTTAGTCAGGTATAGCGAAGAATTTTCAGGGCTTAGACTAAAATGCAAAGATCTATTATAGTTAGTTTAAATGGAATTAAAAAATTTGCTCGTAAGACTATATAATGATGAAGAATTTATGTTTAAGTTTGGAACAGGGATAAAGTTCGTCCTGATTTCACTTGGCTTTACTTTCGCAGTTCTACTTTTTACTTATCTTCTCTTAAGGATAGATCTGGTATATTTTGTGGCCCATGGATATCCTGGGGCGGTAGAGTTTCAAGATGCCTTCTATGAATTTGTCTATTCGTCTCTATATGACGAAATTCCATATGCCATCGGCGCCATGATTCTTATTTACTTTTTGGGATATTACCTTTCGTCCATAATGATCAGACCTTTTAAGGTCATAGGGGTGCACTGCGAGGAACGTCTCAAAAATAGAGAAAATTATTATTCGCCTGATTATTTGTCTGATTTAAAGCTACTGACTTCTTTTTCAATATTTTTCTTTTCAAAGATCGATGAAGCCAAAATCAAAGGAAAATTGGAGCGGATTGATGTTCCGCAAGACTTTACTCGTATTCATAAGCCAGTTTTTGAAAAAAACTTTTTTTTCAATTACATTTTTGTCATCGTCATTTTTGCACTCTTGGCTTCACTAAGTATCTTGATTATGAACAATGTGATTCGAGAACAGATCTTTTTACTTTCTCAAAAACTACTTTCTACTAAATCAAGTGGTAGTGGCAAAGCGATTCGTTATTTTATTGAAGAACAATTTACTGTTGCGGATATTGCGGTTTATTTTTTAATGGGAGTGCATATTTTAATGTACTGCCTCTTTGGGGTGCATCTTTATGGAAAAGTCTCTGGACCTGCGTTTGCAGTGTTTGCGACCATGCGCTCATTTTTGAAAGGCAACTTCCATAGCCGCGTGCATTTGATAGGGCATTATTATTTGCGGGAGGATTGCCGCAAGATTAATAAATACCTCGATTATATCCAAAAAGACCTCACCTAATCCCGAGTAAAATTGTCTTATTTAAAACACTAGATAAATCGCAAAAATTTGAGAAAATAAAAAAGCAAAAAAATTACCAAAATAATTTCCCAACAAAAGGATGGATATGAAATTTGTAAAATTACTGGTTGTATTTATAAGTGCAGTGCTATTAGCTAGCTGTACTTCAGATGAAAAAATGAAAGAACAAATTACGAAAATCTTAAAAGATGATCCAAAAGTTCTTACTGAAGCAATTGAAAAACACCCGGCAGAATTTATTGAAGCTCTTCAAAAAGCTGCAAAAAATGCTCAAGAAGAAATGGGAAAAAATCGTGATGCGGACGAAAAGAAAAAACTAGAAGAATCTTTTCAAAAGCCATTAGTAGCAGAAATCAGAAGTGATGAATCAATTAGAGGTCCAAAAGATGCTCCTTTGACTCTTGTGGAGTACTCAGATTTTGAATGTCCATTTTGTTCACGCGGATATGAAACAGTCACAGCCTTGCTTAAAAAATATGACGGGAAAATTCGTTTTATCTATAAGCACCTTCCACTTAGCTTCCACGAACAAGCGATGATTTCTGCTAAGTACTATGAAGCTATCAGACTTCAAGATGAGAAAAAAGCTTTTGCTTTTCACGATGCAATTTTTAAAGACCAAAGAAAGTTAAAAAATGGAGAAGCTTTTCTTCAAGCAACAGCTAAACAAGTTGGTGCTGATATGGCAAAAGTTAAAAAAGACTTAAATTCTGAAGCCGTAACAAAAAGAATCGAACAAGACCAAAAAGAAGCAGGATCTTTTGGAATGCAAGGAACTCCAGGATTTTTACTTAATGGTGTTCCAGTTAGAGGAGCATACCCAACTGAGTATTTTGTAAACATCGTAGATGAATTACAAAAAAGAGGAAAAGTGAAACTCTAGTAATAAATTAATCTAAAGATTAAAAGCTAGATTTGTCATTTTCAAAATTTTTATTATAATAAACTTAAAAGGGGCCGAACTATTTCGGCCCCTTTCTTTTTTACAAAGAGAATTTTATGGAAAGCTCGGTTTATAACAATCTAGGATTAAAAAGAAATCGTACATTTCAAGAAAAACGTGGCGAAGAAATTTTAACACTTAAAGATTTTTTAGAACACAAATGGACTTTGCACAATGAAGAAGAGCTTAAAAAGACATTTGGAAGAGAATTAAAAATTGTTCTGCAAAAAGAAAATCTTTTTGACTTGATCAATGCTTTTTTTGAACTAGAAACGGATTTATACCAGGCCATTGCCACTGTAGATTTCGATGTGGCCTTAAGTTTTGATGAGTTTTACAGAAACCTCTCTCCTGTATTTATGCGCTCGATATTAGAAAACACCAATCATCCTGACAATGCAGTCCTTATTTTAAAGTCTATCAAAGAGTCATTGCGAATTGCCTTAGAAGAAGAACTTTATCAATTAGAAGACTCAAAGTTTTAAAAAAAATTAGGAATCATCAATGAATAAGAAGGAACTGATTGAAGCTCTACTAAAAGATCGCGACCTCGGAGCAATGACAAAAAAGCAGGCCAATCAATTTATCGATGTCATGCTTGAGACTATAAAGAGAACAGTAAAAAAAGGTGAGGATGTTACTTTAGTTGGTTTTGGTACATTTACTAAAACAAGAAAGGCTTCTAGACTTGGCGTAAATCCTTCAACTGGTGAACGTATAAGAATTCGCGCGCGAGTTGTTCCGAAATTTAAACCCGGCAAGCCTTGGAAAGAATCGCTCTAGGTTTTTAATCAGGTAATTTTTTCCCATGTCAAAACTCCAACTGTCAAAGAGTAGTCATTAAGTCGCAAATAGTAGGTGATTTAGGCACTATTTGCCATTTTTACATAAGATCACTTGAACCAAATTGCCTTCCTATGTATAATTTTTGACAGGTACGCCTTAATCCATGGATGGTAAAAAAATGGCCGAAGAAAAGCACGAAAAGGAAGATGCAGGACCAGCGCCTTCAGCTAAAAATCCGCTTTTAGTAATTTTAGTATTAGTTAATACAATTGCAGTTGGTGCAGTTGGTTTTTTTCAATTCCAAAATCATAAAAAATTAAATTCAGTTACTACTGCTGCAGATGTTATGAAACAAGATCTTGAAGGTGGCGGAGAACACGCTGCTGCCGCAGAAGGCGGCGGTCACGGTGAGAAAAAAGCAGAAGGCGGTCACGGTGGTGGACACGGTGGAGCAGAAGCTAAAGCAGAAGTAGAAGGTGTAAAAGCTGACGGCCTTCTTTATCCATTAGAGCCATTCACAGCTAACCTTGCTCAAGGTGATGGGCCGAGAAGATTTATTCGTATTTCACTTGTCTTAAAATTTAGTAAAGAAACAAAAAAAGAAGAAGTAGACGCTAGAAAACCTCAAATTAGCGACACGATAATCAGTATGCTCAATGCTAAAAAGCCAGAAGAGCTTTTGAAAAAAGAAGGCAAAGAGTATTTGAAAGAAGAAGTTAAAACATCGATCAACAATTTTCTTGTCGATGGACAGATAACTGATATTTACTATGTAGGATTTCAGATTAACTGAAATCGGTTTTGGATCTTTAAGAGCGCCGACATGATGTCAGCAGTCTCAAAAGCTTTATGAATCCCAGGAGGGGAAGATTATGGCGCAGGTTTTAAGTCAAGATGAAGTAGACGCATTATTAAACGCAGTTAACGACGGCGGTGGCGATTCGTTTTCGGGTGGTAGCGATTCAAACAGTGGTGGCGCTGATGAATCAGATGAGAATATTCAAACCTACGACCTCACCAACCAAGACCGCGTTATCCGCGGAAGAATGCCCATTCTAGAAATCATCTATGAAAGATTCATTAGAAGCTTTCGTGTATCGCTCTCAAACTCACTTAGAAAAATTTCTACCATATCGATTATTTCAACTGACCTTTTAAAGTTTGGTGAATTCGTAAACACACTTCCGATCCCATCGTGTATGTGCATTATGAGATTCAATGAGCTCAGAGGTCCAGCTCTTTTAGTTTTTGAATCAAAACTAGCTTACGCAATAATCGATTCATACTTTGGTGGAACTGATAGACCTTTTACAAAGATTGAAGGAAAAGAATTTACGATGATCGAACTTTCATTCATGAGAAAGATCATGGATATGGCGATCAATGACTTAGAAGAAGCTTGGGCTCCCGTTCACCGTATAGATGCTCAATATCTTCGTACAGAAATTAACCCTCAGTTCGTAGGAGTTGTTCCACCTTCTGACGTTATTATCGCAACAACTCTTGAAGTAGAATTTGAATCAGCTTCAGGAACAATCATGATTGTTGTTCCATACTCAACAATCGAACCAATTAAGCAAAAACTTTCATCTAGTTTCCAAACTGATAACGAGATGGCCGATTCGATCTGGACTCAGGCGATGAACGAGCACATCAAGAACTCTAAAGCGACAGTCGTTGTGCGCTTAGGAGAAGCAGAGATGACTTTAGGAGATCTACTTACGCTTGAGCCGGGTGATATTATCCCGCTCAACCAAGATGCTTCAGGAGAAGTAACTCTAGCGGTGGAAGGTGTGGAAAAAATGAAATGCTTGATGGGAACTTATAAAGGGAACCGAGCAGTTCAAATCACGCAAGTGAATTCAGGAATTACTTACGAAGAAGCAGAAGAAGAATAATAAAATTAAAACGAATTTAAATAAAAAAATATCGATAGATATATAGGGGAGAGAAAATGAATAAAGTTAATGTAGAAAGAATGGCGGATGAAGTAAAAGCTGGGGATGATTCCCTCAATAAACTTAAAGTCCAAAATCTCGACTTTATCTTAGATATTCCACTTAAAGTTTCAGTCGAATTGGGGAGAACTCAAATCATCGTAAAAGATTTACTACAACTTGGTCAAGGTTCGGTTTTAGAACTTGATAAGCTTGCAGGTGAGCCACTTGAAATCTTAGTAAACGGCAAGCTCGTTGCAAAAGGTGAAGTAGTTGTTGTTAACGAAAAATTCGGGATCCGTTTAACAGATATTATTAGTCCAATCGAGCGAATTGAAACTTTAAAGTAAGTCTAGGAGACTACCAGTGAAAAACGTAATACTATTTTTTACTATTTTTTTGAACTTCAATGTTTTCGCAGACGATGTGAATATCAAAGCTGTTGAACTTAAAAGTGATAAAGCGACAGAGAATCGACTTTCAATAAAGTTAGTGGGAAATCTTAACGACAATCCACAAATTTCTATTAAGGATAAAGTTCTCTCAGTGACGATTCCCAACTCCCATGTTGCGGGAAAAATTCAAAGACGTTTCAACGATACAACGGTGACAGCAGCACAGGCTGACCGCAATACTGTAACTGTTAGAACGATTCTTCCTTACTCACTTCAAGGAAAAGAATCGCTTGTTAATATCACGCTCAAAGATGGCTCTGTAGACGTGAGTTTCCCTCGTGTTGCAACAGTTGCAAACAAGGTAAGTCGCTCTCCAAGTGTTGTGGCAAAAACAATAGAAACTAACAATGTAGAAGCAGAAAAGCTTGATGAAAATTATTTATCAACATTAGTGAAAGAAAACGAAAAACTAGCGGCAGAAAAACACCCAGAAGTTGAAGCGGCTAAAGTGGCCAAAAAAGAAGTCCAAGCTGATACTGCTATTCGTGCTGATAGAGTCAATCTGGCCCAAGCCGGAGTTCAAAAGAATGAAGCTAAGTCTGCATTTAATAAAGAAGAGCCAGCTAAATCTAATTTCTCGCTAAGCTCTTATATTGGTAAGTTCGTTGCATTCCTAAGTTTAATGGTTCTTGGTTTTTACGGAGTACTTACTCTGTTTAAAAAGGGAGTTATTAAAAAAGGTAAATTAGGATTTCTTCACAGTACAAAAATTGTTGAAGTTATCAGCACCACCCACGTTGCACCAAAGAGAACATTGATGATGGTTAAAGCGCACAAACAAGTTTTCTTAATCTCAAACACCGAAGCAGGAATGACTTTAATTTCTGAAATTCAAGACACAACGGGATTAATTAAATCAGGTGAAGCTGAGATAACTGGATCTAATTTTGATACAAATTTGTATTCAGCAAATGCTACAAAACGCCCAAAAGAATTTAAATTAAAAGAAGACAATATTGCTGATAATTATTCATTGGATGATATGTTAAATGATGACAATGATGGAGTGGGGGTTGATAAATTTGATGCACCAGCATTGAAGTCAATTGAAAAAGCTCCTGTAAAAGATCAGGTAAGATTTTCGGATCAAATTAAGACTAAAATTAAAAACATGAAACAAATACAATAAGGATTGGTGAGCATGGAAGCTCTTAAAGTCTTAAGATCAGTTAGTCTGATTAAATTAACAAAGTTTTTGTCTGTGTTGGCACTTTTAATGTTGCCAGCTTTGGCGTTTCCGCAGGCTGCAAATCCAAACGGTGTAAATCTACCAGGTATGTCGATTAACTTTGGTCAAGGTGTAAACCTGGTCGATTCAATCGAAGTCCTAATGCTTTTTACAATCATCACACTTGCGCCTTCTATATTAATCTTGTGTACAAGTTTCACTAGAATTTTAATAGTTCTGTCATTTATGAGACAAGCAATTGGAACTCAGAACATGCCACCAAACCAGGTACTTGTTGGGTTCTCTTTATTTTTATCTATGTTTGTTATGCAACCGACTGGTGAGCGCATCTATAATAAAGCAATTCAGCCTTATATGAATAAACAAATCACAACGACAGCTGCGATTGATGAAATTACATTAGGTCTTCGTGCTTTCATGCAAAAACAAGTAAGAAAAGCAGACATCGGATTATTTTATGATGTAACAGGAAAGACTGCGCCAAATACAATTGACGATGTTCCTATTCATTATTTAATTCCAGCTTTCATTATTTCTGAACTCAAGACTTCATTTCAAATTGGATTCTTGTTGTACATACCATTTCTCATTCTAGATATGGTCGTCGCCTCCGTGCTTATGGCAATGGGGATGATGATGTTACCTCCAGTAGTAGTTTCACTACCATTTAAATTATTACTTTTTGTTTTAGTTGATGGATGGCAGTTAGTAACGGGCTCAATTTTAAGATCGTTTAATCCATAGAGGTTGTAAATGCAATTTGACTCATACGCTGACATTACCCACCAAGCAATTAAAGTTGCGCTGATGATTTCAGCACCAATGTTGATCGGAGCTCTTATCATGGGGATCTTGGTTTCACTATTCCAAGCAGTCACTCAAATCAACGAGCAAACACTCTCGTTCATTCCAAAAATTTTGGTGATCGTGGCAGCTCTTGTATTTTTTGCACCATGGATGTCGGACACTCTTACTACGTTTACGAAAGATTTATTTTTAAACATTCCTAAAATCGTTATGGAGCGCTAGGAAAAACATGCTTAATTTGCAAATCACAGACATGACGATGATAGTGGCCTTCTGGCTAGCATTCTCGCGTTGGTTTGCGGTAATGTTTCAATTGCCTTTGTTTGATAACGTCGCTATTCCGATGGTCGTAAAAGTTCTTACCGCCGTAGTTATTACTTTTGCTTTTTTTCCAATGATCCAAGATCAATTACTTTTGGATATTAAATATGTCGGAGTAGATAGTTTTTGGTACTTAACAATTTTTAATACAATCGTAGGTCTTGTGATTGGATTTTTTGTAAAATCAATTATGAGTATTTTTGTTTCTGCTGGAGCAATCATTACTCAACAAGTGGGATTCAATGCTCTTCACTATTTTGATCCAAGTGCTGGTGGACAAGTTGGTCCATTTGAAAAATTAATTGAGTGGACAGTCTTAATGATGATCCTGACTTCAGGAGCCTTGATTCCAATGTTCAAAGGTGTTGTCTCTTCTTTTTCGACAGTGCATATTTATAACCTTGGAAAAATGGCACACTCTGCAGAATTTTTTGTGATTATGTTTAAAGCATTTTTTATCTCGGCATTGATGCTTTCAACGCCAATGATTTTTATAAATGTTGTTATAAATGCAGTGATGGGAATTGTCTCAAGAGCAGTTCCACAAATGAATGTTATCGCAGTAAGTTTTGCAGTGAATATTGGTTTAGGACTTTTGGTTTTTGTCGCAGGATCAGATGAATTTTTTCAAACGTGTTTTAAGATTTATACAGAAAAGTTAGGTGCGTGGTTTCAATTTCTTTCATAATGAAAGATAAATAGGAGAAGGCTAGGATGGCCGACGAACAAGACGACGGGGAAAAGACCGAAGAACCGTCCCAACATAGGATTGATGAGTTTAGGAAAAAAGGGGATGTTGCCTCTTCTAAAGAACTCACGTCTGTTCTTGTATTAGCAGCTTGTCTCTTGACTCTGTCTCTATCTCTAGTTTACGTCTACGAAGAAATGACAAAATATATTGAATGGCTTTACACTCTTGATATCGCTTCTGCTTATACGGAAAAATCTCTCAATACAATTACGACTAGAACATTTATGGTAGCCCTAAAATGTGGTGCGCCTGTAATGCTTACTGCTCTTTGCGTAGGTGTGCTTGTCCAAATTGCTCAAATTGGATTTCTATACTCACCAGATATTTTGGAATTAAATTTCGATCGCGTTAACCCGCTCAATGGTGTGAAAAAACTTTTTTCGATGCAATCAATTTTCGAGACTTTTAAAGGAATCATTAAATTTGCAGTAGTTCTTTCAGTTGTTTATGTTTATTTGAAAGATGATGTTTCTCGCTACAACGGATTTATGCATTTGGAGTTTTACCAAGCATTTGCTTATGGAAAAGAACTTCTTATGAAATTATCTTTTGCGATTCTAATGGCATTAGGCGTAGTGGCCATGTTGGATTTTGCTTACCAAAAATACACTTATCACAACAAACTGAAACAGACGAAGCAACAAATTAAACAAGAGAGCAAAGAGCAAGACGGAAATCCTGAAATTAAGCAAAGAATTCGTCAGATCCAAAGAGAGATGTCGAGAAAACGCATGATCAAAGATGTGCAAACCGCTGACGTCATCATCACGAATCCAACCCATATTAGTATTGTTTTAAAATATGATTCTGAAAATATGGTCAGTCCAATGATCATCGGAAAAGGACAAGATCATATGGCGATGAAAATAAGAGAGATCGCTCGCCTTCATGATATTCCAATTGTTGAAAACGTTCTTTTAGCGAGAACACTTTATAAAACAGTAAAAGTTGGAGCCCCTGTTCCACGCAATTTATATAAAGCAGTCGCTGAAGTTTTGGCGTTTGTTTATAAGTTAAAGAAAAAGAAAAAAGCACTAGCTTAAAATAGCTTTAAAGCTAATAGGTGACCTATGAATGACATGTTAAAGAAAATGAAAATCTTCACCCAAGGCCCAGATGTTCTGGCAGCCATTGGTATTTTGATGATTCTCGTGGTGATGATCGTACCAGTCCCACCCATAATTCTCGATTTGCTACTGGCATTGTCACTGGCCTTTTCAGTTATGATCATGCTCGTTTCTCTCTATACGAAAAGACCCCTAGATTTTTCAACGTTTCCTTCGGTCCTTCTTATCTCGACACTTTTTCGACTTGCCTTGAACGTTGCTTCTACTAGAAATATTCTTATTCACGGAGCGCAAGACGGAACCGGAGCGGCCGGTGATATCATCAAGTCTTTTGGTGAATTCGTTGTAGAAGGGAATTTTGTTGTTGGTATCGTTATCTTTATCATCTTAGTCATCATCAACTTTATGGTTGTAACGAAAGGTGCTGGTCGTGTTGCTGAAGTTGCTGCTCGATTTACTTTAGATGCGATGCCAGGGAAGCAAATGGCGATCGATGCCGATTTGAACGCTGGATTAATTAATGATGTTGAAGCAAAACGCAGACGTAAAGAAGTTGCTGAAGAAGCAGATTTTTACGGGTCGATGGACGGTGCTTCGAAGTTCGTTCGAGGAGATGCAATCGCGGGTATCTTGATTACAGCAATCAATATCATCGGCGGTATCATTATAGGTGTTGCTCAAAACGGAATGGATATTGGAAAAGCAGCAGAGACATTCACACTTTTAACAGTGGGTGATGGTCTCGTTACTCAAATTCCTGCCCTAATTATTTCTACTGCAGCTGGTATTCTTGTTACAAGAAATACCAACGATGACAATATCGGTATGCAGGTTTCCAAACAATTTAAAGTTCACCCAAAAGCCATTTATATCGCGGGTGCGGTTCTTATTTTCTTTGGATTAATTCCAGGTCTTCCAAAACTTCCATTTTTTGCAATGGGAGGTGCTCTTGGATTCGTGGCCTATAAAATCGAGCAAGGAAATACAAAAGAAGAAATCGCAGAAAAACAAAAATCTGTGGAAGTTACCAAAAAAACCAGCCCACAAAATCTCGAAGAACTTCTCAATATGGAGCTGGTCGAACTCGAAGTTGGATATGGGTTAGTTCACTTAGTTGATACTGAACAAAATGGTGATCTTCTTGAACGTATTACTCACATGAGAAAAATTTTTGCTCTGGATTGGGGAGTTATCATTCCGTCGGTCAAGATTAAAGATAATTTAGAGTTAAAGCCCGGTGGATACTCTGTAAAAATTAAGGGAATTCAGGTTGCTAAAGGCGAGTTGATGTCGGATTACTTTTTAGCAATGGATCCAGGAACTGTTATTGAAAAAATGGACGGGGTAGAAACGACAGAGCCAGTTTTTGGTCTTCGTGCAGTTTGGATTTCTGAAGATCAAAAAGAAGATGCTCAATACAATGGGTATACCGTAGTAGATTGCTCGACAATTGTAGCAACACATTTAACAGAAATTTTAAAATCAAATCTGCACGAGCTATTTGGTCGCCAAGAACTAGTTCGTGTTGTGGATAACTTTAAAGAAACAAATCCCAAATTGGTCAATGACTTAATACCTGACATTTTAAATCTGGGAATTGTTTTAAAGGTCATGAAAAATTTACTAAGAGAAGGTGTTTCGGTACGTGATCTACGCACAATTTTAGAGACATTATCTGAGTATGGCTCTACAATTAAAGACACAGAAGCGTTGACAGAATTTTCTCGTCAAGCTCTGTTTAGAACCATTACTGAGAAGATTAAAAGTGATTCTGGAGATATTCCATTGTTTACTTTGGATCGTAATATTGAAGAGTCAATCGCTCAGAATATTATTCAAACCGACCAAGGACAACAGTTATCTCTTGATCCCAAAGTCACTCAGATCATATTGGCTTCTCTCAATGAAAAAATTGAAGAAGCAACCAATATGGGAGAAAAAATGGTGGTACTTTGCTCTCCAGTTATTCGCTCACACTTTAAGCGCTTAACTGAAAAATTTATCCCCAACCTTGTGGTAGTAAGCCACAATGAGCTTTCGCCTGATGCGAATATTAGATCACTAGGAACGGTGAGGTTGTAATAAATGTACGTAAGAAAATTTGAAGCTGACACTATTGAAGAAGCACTAAAAGACATCAAACGCGAGCTTGGTCCTGATGCGGTTATTTTAAAAACAATAACTAATAAAGGATTAAAGGGCGCATTCAAAAAGAAAAAAATCGAAATTACAGCGGCCATTTCTGAAAAGAATTACGTGCGAAAAGCATCGGTTGATACTGTATTAAACGAAAACCAAAAAGAAGAATTTTATAATGGCAGCGCAGGATATATAGCAAATATGATAGATCAACACGAACACTCTCGCTCAAACTCATCATCAAATGGTTCTAGAAGCAATAACGGATACGGAAGTGCAGGACTCAATCGCCCAGTATCTTCAACAAAAGGAATTGCTTCACAAATTAAGTCTGGTCTTCGTGAAGGTTTAGATGATTTCTTAAGTTTAGGTGAAAAAGAAGATCGTCATGCAAGATCGCATAATGATTTTAATTTTGACGATGAAGTGGAAGCAAGTCGTCCTATAATTCAAGCTCCACGCAGGGAAGCTCAACCGGCACAACAAGTTCAAATGGCAGCACCAAGTCGTGTTGTTCAGCAGCAAGCTGCTCAACAACAAGCTGCGAATACAAAAGGATCGCGCTTGATTGGAGAGGAAATGTTTGAAAAGCAAAAAACAAAAATCGACGAATTAGAGAAAAAACTTTTTGAGTTAACAAGAAGTTTTGAACGCATTCATAAAAAAGAGCCAATTGGAATTTATCAATTGCGTACAACTCTAAGAAGTTTGGATATTAATGAAATTTATATTCAACATCTTATCAAAAAAGGTTTGTTTGAATTAACAGAATCTGACGTTGAAAATGCAGATGTAGTTTTTGAATTTGCTTTAAGAGAAATGATGACTACAGTATCAACAGCAATGCCACTTTTTTCAGCTGCTACCACTGCTAAAAATCCAGTAATAACAGTTTTTCTATCTGAAGCTTCTTGTGGACAAAGTTCAATGGTTCAGAAAATAGGTACGATGAAAAAAGATTCCGTGATCATCAGAAATGTCACAACTGTAAATGAATCAAAAGCAAGTTTTACTGAGAAAATTTTTGGAATGCATGTAATAAAAGCTGCAAGCATTGCGGAGATTGTAGGCGAGTGCCGTAAGGCCATGGAAGATGGTAAATCTGTCTTCATCG
The DNA here is from genome assembly GCA_947446575.1 of Bacteriovoracaceae bacterium. GTDB lineage: Bacteria > Bdellovibrionota > Bacteriovoracia > Bacteriovoracales > Bacteriovoracaceae > Bacteriovorax. The sequence goes on along the minus strand of CANFHC010000030.1, from coordinate 17,676 downwards.
ATTACAAATGCAACGAGACAGAAAGCAATGATACTAAAAAATTTATTGATGGATTAAGACGAGCATTTTCAAAAGTGGAAGTATTGATCACTCTTTCAGCAATTCACACAGAATTATACAATAGAAAGGTCCTTGGCACTTACCGCAGCCTTTCAGATGGTGTGGTAGTTTCTCACTTGGATGCTTGCTTGAATTTTGGATCTCTCTTTAACATCACTCAAGATATTAAAGATCTTCCTTACAAGTTTTTTGGAACAGGTGAAGTTGTTCCAGATGATTTAGAGCCAGCAACTGCAGAGAGAATTTTAGCCGGTATTTTTAAATTTTCTTAAAACGTTTTGTAAGTAAAAATTAAAATTCGAATTCCATGAGGGAGCTCGAATAAAGAAAAAGCATCTAAGAGGAGACAGGAAGTCCATGCTTAGTTTAAAAAAATCCAATCCAAGTGATTGGCTCGTTTCTCAGAATAAATACCAGTCCAAAAAAACAAGTCTAAAAGCAAAAACAATTTCCGTTACCGCAGGTAAGGGGGGAGTTGGGAAAACTTCAGTCGCTGTAAAAATGGCAAAACTTATGGCCCAATCAGGCTATAAGGTTTTGCTCCTTGATTGTGATACTAATTTATCTAATACAGTTGTAAAACTTGGTCTTCCGATTACAAATTATTTTTATGAGCTCATTTCAGCTCAAAGAGAGTTTGATGATTGTCTCCATAAGGATGGCAACCTTCATTTACTTTCGGGTTGTAATGGCAATATAGATCTCTTTAACAAGACTCTCGAAGTAGACCGCATCATCATTGATATTCTCGTTAATCATGAACGCGACTACGATTATATTATTTTGGATTGCCCCGCGGGGATAACAAAAGAAACTCTTACTCTAAACGCTTACAGCGATTATCGTTTTGTAGTCGTGACGCCGGATAAATCTTCTGTCACTGATTCATATTCACTTATTAAAATCTTAAATAAAGAATTTGGTGTGAATGATAATCATTTACTTATTAATAAAGTCTCTTCAGAACCTCAATACCAAAGAATGGTAAAAACCCTGAGTGAAACAGTCGAAACATTTTTAAAATGCCGACTTCACATCTTAGGTGGAATTAAAAACGAAGAGTCCCCAGTCGATCACTTTGATACAGTTTTACTTCACCAGGAAAATTCTTCCCTGCATAAGAATTTTGTGAAAATCGTAAAGAAATTTACCGAAGAGATAGAGGGCGCAGCTAAAAGTGCAGACTCCGAATTTGCACCGAAGTTCACAACTCGCCTCGAACACGACGTTCGTTTTACACTTTAAGCAGGGAGAGCAAAAATGTCGACTCTATCAAAAAAATTGAAAAACTTAAAAGACTACCGCTCAACTGTAGAACCTAAAGTTAAAGATGAAATTATTATTGAGTATGCACCACTCGTAAAATACATCGCGCAAAAAATTGCGTCTCGTCTTCCATCAAATATTGAGTTGGATGATCTCATTTCTTGTGGAGTTATCGGACTCATGGACGCAATTGAAAAATTCGATCCAACTCGCGATAACAAATTTAAAACATACGCTGAATTCAGAATCCGTGGGGCCATCCTAGATGAACTTCGTGCTCAAGACTGGGTACCAAGATCCATCCGTGAAAAAGCCAAAACAGTAGAGAGAGCATACTCGAAACTGGAAGCTAATTTAGGTCGTCCAGCAACAGATGAAGAAATGTGTTCTGAGCTGGGAATGAACCAAGAAGAATTCCATGATTTATTAAATAAAGCGAAGTCTATTTCATTGTTAAATATCGATGATTCAGCCAGCTTTAATAAAGGCGATAAAAAACTTATTTCAGAAGTTATGGAAGACCATAGAGCATTAAATCCATACACGACTGTAAGCCAGAAAGATTCACGTGAAAAGATCAAAGAAGGAATTATGACTTTGCCAGAAAAGCAAAGACTCGTGCTTTCCTTATACTATTATGAAGATTTAAACCTTAAAGAAATCGGATCAGTTTTAGACGTAACTGAATCGAGAGTATCGCAACTTCATACACAGGCGATTCTAAAACTAAGAGCAAAACTTAGAACTATTTTTGAATCAGTAGAGGATCTTGCTAGCTAAAAAATGGAAAAAAGAAATCATCAAACATCATTTAATGATGAATTTGAAAAGAGCCTGAGTACCCTTGAGGATATTCAGCTTCTTTCTGAATTTTCACTCTCGCCCTTGATTGGTCGGGCTTATTTTCATTTGTCGGAAATGAAAAGAAAGGCTGACGTAAACTCTCAAGGACAAGTGGCCCACTATGAGCAAGTCTCAAAAGTTCTCGATGAGAAATTTGAATCCATTTTTACTAATTTTTTTAGTAATAAAGTAAAATTTAAAAGTTTCGAATACTATAAGTCGACTTCTAAGATAGACCTGCAAAAGTGGAATCTGATTTTAGAAATCATCCCTGAAGTGCTATCTGTCGTTTCATTGTTTAATTACCATGGAAATATTGAAACTAGACTCAATGAAGGAAAGCTTCAAATTTCAGGGATGATCCTTGAAGATGGACACCTCGAAATTAACCGCAAATTCATCTATGTTGTAACTAGAAAACTTTTGCATCAAAAAGTACTGCTGACGTTTAATGTCGAAAAAACGGCGAGAGCAGGGCTTTTTAAATTAGATTTAAAAGTTGATATTTCTCACGATGATTCACTAGTTTATAAAGTGAATTTTAAAGTGTCTCAAAAAGAAAACTATTTTGTCGGATTTTCCAATATTTTTTGTCAATATCGCGCTCATTTAGATGACGTAAAAGCAGTAGGTGAACACAACGTGATAGAGGTAGGAAGTGATCTGTCTGTGAAAGATTCTTATCAAGTACCAGACCTATCTCGTCTGGAATCAGCTAACAAAGAAATTTTGCACTTTCCCTTTTTATTTCGTCCAGTTTCTATCATACTACCAATGAAAGGTAACCTTTCAACTGAGGCTTATTCACGTAGTCTAGCCAGCAGTCAAGATGGACAAATGAGGGAACAGGATGTTTCTACATATTATCGAACGATCGATTTTTTCTCCCTATTTAATCAGTAATTTATTTTCTACTATTCTCTCTAAGGAGCTCTTATGCGATTTACTCTAGGACGAGTTGTGCATTTCTATTACGTCTTTGTGATTCTCGCAATGACAGGTTTATTTTTATATGGAGTAAACTACTATTGGACTTCAGGGCTGCTGAATATCGAATACGTCAGTAATCTTTACGATGGAACTAGTAAAGTTCGCGCAGTAAAAGAGCGTAATGATATTGATGAAATCAAAAAATTTGTTGATGGAGACAGAATTAAAGATGCCAATAGAATCTTCAATCGTCTTGATCAAGACATTCACGATTTAAAATCAATAAAACCTACTGGTGATAAAACTACTTTTGAAGACAATACTAAAAAAATCAAAGCGGATTTAATAAATTTTCTATCGGCTCCTGAACTAACTTCTGTTTTAAATAGTATTACTGCAAAGGCTACGGCGTTTGAGAGTTTTGTTACAGAAAAAAAGTGGCCGACACTTACAAAAATGGCGATCAATTTGAGAATCAAATCTTCACCTGGTCGAATCATACAAGGTGGACTTTATAATTTTGAAAAAACTCAAAACTTAGCTCAGTCAATTAATAATGATATAGAAGCCATGACAAACTTTGCAGAATCTACAGGACTTCCAGCTGATATAAAGAGCGCTATTATTAATCGAATTAAAACGATAAAAATAGAAACAAGCATGCTTGATACTTATGTCGAAGATCATAAAAAATTCAATCGTACATTTAAAGATTTCTCTGCAGACTACCACACGTGGTTTAAGTTTGTAGAACCGGAAATCGCTTTAAAGAAAATCCAATTTGAAAAAAGTTCTCAAACAATTATGTACTCACTAATAATTGTTTTTGCTAGTTTTTCGCTTTCCCTAGCTCTAGGGCTCTTGCTTTATAATTATTCAACCAAAAGAGGATCTCAAAAAACTGAGAAACTTATCTTGGATACTATAAAAGAAGGATTACTTCCTTTAGAACCAAAAAGTATAGATAAGTTCTCTCATGAATTCACTGGTGAGTTAGAAAAATATCGTGACTATGTTCACAAAAGAATGACTTTTGGATCAATCTTTCAAGAGGCGATGCCGTTTGCTTCTATCTTATTAGATTCAAATCTAAATATGATTTGGGGAAATTCTCATTTTTATGAAGAATGGAAATTACAAAATTTCAACGAAGATGGAGGAGATTCACTAACATGGGACTTCTTACAACGTTTTACAAATCTTGAAGATAATAGTTCTATTTTAAGTGCACTTCGCATGAGCACTCACGGTGTTTATAAAATCCAAGTTAAAACAGCAGGAGTAGCTAAACCTATTCCTTACGAAATGCACGTTTCACCTGCTGAGTATTCGGCACAAAAACGCATTATGATTATTTTCTATCCGATGAAAGAAGTTGAAGAGAGATTAAGTAATCAAAAAGCGGCTATTGTTGCACCTCTGGTTACTTTAATGGAAACTTATTCTAACGAGACAATGACAAACGATTTAAAAGCACAACTTCGCAACGATGCAGATATCGCTGGAGGAGCAGATCTGTTTTCTAAGTTTGTCCAATACGTAGATAAAAATGAAGCTCTACGTGATGAGTTATCAGGCGAAATTGAAAGACTAGAAAATTCACTAAATGATCAACGCAATATTTTAGCTGATATGAGAAAATCACTAGTTGCTTCTTTTGAAACTCAAAGGGCCTCTGTAAGCAAATACAATCAATTCAAATCTTCTGTTACAGCTGTCTTAGATGCCCGTGACCAATTAGAAGAACAATTTAAATTTGCCCTTAGTTCTTCAAGAGAGTTTTACAAAGATCAAAACAAGATTCTTACGAGTGCTGAAAAAGCTGAGAAAACGGTCGATGATTATATAAAAAGCTTAAAAACTATTACTGGTCTAAAGTCAGAATTTAAAGAACTTAAAGGCAACGTAGAAGAGTTTAAATCACGTATTACTCAAGTGCTCGATCAATTGTTAATTTTTCAAAATCACGAAGATGACACTCTTAGAGTTGATCAGTTCTTAGGGAAAATAAAACTAGAAATGAAGGGATTTGAAAAAGTTTTAAATGGCTTTAACGAAGTTGTGACTCAGTTAGATGTTACTGTTATGAAAATGGATATGATGGTAGAATCTCGTGAGAGAATTGATCTAGACTCTATAAGACAACGTTTAGAAATCGTAAAAAACAATTTAGAAAACGCCCAGTTCTCAGCTTCTAAAATTTCTCAAAATGCTCATGCTAAAGATGATGAGATGGTTCAAGTCTTAAAAATGCTAGTGATCAATTTAAAGTCTGAGATGAAACGGATTGATGAAATGTGCAGACTCTCTGGCATGACAGCAGAGCACTTAAAAATTATTACTCCTGAGCAAACAGTATAATAAAAAAGGCTTCGTAAAGAAGCCTTTTTTATTTCTCATTGGCATTTAAGAAATGTCTGTCAAAAGTTTATCGAATTGAAGAGCAAGATCGCTCTTGTCTTGAGTATTAGTCAAAACGAGATCAGCGAGTTTTTTCTTTTCTTCAATATCAATCTGGTTGTCAAGAATGCTCTCTGCTAATTCTCTCGTTGAATGATCGCGGGCCATAAGGCGAGTAATTTGTGTTTCCCTCGGAGCGTAGACGCAAATTGAGAGATCCACCAAAAGGTGCAACTGCTTTTCAAATAAAAGCGGAACATCATAAACAACAAATGTTGGTTCATTAAATTCTAAAAAAGCTTTTTTAAATTCTTCTGGCAATTGGGCATAAATATATTTTTCTAAAAGATCTTTAGCGTCCGAATTGATAAAAACGATTTCTCTTATCTTTTTAAAATTAATGACACCTTCATTTATTGCTGTTGGGAAATTCTCTTTTATAAATTGAATAGTTTTTGGCTTTTGATAAATACTTTTTACATTTTTATCGGCGTCTATTACAGGAATTCCACTCTTTCTAAAAAGATCAGCTACAGTACTCTTGCCAGTACCAATTCCTCCAGTAAGTCCAATAATTGGAACTGGAATTTGATACAGTCTTGAATCTTGCGTTAGTTTAACTAAATTATTTTTTAGCTTTTTCATCTCGTTTTGCCTGATTCCAATAAACATCCATTTGCTCTTGATTCATTCCTTCAAGTTCAACTCCACGGGCCAGCATTAAATCTTCCATGGCGTGAAAGCGACGGAGGAATTTTTTATTAGCTGCTCTTAGAGCATCGTGTGGATCCATATTCAAATGACGAGCAAGTTGAGCGATAGAAAAAAGCAAATCACCCATTTCTTCCATAACCGCATCTCGGTTAATTGCGCGATTTGGAGTAAGCTCTTCTTTAAGCTCTTGCCATTCTTCTTCAACTTTATAAGCTACTTGATTGTAATCTTCCCAATCAAATTTTAAGTCGTTAGTTTTTTTTCCAATTTTCGTTGCGGCCATAAGTGGGGGAGCATTTAAGACTGAAGCGCTGATGCGGTGATGAGTTTTCAATCCTTCCGTGCGTGCTTTCTCTTCTTTTTTGATTTTTTCCCAATTGACTAAGACTTGGTCGGCATCAATTTTTGTTTGATTATTTTCGAAAACGTGAGGATGTCTTCTTATAAGTTTTTCAGTTAATGCAGCTGAAACTGATTCAATATCAAATTGACCTTTTTCGCTGGCCATTTGAGCATGCAACAGAACTTGCATCAAGACATCACCAATTTCTTCTTCCATTTTTTTAGGATCTTTTTCTTCCACCGCTTCGATGAACTCATAAGATTCTTCGAGAAGATACTTGAGTAATGACTCATGGGTTTGTTTTAAATCCCACGGACACCCGTGGACAGGATCGCGAAGGGCCGTGATTACATCTTTTAGTTTTTCAAAATTACTTTTCATGTGATACCTTTTTAGGGATGAAATTAAGTATTACTCTACATGATAGTGGAATAAAAAAGAAAACTAGTAAAGTTAAAGACCTTACTCCTTTGCTAGAAAAGAGTTTTACGGCTTTTTTGGCCAAGAACCCGCATTTTGCTGGCGTCAAAGTCGTGACTATTTCCATGACTCTTTGTGGAAAAACAAAGATCCGTAGATTAAACCGCGAGTATCGACACAAAGATTACGCCACGGATGTTCTCTCATTTCCTATTTATGAGAATCTTCGTCCGGACCGTAAAGTATTAGAAAAAAATCTTCCGCAAGTAGAACTTGGAGATTTGATCATTTGCAAAGATGTAGCATTAAAACAGGCAAAAGAGTTTAAAATTACCTATGAGCAAGAGGTTATTCATTTAGCCGTCCATGGCTTTTTACATTTGTTAGGATTCGATCATGAAATCTCGACCAAAGAAGAAAAAATCATGGAAGAAAATGAATCGAAGTTAGTTGGAAAAATTTATAAAAAAATGAAAGGGTTTAAGTAAAATGAACGAACAAATTAAAATTGAGCTCAATGAAAAAAAGCTCGATATAAAAAATTATACTGAAAAGCTAGATCTTCTCCGGAGGTCGCTTTGAGATTGAAAAAAAGCAAAATCGTCTCGAAGAAATAAAACGCATCGAAGGAATGGAAGGTTTTTGGGATGACTCAACCAATGCTGCCAAAATTCAAAAAGAAAAATCTGTCCTTGAAGAAATTGTTAATACCTATCTTCACTTAAAACAATTATACGATGATTTCGATGTGCTCTTAGACTTCGCACTTTCGGAAAATGATGAACCTTCAGCAGAGGAAGCTATTGGTGTTTATAAAAATTTTCTCTCTGAATTTTTATTAGCAGAACAAAAAGTTTTACTCTCAGGTGAAGTTGATCCCAATAATGCCATCGTTACGGTAAATGCTGGAGCTGGTGGAACAGAGTCTTGCGACTGGGCCTATATGATTCTTCGGATGATCATGAGATGGGCTGAATCAAAAAAATTTAAGGTGCAAGTACTAGATACGCAAGAAGGTGACTCTGCTGGAATAAAATCTGCAACTATCACTGTAAGTGGAAATTATGCTTACGGCCTACTTAAATCTGAATCTGGAGTTCATCGTTTAGTGCGCTTATCTCCTTTTGATTCAGCAGGCAGAAGGCACACATCTTTTGCCTCTCTTTTTGTTTCGGCTGAAATTGATGACACTATAGAAATTGAAATTCTTGATAAAGATTTGCGCATTGATGTTTACCGCGCAGGTGGCTCCGGTGGGCAAGGTGTAAACACAACTGACTCTGCCGTAAGATTAACTCACTTACCAACTAACTTAGTTGTTGTTTGCCAAAATGAGCGCTCGCAATTGCAAAACAAAGCACAAGCGATGAAAGTTCTGCGCTCAAGACTTTATGAATTAGAAATGGATAAAAGGCGTGCCAAAAGCGCCGAAGTTGAAGCCAATAAAAAAGATATTGCTTTTGGTGCTCAAATTAGATCATACGTACTTCACCCATATAAATTAGTAAAAGATCACCGCACAGATTTTGAATCATCTCAAGCAGAAAAAGTTTTAGAAGGTGACCTAGATGCCTTCATTGATGCTTATTTAAGATGGATGGTTGAAAAAGGTACTCCGCAAGGTGAGCACTAAGTGAAAAATGATCGCTTTAAACTTTTTTTAACACTCTTTTTAGATCATCCAACTACCGTTAAATTCGCTGTAGGCGTTCTCGTTGGTATGGCATTTTCTATTGCCGTAATTCTCTCGACAATGGGGATAATGGATGGCTTTGATCACGCACTTAAAGTTGGACTCAAAAAATCAGTAGGCGATGTGGCCATGCATTCTCGCCAGGGATTTTTCGTCCTAAATGATGAAATTCGAAAAAAGTTCGATCAACAAAAAATAAAGACATTTTCCGCCCTCGTACAGACAGAAAGTTTTTTAATCTTTGATGAAGACTCCCGAGGTGTTTTAGTCAAAGCTATTGATGAGAGTTACGCGGAAGTTGTAGATCTCCCTCTGAAATTAAATATGGGGGAAGTGGCCATCGGAAGTGAGATAGCCAAAATAAATCAAATTAAAATTGGTGATGAAATTGTTTTAGCTTTTGGAAAAGGGAATGTTGAGATTAAATCTATGCCTTCATTGGAGAGATTTAAAGTTACAGAAATCATCAATCATGGAATTTATCAAAAAGATTCACGCTTAGTTTATGTCCGTTTAGATGAAATACAACGGATTTTGGAACTAAAAAATAGAGTGAATATGATTTCCTTTAATATTCCCAAAAATCCAGATTCAAATGAGCGCGATGATTTGAAATTAATAGAAAATTCAATTGTCAACCTGCGTCAGCACTTTGGATACGATTTTTATTTTAAGCCTTATTGGCGCGAGCTCACTTCACTGATTGAGGCCGTTAAAGTTGAAAAGTTTATGATCAGTATGATTTTGCAAATGGTTGTGATCATTTCTATTTTTAATATTCTTGCTTTCATTATTTTTATCAATGAAAAAAAATCCAAAGAACTTTTTTTATTTAAAGCATTGGGACTTTCTAAAAAGGCCATGAGCGACTTATGGATGAAACTCGTCTTATCAATCTGGGGATTAAGTTGTCTTATCTCGATTATCTTCGTGCAAATCTTCAAACTCATCCTCTTAAAATTTTCTCTCTTTGAATTGCCTTCAGATATTTACTATATGCCAAGAATTGAATTATTTCTCAGTTACAAAGACTATCTGCTGGTGTTTTTTCTAGCACTCGTTTGGATTTTACTGATTACGTATTATCTACTTAGAAGATTAAAACAAAAAAGTCTGCTCGAAGGACTGAGACAGGAATTTGCTTAATGGGTATTATTATAAAATTAATGAATGTTAAAAAATTCTATAAACAATCGCGCGCGCTCAATGGCGTCACACTTTCGATGAATGAGGGTGAAGAGTACTTAATTCGGGGGGCTTCAGGCTCGGGAAAATCAACTTTGCTTTATCTACTTGGGGGACTTGACCGTCCAACAGAAGGTGAAGTTCATGTGAATCAAAAAAACTTAGTTGATTTATCTGACGAAGAGCTTGCGTTATATCGCAATCGTTACGTTGGATTTGTTTTTCAATTTCACTTTTTGCTTCCCTCTATGAATTGTTTAGATAATTTACTTCTACCAGCGCGTCTTGCTGGTTTTGGTGCCCTAGAAAGCGCCGAAGTAAAAGAGCGAGTTTTAAATTTAGCCAACACCCTTCATGTGAATCATTGTTTAGAAAAATTTCCTTATGAACTCTCAGGCGGAGAGCAGCAGAGAATTAATATTATTCGCGCTCTTTCACTTAAGCCCAAGCTACTTCTTTGCGATGAGCCAACAGGAAACCTTGATTCGGAGAACTCAAAAATTGTTATTCAACTTCTGCGCACACTCGCGCGTGAATTTCATTCAACATTGGTCGTAGTCACTCACGATCCCGTGATTGCCGAGAGCTTTAGTAACCAGTTTTTAATGAAAGATGGAATGCTCGTGCTCGCCTAGAAATTTCTTTGCACATCGTAATGTTCTTGCTACTTTTTAATACCTTAGTTTTTTAATCGACTGTGGAGATCTATGTCTCTGAGATTTATCTCATTATTTTTCTTGATGGCCTTGAGTTTTAACCTCGTGGTGAATGCTTATGCTCTCGAAGATCTAGGACCTCGAATAAATCTTTTTAAGATTGATCGAATTGAATTGAAGGGTCTCAAAAAAGTTGAAAAAGAAGCTGTCCTCGAAAAAATCGGATCTAAGCCAGAAATGGTTCTCGATAATTACCTCTTAAAAAAAGACCTTGAAAAAATTTACTCAATGAAATACTTCGATGAAGTTTCGGCCGAGCATGAAGTTGTTGCTGGTAAAAATGTTTTGATCTTGAAGATGAAAGAAAAACCAATCATCACTAAAATCTCTTTTGAAGGCAATGATGGTTTAGCCGACGATGACTTGAAAGGACAAGTGAAGACAAAAGTTTTTTCTATCCTTGACGCCACTTCAGTCAAAAATGATGTTCAGGCCCTTTTAAAGCACTACGAAGAAAAAGGTTACTTTTTAGCTTCAGTAGATTTCCAAGAAAAAAAGATCAATGACGAAAATATTGAATTGATTTTTAACATTAAAGAATTTGATAAAGTTAAAGTAAAAAAGATTAGTTTCTTAGGAAATAAAGCTTTTAAAGACGAAGAGATTAAAAGTATTTTGCAAACTCAGGAAGATAGTTTGTTTTCTTTTATGTCTGGATCGGGAAATTTTAAAGAAATAAATTTTCAAAATGATATTGAACGCTTGAAATATTTTTATCGCATGAAAGGTTACCTGCAAATTAACGTAGGGACACCAGAGATCACGGTTTCAGAAGATAAAAAATGGGTTTTCATCACAATGAAGCTCACGGAAGGCCCGCAGTTTACTGTTAATAAAATTACTTTTCAGGGAGAATTACTTTTTCCTGAAGGCGATATGCGCGATAAGTTAACTCTAAAAGAAAATGAAACTTATTCTGAAGAATCACTCCGAAAAGATATCCAACAATTAACAGAAATGTATCAGGATGAAGGATATGCGTTTGCCAACGTTATTCGAAATCTAAATGTCGTTCCTGGTGAAAATAAAGTTGATGTTGAATTCTCGTTTGAAAAAGGGAAGATTGCTTACTTCGGACGAATTAAAGTTAAGGGTAACTCTAAGTCTCGCGATAAAGTTATCCGTCGTGAACTTCTTATCCGTGAAGGACAAAAGTTTAACGGTACGGCCCTTCGCCAATCAAAAGAAAATGTTCAACGTTTAGGATTTTTTGAACCAGAGTCGATTGTATTCAACACTGTTTCTCCAAAAGAAAAAGAAGACGTTCTCGATGTTGAAATTGCTGTTAAAGAAAAAAATACTGGGCAAATCTCGCTTGGGGCGGGTTATTCAACTGCGACTGGTGGATTTTTCCAAGCTTCCGTTTCGCAATCTAACTTTAGAGGGATGGGCCAGAATTTAACATTTAGTTTAAATATAGCAAAAACATCGAATACATTTAGTATCGATTTCACAGAGCCGTACTTCCTTGATACCAAGTGGTCGCTTGGTGGCGGTATATTTGTAAGCAGTGACGACACTTCTTCTTCATATAGTGAAAAGAAAAAAGGCTTGAACGTTAGAGTGGGTTACCCAATTTTCCAATTCACGAACCTTTATACGACATATAAGTTAGAAGATACGCGAATTAAGTCTGTAGATGATCCAACTATTAATGTTAATTTAGAAAATGGTTTAGCGTCTACAATTCAAACATCTATGGTCCACGATCGTCGCGATGATAGATCTGATGCAAGAAAAGGTGTGTTCTTGAGTTACTCAACTGAGTACACTGGATTAGGCGGAGATAAAAAATGGGTGAAAAACGAAGCTGAAGCTCGTGGATTCTATCCAGTCTGGGGTGATCTCATTTTTAGATCTCGTCTTTATGCAGGAAGACTAGATGAAGTGAACGGCAGAGAAATTCCACGCACTGAGAAATTTACGCTAGGGGGATCACGAAATCTTCGTGGATATGCTTACGAAGCAATTGGTCCAAAAGAAAAAGCGGTTAATACAGCAGGCCAACTTCTTACTTTTAACAAAGGTGGGATTTTCTCAACATTTACTAACTTGGAATTTCAACATCCACTTTCTAGAGAAGCTGGCCTTAAATGGGTTATGTTCTTTGATGCTGGTCATGCTGGATCGTTCCAAAATGTAAAAATTTACACTGACTACGGCTTCGGATTTAGATGGTTCTCGCCAATTGGAACATTACGTTTCGAATTTGGTTACCCATTAACCGGAGAATATAAAAATCAGGGTTCTCAATTTCATTTTGATATAGGACAATTATTTTAAGATTTATCCATAAAGGGAGACGTTCATGAAATCTTTAATCGCAGTTATCGCATCTTTGCTCGTTACAAGTTCTGCATTTGCTAAAGTAGCAGTAGGAAAAGTAGACGTTCAAAAAGTTCTCATCTCAGTTGCTCAGGGGCAAGGTGTTCGCGACCAGCTTAAAAAATCATTCGATGATAAGCAAAAAGTTTTAAAAGATGAAGAAGACAAAATCAGAAAGCTTCAGGATGACTACCAAAAGAAAGCTTCTGTTTTAAATGATAAAGAAAAAGGAAAAAAAGAAAGAGAAATCCAAGATAAGATCGTAGCTATTCAACAAAAGACAGCTGCTTTCCAAAAGGATATCCAAGATATGGAGCAAAAACTAAAAACTCCAATTTTAGAAAAAGTAAAAGCAATCGTTGATGATGTTGCTAAATCAGCAGACGTTGATCTTGTGTATGAAGCAGCTACTGCTCCAATTCTTTATGCAAAAGAAGAAAAAGATCTTACTGACGATGTAATTAAGTCTTACAATAAAAAATTTCCTAAGTAGTTATATCCTCCAGGATGGATGGTATGCACGCGAGAGGCAGGAGCCGAAGCGGGCAGTTTACTTAAATAAAGAATTCTAAAAAATAGGGACCCGTAGAAGCATAAAATCTTCTCGGGTCCCAAAATTTTTTAAGGGGATGTACCTAATGAAATTAGGCAACCTGAAAAATACCGAAGCAAGTTTCCAAATCATTCATGGTGCAAATGAATTAGAAGTTCATGGCATAACAGATAATTTTCTTTTATCTCCCAATCATTTTGTTTTTATCAAAAATAAAAAATTTTTATTAGAATGGATGGAAAAAAATGGTGGAACACAAAGCACCGGTTTAGTTATTGAAAAAAAATTCTACGACTTAATGGATGTTGAGAGTAAGAGTAATGTTCAACACAACACACTTTTTCTAGCCTTAGTTGATGATGTTAATTTGGCAATGTCTCATCTTTCAAAAGTTTTTTACTATGAAAAATTTAAATCACCCAACGACATCGTCGATGGCCGGCAAATGGGCTCAGCTGCCGTTGACTCAAGTGCCTGGATTGCTCAAGGTGTTTTTATAGGTGAAAATGTAGTGATTGCAGCGAATGCTAAAATTCACTCTGGTGTTGTTCTCATGTCAGGTGTTGAAATTGGAGAAGACTCTGAAATATTTTCCAACACTGTCGTTTATAGAAATGTAAAAATTGGAAAGTTTGTTCGCATACATGCCAATTGCTCAATTGGAGCTGATGGATTTGGTTATAATTTTTCAAAAGGCGAGCATTTAAAAGTTTGGCATATGGGAAGTGTGATCATTCACGATCATGTTGAAATTGGTGCAAATTCTTGTGTTGATGGCGGAACATTTTCACCCACTATTATTGGAGCTGGTTCAAAAATCGATAACCTGGTTCAAATCGGACACAATTGTAGATTCGGGCGTGGAGTTATTATTTGTGGTCAAGCTGGAGTCGCGGGAAGTTGTACGTTTGGTGATTACGTTGTTTTAGGCGGAAAAGCAGCGGTGGGCAATGGTGTAAGTGTTGGCAAGGGCGCACAGATCGCAGGCAATGCTGGAGTCATTAGCGATGTCGGAGAAGGCGAAGTTGTGGGAGGATTTCCCGCAAGAGATATTAAAGAATGGATGAAAGGAGTGGCCTACGTTAGAAAGCACTCACTTAATAAACAAACTTAACAGAGGTTTTATGATTTTAAATACTGATCAAGTAAGACAAATTTTACCCCACCGCGATCCATTCCTTTTTATTGATTCTGTTGAATCAGTTAGTATTCCAGGTCGTACACTTCTTCCGGGAGAAATCGTTGATCTAAAAGATATTCAAGACGCAGAAGTTATCGCTAATTATACGACGAAAAAAAATCACGCAATATTTGCTGGACACTTTCCTGATTACCCAATCCTTCCTGGAGTTGTTCAAGTTGAGATGATGGCCCAAGCAACAAGCTTTATCGTATTGCTACTTCATAAAAATCCATTGGGCATGAAAATGGATGTCGCTCTTTTAGGAATAAATGAAGCGCGATTTAGAAAACCAATTTTTCCAGAAATGGACTTGAAGTTGGTTACTCGTACTTTAAAGGTGAGAGGACCTATGCTCACTAGTGAATGCAAGATTTATCACAATGATCAATTGATGAGTGAAGCCACAGTTTTGGCCTCACTGAAGATGCAGTAAGGATTATATATGGCAAAAATACACGCAAGTTCTCTCGTAGACCCGCAAGCAAAATTACATGAAACAGTTAGAGTTGGACCGTTTTGTATCATAGGCCCCAATGTAGAAATTGGAGCTGGAACAATTCTTCATTCACATGTCGTGGTTGATGGTCACACAACCATCGGCGAAGGAAACCAATTTTTTCAAGGTTGCTCAGTAGGTGCTCCTCCTCAAGATAATTCTTATAAGGGCGAACCAACTAGAACAGTTATTGGAAACAATAATACATTCCGCGAATACGTCTCTATTCACAGAGGAACTTTAAAAGAAAATCTTGTGACGACTATTGGTAACAATTGTCTATTGATGGCCTATGTTCATATCGGACACGATGTTGTTCTTGGAAATAATTGCACAATCGCAAATTCAACTAACTTCGCAGGCCACGTAAAAGTTGGAGAGCGAGTTATCATTGGTGGTGGAACGCAAGTTCAACAATTCATCACTCTTGGTAGAGGAGCTTATATCGGAGGAGCGGCAGCAATCGATCGCGATATTCCTCTTTTTTGTACAGCGATGGGAAATAGAGCTCACTTAAAAGGAATTAATATCATCGGAATGAAGCGACAAGGATACAGCAAACAGGAAATTTCTGAAGTTGTCGATTTTGTCAGAACAATGGAAACTGCAAAAGTATCTCCACGCGCTTTTGTTGATCACGCTGAACTCATGGCCGAATATAAAGATAACCGCGTAGTTCAAGAAATGGCTGAACAAATCAGAAAATCTGAAGTTGGAATTGCACCGTTTAACTCTTAAGGATTATTTAATGGCAAAGATAAAAGTTGCAGTCGTGGGATTTGGTCACTTGGGAAGATGGCATGCTCAAAAAGCAGAAGCTTTTCCCGAATTAGCAGAACTAAAATATATCGTAGAAAAATTTCCTGGGGGTATGGAAGCTGCTGCCAAGGCTCATCCTAATGTGACCGTTGTAGATGATATTTCAAAGTGCATAAATGATATTGATGCTGCTTTTGTTGTCACACCTACTTCATTTCACTTTGAATTAGTCGATTACTTACTTAAACATGAAAAGCATGTTTTTTGCGAGAAACCGGTTACGGAAACTACGACTCAAGCTCTAGCACTTAAAGAATTACTCAAAAATAAAAATATCGTGTTGCAAGTTGGACACTCTGAACGATTCCATCAAGCTTGGGAGCGAAAAGAAAATTACCAACAATTTTTTAGTTCCCCTGCACATATCACCCTTAGAAGAGTTGCTCCTTTTAAAGGAAGAGCAACTGATGTAGATGTCGTACAAGATCTTATGATTCACGATTTAGATTTATTGGTTTATCTCTTTGGAGAAACTCCTGTTAGCGTTGAATCTGTTGGATTTAAAATGCGAACAAATCGCTATGATTATGTTTCAAGTAATTTTAAATTCAAATCTGGTCATCGCGCTACTATTACAGTTGGCCGCAATCAAACAAAAGAAGTCAGAGAATTAGAAATCTCTAACAAGAATGGAACTCTCTTAGTTGATCTTATGAAAAATGAAATTTCTGAAGCTTTGGGATCTTCTCCAGGGCCTGAGTTCGTGAGTTTAGACAAATATGAAAAGCGCGATCATTTAATGCTTGAACATAGTCATTTTTATAATTCCATCACTCATGCAACTAAACCTATTGTCTCTCTTGAAGACGGTCTTTTAGCAGTTCGTTTAATTGATAAAGTTATCGAAAGTGTAGAAACGAATCGCGAGGTCATGATTTAATGAATTCTTGCCTGATTATTACCGGTGAAAAATCAGGTGAAGAGCACGCGCTCAGCTTTTTTACTGATCTCAAAAATAATTCACCCGATACACAATTTTATGGAGTAGGCGGCGACGATTTACAAGCAAAAGGGCTTGAACTTTTGTATCACTTAAAAGATTTTTCATCTTGGGGTTATAGTGGCGTCATTTCAAAAATTCCTTTTTATATAAAAGTTATGAATGCAATTTTGGCTGAAGTGGATCGTCGCGGAACAAAAGTAGCCATCCTCGTGGATTATCAATCTTTCAACTTAAAACTCGCCGGAAAATTAAAAGAGCGTGGAGTTGATGTTCTTTATTATGTGGCCCCTCAAGCCTGGGCTTGGAAAGAATACAGAGTTAAAAAACTAAGTAGCTGTGTACATACACTCTTCACTATCATTCCTTTTGAAAAAAAATGGTTTCACGACCGCGGAGTGAAAAATGTTATCGGTATTGATCACCCATTATGGACAACCTACGAACAAAAATTAAAAAATTTTACTTCTCACGAATATACCTTGCCTATAAATGTCTTACTACTCCCAGGTTCACGGCATTTTGAAGTGGAGAGTTTACTGGCACCGTTTATGGAGTCACTAAAAATTTTAAAGAAAGAAATTCCACTTAAGATTTCGATTGTTAAATCCAGCAGCATAAAAGAAGAGCTTTTTGATTCCTATAATAAATATTTTGATAAAATTTATACTAATGAAGAGTTAGTTTCGGCGCTAGAAGTTGCAGATTTCGCGCTCGCTGCTAGCGGAACTGTGACGCTCACTTGTGCTCTTTTTGAAGTTCCAACTGTCGTTTGTTATAAAACTTCTCT
>CANFHC010000029.1 GCA_947446575.1 Bacteriovoracaceae bacterium | reverse complement strand
TCAGGTCAATTGTCATTGGCCATTAATCAACAAGCTGCTTCACTTCAAGAAACTTCAGCCACAATTGAAGAAATTAGTTCTATTGTAAACAAAAACTCAGACCAAGCTAAAGATGCGAATCTTATCTCTTCAAAAAGTTTAAAGTCGGCACAGGTGGGAACTGAAGTTGTTTCTGATTTAGTAAAGGCCATTAACTCAATTAGTGTTGGCACAAATGATATTGCAAACCAGATTGATCAAACAAATCAAGAAATTCAAAAGGTTGTTGGCATCATTATTGAGATCGGTCAAAAAACAAAAGTTATCAATGATATTGTATTTCAAACAAAGCTTTTATCTTTTAATGCTTCGGTCGAAGCTGCCCGTGCAGGAGAGTCTGGTAAAGGGTTTGCAGTTGTTGCCGAAGAGGTTGGCAATTTAGCCGCAATGAGCGGAAACGCATCTCAAGAAATAGCTTCCATGCTAGATGAAAGTGTTAAGTCAGTTACTTCAATTGTAGAAAATTCAAAAAATAAAATCCAGATATTATTAAATGAAAGTAAGTTAAAAGTTGAACATGGCATAAATGTAAGTTCAAAATGCGAAGCAGTTTTTAACGAGGTCTTGCAGAATGCTTCTAATATTTCAAGAATGATTTCTGATATTTCTAACTCAAGTTTAGAACAAAGTCAGGGGATCGTTGAAATTAATAAAGCTGTTATGCAGTTAGATTTAGTTACACAGCAAAATACGGAAACGACATCAACGTTTAATGTTACGGCCGAAACACTCTCTGCTCAAGCTAAGGATCTAAATGTAATCATTAATGATCTTCATTATATTGTTTCGGCAACAAAAAATTCTTAAGTTTAAAATTAATTTTTAGAGAGTTCGAGTAGTTTGATCAATCCATGCTTTGTAAAATAGAGCATTGGTATAGACACCATACTCATTGCACATTTCACTTCCTCAACTTGTTGTTCCAAAGAAATAATATTCTCCATTTTTTTGGATTAACTTTGTTTTAATTTTCTTATTGATCAAGATTGCAAAACTAAATATTGCTATTTTTTCAATGGAGCAGGAGTTGGTGAAGGATTCGGATTGGGAGGATTCGTATTTTTTTTATCATCAACTACTTCTGATGGATCGTGCATTAAGATATTCGCATTATACAAACTTAATTGTTTTGCTTTTTCGTGAAAATATTCATGAATGTCAATTGGATGTATGATTTCATCACTATCTAACTTGAAATGTCCAAGTATTGACTTGGCGCCTAGTGCGCCTAGAAATATATCCAAAGCACAGGTATCATTTCCGAGGGATTTTATAATATTTTTCTCACATTTTTGATCATAATGATCACTTTTTAATGTTACTTCAGCAAAACATGATTTCTCTATTTGTTTTAAGATATCCAAACCATGTCCCATAGTGCTCAATAAACGGAGAACACCAGCGGTTCGTATGCTAAAAGTCCCCATGGCAGCAGCTCCGGTAATTGAACTTTTAAGAGCAATACCTGCTTTACCTAGTTGCTCTAAACCTATTGCTATTTCTGGACCAAGTATGGTTGCAATTAAAAGAGCATCATCTCGATAACTCGCCCCACGCCCATATTTTGCATCTACACTACAAGCGGAGGGAGCCAGTTGAGCATTACTCATTCCCGAATTTTGTTTAAACTCTTCAATCAAGTCAGTGTCTTGAGCTAAGGATTCTCTAACTGTATTCGACAATGATTTACCAATTGAACGAACACCAATTCTCATAACCTCTTTATTTTCTATAATTTCTTTCTTAGACTGCTGTAACGCATATTTAACTAATTTTTCGAAATCTTTTTCAATTTCAGGGGAGAATGGATCAATGGAATAATCAATTTGAGAGACTATGTGGTTAATTGTAAGGCGCAATGAAGGAATTTGAGTAAACGGTAGTGATGCTAAAATTGCCTCGGCCCTTAATCGAGCATTTGTGTAATCTTCTTTTGCTTTTTTATCAGTATTTATAAATGGTGAACGTGCGCTCATCATTCTTTTTTCTAGCCCGATTTCGATCACACTAAGAGTGTAGATAGTAATAAACTTCTCGAGCTTCTTTGGGTTAGCTTCTAATCCATCAATTTGAGTTTGCGCACAACCAATTGAATTATAACGAATATTTGCTAGTCCTGCTAAATAAGCATCATCAGAGATTTGTGACATTATATTTGATTTATTTTGCTGAATAGTTTTATTAACTCCGCATTTAACTAAATCTTCTTCACCTATTACCTTTTGGGTTGGGCAACTCCCAATAGCCAATTGATAACTTAATTCTGCTAGAGAAATAGCAGATGCAGTAGTGTTGTATAACATTGAAACTAAGAAAAAAATTGCAAAAGGAAAAGATATTGAAGTTAAAATTTTTTTTGATAACAATTTAAATATTTTCATTTTAACACACTTTTTAAGGTCAATATTGAAAAAATCATATTATCGGCTTTTAAAGTAAAAGCTTTAGTATTAAATCCAAGTAGACTATTTAAGCTGGTTTTCTAAAGCGCTCGGCCTTAATTAAGAAAAAATAATGTTTTAATTGTTCCTATGTTCGAAAAAATTGAAGAAGGAACCAATATTTCTAACGAGAGTAAAAGCGTCCTAAATGAAATAGTCTCAACTGTTGCAAGTTGCTTATAATAAATTAAATAAAAATGATTAATTAAGATAAATGTTTGGGTAAATCAGGTCTAAAAATTGAACTTGTGCTATTTTTCTTAATATTCGATTGGAGGAGACGGGCGGATTCTTTAAGTCAGGTATTCTCTACTTCGCTGTCGTTATCAATTACTAGTAATTAATCACTAAGAAACAGAGTATTATTAACATGTTACAATTGAAAATTTAGGAATTTATTTGTTATCTTTGATGATTGAGAATTGAAGATAATTAGTTATTTTGGCTCACGAATGGCTCATGTTTGGCTCACGCTTCCGTGCTGTTACTGTGTAAATAAATCTTGATATAAAGTAATCTGGCCCCTTACCGAAAAATGAGACATGGAAATTTATTTTATTCATGTGATTAGTGACTAATAGGGAAAATAAACATGAGCATTAAAAAGCACTGGTCAGCTGAAGACGTCGATAAAATTGAATTCGATATACCTTCACCATGCTCTATTTCTTGGGACGATATGAAGGGTGATGAGAAAGCGCGACTATGTAAAAAATGTAAGCATCATGTTTATAATTTTTCTAACATGTCATCTAATGAAATTGCCAAAGTCTTAAATTTAAACTTAGAGAAAGTTTGCATTCAATTATATAAAAGAAAAGATGGTAAAGTAATAAATATTAGAGACTGTGGAATTAATCGAAAAAATATCAAAAAAGCATTTATAAAAGGTGGTATATTGGGAATTATTTTGTTCATCGGGATGGTATTTTTAACATTAATCTTTCTTGCTATATCAAGTACACCTCGAACAGTTGGATCTAAATCTTTCAATACTCCTCCTCAGAAATAATATTTATTACTCAAAACTATTTAGATTAGATTTGTATG
This sequence comes from Bacteriovoracaceae bacterium, assembly GCA_947446575.1. Classification (GTDB taxonomy): domain Bacteria; phylum Bdellovibrionota; class Bacteriovoracia; order Bacteriovoracales; family Bacteriovoracaceae; genus Bacteriovorax. Next base: position 35,301 of record CANFHC010000029.1, on the reverse strand, counting down.
TTCATAATTAAAGGAATTAAAAATGATTCTTGCTCTAATACTGGTCAGTTTAGTTTTTCAAAATATTCATGCAAATGAACGTTATTACACTAAGGAAGTTTTAGCTAAGTTAGAAATAAAATGTAATAAAAGCGATTTCGATGCTTGTCTGGAACTTGCAAGAAAATCATCTCCTCAAGATAAACAAGTGCTTTTAAAAAAAGCTTGTAATGGAAAAAATGCCAAAGCTTGCTTCGAATTAGATGAATTAAATCTTCACACTCGTAATCCCCATCGATCTGAATATTTAGCACTACAAGATCCAAGTTATATCGGGTTTTATAAACAAAAATGCGCAGAAAATATATCAAGTGCATGCAGTATGGTCAGCTATCTTGAGAGACAAAAAAACAATTTAGCAGAGTCTAAGAAGTATGAACAAATTGCATGCGATAAAAATGATTATGCTTCTTGCATGTCATTAGCATTTGATGAGACTAAAGGAATAAATGAATTAGATGAAATCAAACTCTATAAAAAGGCATGTGATGGTAAATATTACGATGCTTGCTTTTATGCTGGTGAATTTGAAGCAAGAAGAAATAAATTAGTGGAAGCAAAAATTTATTACCAAATAAACTGTGAAGCAGATTATTATGATACTTGCAAACAAAGAGACTCACAAATAACGACAGGAAAATTTGAAAATTATAAGGGCGGAAAATGCGCAACGTTAATATCCGAGTGTGATAAGACTAAATTTAAGGCTTGTACAAAATGGGGGGAAATTGAAGAAAAAATCGGAAATTTCGAAAAAGCGAATGAGCTTTATAAAATTTCCTGTAAAAAAGATGACGGTAACTCTTGTTATCTTTTAGGTCTTTTGGAAAAAAAGAAAGGGAATTTAGAAGCTTCAAAAAAATCATTAAAAGTAGCATGCACAGAAGGAATCATTAAAGCTTGTACCCTTTTACCTGAGAACGAACGACCTTCTAATGCAAAAAAAGAAGAGGAAGATTTACTTGAATAATAGCTCAGAACGAAGAGAATCAAAGGCAATCAAAAAACTCTAAGGCCAAAAACAATCGCAATTTATTATTAAATAAACTGCTCTCCTGCCCCCCAAAACACATTAGTGAGACTCGCGTTAGAGGTCAATACACGGTGGGTAAACTTTAATTGTAAATCATAAAAATCTTTTATTCGTAACTACGAATAGCAATTCATAATCTCTAACAATCTACTTATTGTGTTCTTAACAAAGCAACCTAGATCATTTTAAGGAGAGTCTATGAAAGATCAAAAACTGTTAACACCTCAAGAAGTATGTGAATTACTTGGAATCAAAATGTCGAAATTAAGAAGTGCCATCTTCAGAAGGGAAATTCCAATCATTAAGATAGGGCGCCTTGTCAGAGTTAGCCAAGACGATCTTGCACAGTGGCTTAATCAAAACAAAGTAAATCCTGAATAAGAATAATACAAAAAATTAATGGGGAGCTTCTTAGTTCCCCTAATATTAACTGTAAACCTCTAGTCATTGACTTAACTTATATAGGCAGAATCAAAGTGTTAGATAAAATAGAAATGAGATCAAAAGAATTAATAGATTTGAAAATATTTCAATCTACTTTTCCAGATTTTCAATTATCGAGAATGAATGATTTACATTATGGACTGTGTTTAAGAATAAAAAAAAACAATACTGAGATCATAAAGATAAAAACAAATCCAATTTGGGGAAGCGACTACCAAACGAAAATAATAGTTAATCCTAAAAATTGGGTAAATTTCGATGCTCTTAAAACATCGTTAGCTAATTTTTCCGACCTCGATCAATTTGAAATCACCAGACTTGATCACGCTGTAGATTTAAAATGTAACATTGATTACATATACAGAAGATTGAGAATAAAATTTAAACAAAAAAGCACAATGTATGATGATGGCAATTACGTCGATTACAATCGTGGAGTAATAACCGGATTCTATATTGGCAAATTGCCTGAACTTTATAACATCTATGACAAAATTGCAGAACTTAAAAAAAAGAAAAGATATAATCAGATAAACTTAGAGGATGGGCCTTTAACCAGAATAGAACTTAGACAAACGAAAGATAAAATTAAGCACAAGTCATTAAAAACAATTTTTAATTATCTTGAAGAACCACCTTTTAAAGAAATTGAATTTTATGAACCTAACGAAAACGCAAAATATCCTGCTAGAGCAGAACGAATAAACAATTTTATAGAGAAAGAAGGACTACATAATGCCTATTTTAATCTAAACGATAAAAATAACTTCAAACGAGACTATTTAAAATATCTCACTCCAAGCAATTTTCAAGAAACTTTAAATCATTCCTACATAGAGAACTTACGTCATTTCTTAGGAGACGCACGATGAAATCTCATGAGTCACAAGAAAAACAAGAGCAGTTTATCGAGTACCGTGCCATCATGGGCATGAGTTTAGAAACTATTAGTAAAGAGATTGGAATTTCTAAAAGCACTTCAATCGCATGGGAAAAACAATTTAAAGAAGTCATTCACATGCTTAAAAAGTCCCATTTCGATTTAATCGTTGAAACATATGACTTGAGTATCTTCGACCGAGTAAAGGCTTTGAAGGATCTTTCAGATCGTATAAATAAGGAAATCAAGGAAAGGGATTTAAAAGACATTGCAACTGATAAACTCATTTCTCTTCTACATGATACTGGGAAACGTATAGACATATTAATCGACCGCTATAGCCCTCCTGAAGTCTCTAGACCTCAGTCTATTGAGCAATTCATTCACAGCATTGAGCTTAACTATAAGAAACCTTAATCAAACTAAAACCAGTCTTAAAACAATCCATTTGAAGGTTTTTCACTATGAGAATTAAAACTTGAAACTACTCTTAAAATATATGTATAACTCTCCACTGTGTTCTTTAACATTTAAATACAGTGCCAGAGCAATCAGAAAAGATAGACAAATAAATTCCTTGATTTTCTTTAAGGAGAAACATCAATGGAAACATTAAAAAGAAAAAACGGTTCAATCAGATACCGTGCAAAGGTTTATATAAACCACAAACCAACTTCCAAACTATTTGACCGCAAGGCCGATGCTGAAAAGTGGAAGCGTATGAAGTTGAATGAAAAAGAGCAAATCGAAACTTATGGTATGCCAATCATTCAAAACATCACTCTCCAAGAATTTTCAAAAATTTGGAAACAGAATCAATCAGGACTCTCAATCAGGAGCAAAGATGCCTATTATGGAGTTCTCAATACTCACCTACTTCCAATGTATGGGGATGAGAAACTTAAAAACATCAAAATTCATCATGCTCAAAGATTGATTGTTAAACTAAGTGAAAATAATATCAGCGAAGTTAGAATCAATTTTATCATTCGTTTTTTCAAGCAACTATTAAACGATGCGATTAAATGGGATTATTTACTTCATCATCCACTTAAGAATCTTAAAAAACTTAAAGAGCCTCCTAAAAAAGAAATGTATTGGCTTCCCAATCAAATCTCCCAATTTTTAAATGCTAATCAGAATGATGAAAACTATGCTCTCTATGTAGTGGCCCTAAACACTGGAATGAGACGTGGAGAGTTGTTAGGTCTTAAGTGGGATAAGGTGGACTTTAAAAACGAGCAAATCGAGATTTCTAGGACTCGTGATCGTTATGGAATTAAAGAGACGACCAAAACAGGAAAGGTCGTTTATGTTCAAATGAATGAGACCGTTATAAAAACGCTCAAAAGTTTAAAGGAAGAAAAAAGATCGCTTGATACTGTTTTTGTAAATGCCAAAGGTGAAGAGTTATATCTTGAACATGTCTCAGATAGAATTTTTAAAGATGCTATTAAACGAGCTGATGTTACAAAAATTAAGTTTCATAATCTACGATCAACTTTTGCTGCGAATTTTTGTATGAATGGTGGAGACATTTACACCCTATCAAGAATTCTAGGTCACTCAACGGTCGAAATGACAGCTAAGAGATACGCTCACCTTCATTCTAGTCACATGAAAAAGGCCGTGCAGATAATTGCGTTTGAGGCGAATAGCTCACGTTTAGCTCACGATCATTTGAGACTAGCAGTAAACGAATGAAATAATTGATTTAAAAAAGATTTGGAGGAGACGGGCGGATTCGCACCGCCGGCTTTACGGTTTTGCAAACCGTTCCATTGGACTGCTCTGGCACGTCTCCAAATGAAAATAACTAAAAGGGATTTTGCAAGAATCCCCCTTAATTGTCAATGTAAAATTAGGCGATTAAGCTTCGCGGATCACGTACTTATCTTTTCCGTCATCAACCATTTCTTTTAACTCTTTACCAACTTTAAAGAATGGAACTTTCTTCGGCGGAACTTTTACGATTTTACCGGTCTTAGGATTGCGACCTTCATACGCTTTATAGTTTCTGTTAGCAAATGAACCAAAGCCCCTGATTTCGATTCTCTCGTCTTCATAGAGCGCTTTAATCATGCTGTCGAAAGTAATATTGATAATGGTCTCAGCTTGCTTGTGAGTAAGGTTCGCTTGCTTTTCAAGGGCCGCGATCAAATCTGCCTTAGTCATGGAAATTCTCCTTAAAACTTTTATTTGGACAAGTTCAATATCGGACGGAAGTCATGGAAACTTTAGGCGCCATTTTATAATGGCAGATCCCAAAGTTGCACTACCAAAGCCTTTTAAATGAAATTCATGCTAAGTCATTAATAATACTAAAGCTACTTTATAACTAGTAAATACCAGTCAATCGCCCGTCAACAGATTGTAAAATAGGCATATCAAAGAAAAAGAAAAGGCTAAAGTTGTATTCTTTTAAAGTCGATTCGTTTGCTAGGAGAACAAGTTATCCCATGAGTTTTTTAACGACGAAGTCATTAACGCTTACTCTTTTTACAAGTTTAATTCTTGTTGCTGGATGTATTAGTGATCCAGGAGTTTCTAAAAAACGTGGATTAGTTAAAGACTTCTCTATCACAGACACATCTGTTGGTTGTGGAACTCAATACCTCATAGCTTCTCAACCAGATATCTGCACAACTGCTTGTGGTACTTCCGTTATAGATGGAACTAAAACACATATTGCGACCTCGACAGAATTAGCGGCAGCAAAGACAGCGGCCAGTGCGACATTACTTGCAAAAATTAATGCTTCAGCAGGCGTTTGCATCGACGATGCTGTTGTAGTCAGCAGGCCTACAAATCAAATAGATATTAAAAGTGATTTCTGTTCATGTATTAATGGTAAATCTGATTTAATTAGTGACTGTAGTTCTTTTTGTGCTGCTACAACGAGTACAACCGCTCCCACTCTTTATTTAAATACAATTATAGGAACGGATATCGCGCTCAATACCAAACTTGGAAATCTTTATAACTGGTGTACTGTTCAATTAGATGGCGATACCACTCCTCCACAATGCTTTTTAACTGCTACGGATGGAACTAATACTATTTCAAATATTCCTGTTACAATTGCAAGCGGATCAAATACTCTATCGGCGAATATTCAACAGCTTGCTTTAGATAAAACTTATATTGTAAAAATCGTTGAAGGAAAAACAGGATCAAACGCCACTTCAAAATCATTTCAATTAAGAAGACAAACGCAACCGACTACAGATACATCGCTGCTAGGAGCGCTTAAAATTACTCCTATAAATCAATACACATGTATGACTTATGGCGGGACAGTAACAGCTACTGGATCGATCATGAGAACTTCTTACGCTCGCGTATTTTATTATTTTGCCTCTAATGAAACTCCTCCACCAATTCCTGCGGCCGGAGGATCAAACCAATCACAAGTAGTTTGTCATGATGAACAGTTGCATCCTGGGAACGATAGTGCTGAATATCCTCGCCTTGAAATGATTCCTCAATTATTTACGATGTGGGATAAGGCCGATCCAAGATTTGTTAATGAAAGCAATACCGGACTCACAATTAATAAAACAATCACTGCTCGCCTTTTATCCGAATACAATGCGACGGTTAATAACATCGATCTTTTTAAATTGATCAACTACCCCAACCGTCCAACAACAACTTCAACTTCTTCTGCCAATATTTCGTTGGGCTACATGATGATTCCATTTATTGACACCAAAACGGGTAACACATTCTGTCCAACTCAAACAGAATTTAATGGAACAGATCCACTCTTTAATATTCTGAAAGATTATATGGACTCGACTGAAGGATTGTATTTAGCAGAAAAAGAAGCTGAGACAATTCAAGATGGAACAAATTATAAAACAATTTATGGAACAATGTTTATTACAGAATCAGTTGTTAAAAAATATGGCTTCTATATTGAAAATGGAGTCAAAATAAAAGCAAATCAGTCTTCAATGAATACAAAAACAATTTACTACTACTGGCCTACAAACGATACGATGGATCCACTTCTTCAAGGTAATAGAAAACTCTTTACTGTAAGATCTCCAGATTCACTTAACGGAAACGTCCCAACCGGACAAGCGACTTCAACTAGAACAAGTGATAAGCGTATTGGCTGCGTTCCTAAATCAAATTAAAAGAACGTTTTAGCGGCAATATTTAAGGTTGGAGTAATTTCTGCTCCATAGAAATAAAGAATTATTGCAAATCTCAAAGCGGATAAAATCAAAAATCGAAGAAACCAAAATCCTAGTGCAGCCAAAACAGATCGTCCCTCTTTTTTGAAAAAACGTTTTAAAAAGAACCCAACTAAAATGGTGGAAACCATAATACCAATAAAACGGATGAGTTTATCTTGATCATCAGCGATACTCACAATCTTAGGAATGGCATCAGGACTCTTTATAAGCCTCACCATAAAAACGGTGAACTTTGGATTACGAGTAAAATAGACTTCAGTGCTCGTGCCTTTAATGGTTTCTTTTAACTTCTCTAAAAGCTCAGCTTCTGGCAGAGACTGCAACGCTGTGAGAGCAATGCGAACCTGATCAGAATATTTTCCATTCGCTTTGGGTACTTCTAATCGTTTTTTAAAATTAGCTTTTTCAAAGACTACTTTATGAGCTTCGTCGAGTGCATTTTCATTATCAGGATTGATTACAGCACCGTTCCCCAAATCTTTATCGGAAACTTCACCCGTGGCTTCCATATCTTTAATTGTGGCAGCATCTTTAATGACTTTTTCAGAGTCTTTATTGTAATCCTGTAAAAGCTTATTGAGATTTTTTGTGTCGTGATCTTCTTCTATCGCTGGTTTTGCTGGTTCGGGATTTTTTACACTCGTGTCAGTTGGATTCGGACTAACATTTGTTTGTGCCAATGAAAATGGGCCTGAAAAAATCAGGCCCACAATAAAAATAAAAGTTAAAGTAAGTATTTTTTTAGGCAACGGCGTTACTCGTTTTTTTTGCGTTCATCTTCTTTAATTGAGTATCAGTAAACAGGGTTGTGATTGCAGCAATATAAACAGAAGAATAAGTTCCAAAAATAATACCTAGAGACATTGCAAAGAAGAAGTCTTTAATTGCAATTCCACCGAAGAAGTACATCGAAATTGTTACTAATAAAGTCGCAAGCGAAGTGATGATCGTGCGTGAAAGAGTATCGTTAACAGCATCATTGATGTGTTGTCTTAACGTAATAGTCTTATCTCTTTCTTCATGCTCTCTGATTCTGTCATAAACGATAACTGTATCGTTGATTGAATAACCGATGATCGCAAGAAGGGCAGCTACTGTTTGCAGAGAAAATTCATGTCCAGTCCAAGCAATGATTCCCGCAACAACGATAACGTCGTGAAAAAGAGAAATCATCGCTCCTGGCGCGTATCTAAAGTCGAAACGAATTGCGATATAAATCATAATCGCTAAGATTGCCCAAAACATCGCTTTAACACCTGAGAGTCTTAAAACTTTTCCGGCCTTAGGACCCACGATATCAACTTTTTGAATATCTCCTTTATTGTCAGCAAATTCTTTATGAAGATCTTCAGTAATTTTTTGCGTAATAAGGTTTAGTGAACCTTCTTCGGCTTGAACTTTAATTAAAACTTCGTTGTCTTTTTCTTCACCAATAGTCTGAACTGCTACACCTTTTAGACCACCTTTATCTAGAGCTTCACGCAACTGATCTAAGTGAATTGGCTTATCAAATTTTGTTTGAATTTCAGCTCCGCCTCTAAAGTCGACGCCGTAATTCATATGATTAAAAATTCCGTAAAGAGCTACGATTGTAAGCAGTACAGAAGCACTAACTACGTATTTTGCAAGGCCAACGAAATCAATTTTTGTTCCGTGTTTAATTAGTTCGATCATATAGTAAATCTCCTAAAACTTTTTATTAAATGCTTAGTACTTGGCCTTCTGTCTTATCCATATAAAGTTCGAACAAAAGGTTTGAAACATAATAAGCAGTATAAACTGTAACAACTATACCGATTAATAATGTAACAGCGAATCCTCTAATTGGACCTGTTCCGAAATTAAGAAGACAAAATCCTGCTGCAGCCGCCGTAACGTGCGCGTCTAATACAGTCCAAAGTGCTGATGCAAATCCGAGTTCGTAAGATTTGTAGTTACTTATTCCTTTACGAAGCTCATCTCTAATTTTCTCAAAGATAATAATGTTCGCATCGACCGCCATACCAACTGTCAGAGCAATACCTGCTAGGCCTGGAAGAGTTAAAGTAGCATCTAATGCAACTAAGATAGCAATAGTAAAAAGCACGTTTAATAAAAGAGTAACAACGGCAATAACACCTGAAAAACGGTAGTACATAATCGCGAAGATAAACACGAGAGTACAACCAATGATTGAAGCGATTTTAGCTTTATGGATTGAATCCGATCCAAGGTTTGGACCAACAGTTCTTTGCTCTAAGAAATCTAATTGAACTGGAAGAGCACCTGCTCGAAGTACAAGAGCTAAGTCCTTTGCTTCTGACATTGTTTTGTTGAAGTTAACTCCACCACCACCAAGAGTGATTTGAGCATGGCCTCCACCAATTTTAGCTTGAATAACAGGAGCTGAGTAAACGTTACCATCTAAGATAACGGCCATTCTTCTACCAATGTTAGCACCAGTAGCTTCTTCAAATCTTTTTGCTCCAGCAGTTTTAAAATCCATAGAAACGTATGGATCATTTTTTTGAGGATCGATTTGAACGCGAGCATCAGCAAGGTCATCCCCGGTGATTTTAGCGATTGATTCAACAACGTAAGGAATATTAACTTCTTCACCTGTAGACTTATTTGATTTCTTTTCAAATGCAAGCTCATGTCCTTCTGGAATGTCTGCTTTTAAAAATTCATTCATCTTTTTTAAGTAATCAGAAAAACGGTCGCCTTTTTTATAAGTGATTCCCGCTTTAGAGGCTTTATCTAACCACCCCATAGAAACTTGTTGTGCGATTGTATCGTTAACCATTTTGAATTCTAGTTTAGCTGTTTTTCCGATTAGTTCTTTCGCTCTTTCAATGTCACGAACACCTGGAAGTTGAACAACAATACGATCGTTACCTTGTGCTAAGATTTCTGGTTCAGTAACACCGAATTCATCGATGCGGTTTCTGATAACTTCGATTGATTTACCAACAGATTGTTCTTCAATTTGTTTTTTTATGACTCCGGCCATAGCGATTTCTAATTTATCGCCATCTTCTTTAGTAATACGAACGTTACCAGCGAAAAATTCTTTAATTTTTTTCTTAGCAACTTCCATGTCAGTAGCTTTAGATAAAACTAAAGTTTGTTTTGGGTCCATTTGATCTGATTCATCCATTGCTCCTGGAGTTGAAGCGATGTCTTGATCTTTTAGAACAGTTTCAATTTTACGAGCGTAAGTTTTCACTTCGTCTTTATAAACTTTCTTAAAATCAATCCCCATGATCATATAGAGCCCGCCTTGAAGGTCGAGACCTAGATTGATTTTTGATTTGATTGGATAATGTCCATTCTCATCAAAATGCATCACGGTTGGAAGTAGAACAAGAACGGCAAGAACGACAAAGACAAGTAGCGCGCTAAAGCGTACCCACCAGCTGGTTTTCATCAAAAAACTCCCTTTTATAGACGTCAAAATACAACTATACTAATTGGTTAACCCAAAAAGTATAGTTGATAAAATTATAGATTTGCAAGGCTGAATTAAGAATGCTTAGGAGATTCTGGGTGAGCTTCGGTTGCTACAGCTACGGTTGGTTCACTTGTTTCAACTTTTACTGCTGTTACTTCAACATCTTTTTTAGCATCTGTTGGAGTCGTTGTAGAAGAATGAGGCTTATTCATTTCATTCATCATCTCGTCGCGAGCTTTTTGAAATTCACGAACAGCTTGTCCTAGACCTTTTGCTAATTCAGGCAATTTTTTTGGGCCTAAAAATAAAAGTGCTATAATAAAGATAAGAAAGAGTTCGCCCGCACCTAATCCAAACATAAAAAATCCTCACTAATTATTTTTTTTCTGCAACTTCAAGAACCGATTTAGCAAGGCCCGCGATCTGGCCTTTTAAAACCTTAAAACGCACGCCTTCAAAAGCTTCAAGAGTTACTACAGTGTCATTCATTCCAACGATAGTACCAATGAATCCTGATTTTGTATAAACTTCATCACCTTTTGCCAATTTACCTAAGAGAGCTTGCTCTTCTTCAAATTTTTTCTTTTGAGGTCTGATCATTAGAAAATAAAAAATAACAAAGACAACTACTAAAGGAAGAAATTGCATATAAGGGTTTTGAGGAGCTCCAGCAGCAGCTTCGGCATGAGCAGTACTTGATAAAACTTTTAAGATAAGAGAGTTTAGCATGTGATTGTTCCTTCTAAAAAAAATATTAATTCCAAATATTTGACTGATAAGAGTTATAGAACTTAGTGTAAAACTCGTCAAACTGATCGTTAATAATCGCGTTCCTTGCATCCCGAGTCATCTGCAAATAAAAATAAAGGTTGTGATATGTAATCATATTTCCCGCCAAATATTCTCCGACTGTATATAAATGGCGAATATACGAACGCGAATATTTTTTGCAAACCTTACAAGAGCATTGCGGATCCGGCGGGAGTAAATCTTCTTTAAAACGCTCTTTTTTAATATTGAGCGGACCTTGAGCGGTTAAGAATTGTCCATTGCGCGCGTTTCGTGTGGGCAATACACAATCAAACATATCAATCCCTGCTCGGATACCATTTAATATATCGAGCGGCTTACCTACGCCCATTAGATAGCGCGGTTTATCATCCGGCATAGTGTGCACGAAATTATCGAGGAAACTCACCATCTCTTCATTTTTTTCACCAACAGATAATCCACCAAGAGCGAATCCTTCAAAGTTCATCTCTTTTAAGCGCTCCATACATTCAGTGCGCAAATCATGGTGAAGTCCACCTTGTATAATTCCAAAAAGATTTTGGTGATCTTTAAGTTGGTAGTCGCGACATCGTTTTGCCCAACGAAGCGTGAGCTCCATGCTCTCTCTTAGTCGATCTTTAGTGGCCGGTAACGCCGGACATTCATCAAAGTTCATAACAATATCGGAGCCCAGCGCCCTTTGGATTTCCATCGATTTTTCAGGAGAAATTAAATGTTTTGATCCATCTAAATGCGACTGAAATGTCACTCCGATTTCAGTGACTTTATTCATTGAAGAGAGAGAGAAAACTTGATAGCCCCCACTGTCCGTTAAAATCGCGCGATCCCATTTCATAAATCCGTGTAAACCACCGCCGACCTTTTCGATCAGCTCGTGCCCTGGTCGCAAATAAAGGTGATAGGTATTACCTAAAATAATTTGAGCATTCATCTCTTCTAGGTCTTCTTGCCACATTGTTTTAACACTAGCGCGAGTTCCCACTGGCATGAATATGGGTGTTTGAATCTCTCCGTGTGCAGTGGTGATGACACCAGCACGGGCCTTTTTGGATTGAGCAATTTTTTTATAAATGTTTTTAACTGTCATATAAATACTACCTAATTATAAGCATTCCATCACCGTAAGAAAAAAAACGGTAACGCTCTTTAATGGCTATGTCATAGAGTTCTAATGTTTTTTCTCTGCCTATCATTGTTGAGACAAGCATCAATAGGGTCGATTCTGGGAGATGAAAATTTGTTATTAATCCATCGACACTTTTAATATCTATACCTGGATGAAGAAAAATATTTGTGCTGTAAATTTCATCCGGGTTTAAATTTTTTTGAAAACTTGATTCTAAAACTCTCAAAGTAGTGGTTCCTACCGCAAAGATTTTCTTTTTTTCTGCTCTGGCATTATTAATAATTTCATTATTTTCACGATCAAAAAAAAAGTTTTCCGAGTGCATTTGATGATCTTTTAAATTTTCCACAACGACGGGCTTAAAAGTTCCAAGACCTACATGCAAAGTAACAAAGGCCGTATCAATCTTTTTTTGTTTTAAACTTAAAAGCAAATTATTTTTAAAATGTAATCCGGCAGTAGGTGCTGCCACTGAACCAACTTCTTTAGCGTAAACTGTTTGATAGGCTAAAATATCATCTTCATCGCTCTCACCATTTCTAATATAGGGCGGTATTGGAATTTTCGCATGGGCATCTAAGTATTCTTTTACATTTTCTATATCAAAACTCACACCAAAAGTTCCATCCGTATTGATAAAATTTACTGTTGCATGCATCTGACCTGGAAACAAAAAGCGGTCCCCTATTTTTTTTTTAGATCTGGTTTTTATAAGTGCAGGATAGAATCCATCAGCATTTTTTTCTGTTGCCAGTACAAAAAACTCTGCTTTCCCTCCAGATTCTTTATTTCCGAGCAGCCTCGAAGGAAAAACTTTTGTGCGGTTAAAAACCAATAAACTTTCCGGTGAAAGATAGAAATCTATATTCGAAAAGGTGTCGTGAAATATTTCGTTGGTTGAAGCTTTATAAACTAAAAGACGCGAGGACTCAGCTGGGCGTTGAGCAATCAAGTTGTCTGGCAAATCGAAGTGATAAGAGGAAAGTAGTAAATCTTTGGAATTCATACTGTTTTTTAGCATGGCCCCAGCAAATAGGCCCTTTTAAAAAAGGAATTTTTGTGAAAAACTTAACCCATGAAAAAATACTTATTTAGTGCTCTTCTTCTGACTTTTGCCCCCCAATACTCCAGAGCAGCTTTGGACAACACAAGAGATAATGCATTTGAAGCAGAACTTAGATTACTTGAAGCGAAAGACGAAGCTACTTTTAACCGTGCTGAGCAAATCACAAATCAAGAATCGGCCTCAGCGCAAAACGATGATTTCGTTTACGATGCGGTAGGAGTTAAAAACTCAGCTACTGAAAGACCTATTACAAATCCAGAAATTCTAGTCCCTGTAAAGTCTGAAAAACAAGCTAGTAACCGTCGCATTCGTTCACGATAAAAAATGATTAAATCAAGAGTATTAGTTTTTATTTTTTACTGTTTGATCGTTGATAGCATTTTCGCTCAAACATTTAACTTAGGTCGATTTTCCATCGGTGAATCGCGCGTACAAGTAAAGCTCGAAGATTTTTTTATTCACCACGATAGCCCTTTGGTTACTTCTCGCTGGAATCCATCTTCTGTTCAATGGATACGAAATGAAAATAATTTATTAGTTCCAAGAGCACTTTTAAAAATCTACATTAATAAAAATCAAGCGCTTGTTCATCTCAACTATCAAAATAAAGCCATTATTCCAGTTAAAAAAAAGAATTATGTAGAGACAGAAATCTATGTTGATCTTTTTAACCCCGAAACAATTTTTGTCTTTGAAGGAAAAACTCTTCTGGATAAAATAGTTGTAGAGGCCCACGCTCCTAAAGATGCTCTCTCAAAACAATTAATCGACTACTCTTGCCTTCCTTATAATTTAAAACTTATGGGCCTAGATAACGAATACCTCTCAGTGGGGTGCAAGATGAATCGCCTAGGAACATTGGGTAGTGAAACTCCCCGCCTTGAAATCACTTTTAGCTCGACAAACATTCGCACCGTAAACGACACGAAACCTCCCTTCACGGTTTATCTAGAAGACAATTCTTTGGTGGAAATGAAAGTTAAAGGGATTAATGAAGATGAAAAAACAATAAAACTCCAGGCACTTATTCCCGATCGCCTATACCGATTAAAAACATCTTTTGGATTTGGCCCCTACATCTATGAAAGCAAACAATCTTCTGCTACTCAAAACGCAAATATAGCTCCGAGCTTGATGATTTATGGTAAATACGATCTTAATGACACAGCTTCTTTTAGAGCTTTCGATGCGCTTTTATACTCCAAAACATTTTTTAATAACTCTGGATTGTATTTTTCTTACGATCTGGCTTCAGCTTTAGATGGACGAGTTTTTATCAACGCTCTTCTAGGATTTCAAGGTCTGCACTACAGATATTCAAAATCTGATCCAACCGTCTTTCGTTTGATTTATCCTCAGGGTTTTGAAGTTATCTATAAACATGCATTTATCGAAAACTATAATTTGATTTATGGAATGTTTCTTTCGACAAATTCGGAAAGCTATACGAATGCCTGGCTTCGTTATGGAAAATCTAATTTTTTAGAACTCAATTATATTAAATGGGGCCATGACAAAAGCGAGATCAAAATGTGGGGACTCTCATTTGGAATTCCACTCTTTGGAGCTTTTTAAATTTTTTTCTTCGCCGTCATTTGTTGAATTTGAAACAGAAGTTCAATAACCTTTTCAAAAACTTTATCAAACATTTTTTTCACTTCAATAAAAACGGCATAGGTTTGAACTTGTGAGAGTATGATTTGCATAAACGATTCAAGCACTGGAATCATTTTATCCAGGCCCGTTTTTTTGAGAATTAATTCTAAGATACCGTTAGCTTCTTCCACGTCTACTCCGTTACTTCTGACAACGTATAATGGGTTCGTACTTTTTTTAGGATTAGATGTGCTCATATGACCATTCCTCAATTTTTTTTGCGACTCCACTGAATTTCTCCTGAAGTTCGCTAAATTCTTGCGTTTTAAAATCAAAAACTGATTTTCTACTTGAAAGTGATTTTACGAGACCGGCCTTATTAAGAAAAGGAGAGAATACTTTTCCCTCACCTAATTCTGAATCTATAGACGTAATAATTTTTGCCAAATCATCACTTTCTTGTTTGCGGCGTAGATCTACTAAATTAGGGACATGCAAGAATACTTCTGGAGCTTTGACTATTCCCATATCTGCGATATCTTCAATCACTTGATAAAAATGCTCAAGCCCTTTAAGAGAAAAATCATCAGGTCTAAAAGGAACGATGACTCCATCACTCGCACAAAGTGCGTTGATTACTAAAAGCCCCAGCGTTGGTGGGCAATCAATGATAATAAAATCGTATCGATCACGCAGATCATTCACTTCCATAAATTTACGAAGAACAAGTTGTCTTGGAGCATTGATACCAGCAACAGTTAAATCAAAACCAGAAAGCTCTTGGCCTGCCGGCAGTAAATCCACAGAACCTCGTTTTAAAACTGAGCTCAGCATTGCTGGGGCGTGAAGCATTTTTAATTCTTTAACTGAATTAACCAGTAATTGATAAATATTGGGATCATTTTCAGCTTTAAATAAAAGTGTAAGATTGGCCTGTGGATCGAGGTCTATTGCTAGCACCTTATGTCCATTTTTAGCGAGCGCGTGGGCCGCATTAAAGGCCATGGTCGTTTTACCGACACCACCTTTTTGATTAATGAAGCTTATGACCTTCCCCATAAAAACTCCCTATGTATTAAGTCGTTATTTAAAAATAAAAAAAGCAGCAAGTAACAAACAAACAAACACTGGCATAGAGAAAATTTCTTGTCAGTGGAACTTTCATATAAACAATAGCAAAATCACCAAAAAAAAGTCATCGTAATGAAAACATACTAAAATGGTAACGCGAGTTTTAGAGGAATTCAAATATTAAACGTTAGTAGGCTGAATACGGATGAATACTATCAGCTGGAAAATTGGCCGGAGCAATTGGAAGAATACATCTAAAGCCAATGTCTGGACGTTTTGATAATGCAGTAGCATCGGGAACTAATTCAGATGAATATCGACCTGAACGATTACCAGATAAATAACTTCCCCCCTGAGCAAACGTTCCAATTTGAGTTGGGTTAGATCCGCTATTATTGATCGCAGCACCATTGACTATCAATCCGTCTTCATGCAGTTGTGAAGTTGTGATACCGGCCGTGGGTCCAATATCCAATAAAAATGGTAAAGCAACAGAGCTAGCAAGCACACCTGAATTAATATCTACAAAGATTGGCATTCCCATCGGGAAACTGAATTTACCGGCGCCATAAAGCTCATTTCTAAAATCCCAATTATCTAAAAATCCATCACCAGCATCAGGAATCGAATTAGCACTTATGTCATTAAAAGGACCAACTACATTATCAAATGCGTAAGGATTTGATGGAGTGTTGGTATAAGTTCCCGAAGAAAAATCATATCGCCCCAATTCAGTTCCAGAAGCACCTGCTACAGAAGTGCAAATATAATTGGCTGCATTACAAGTCATTTTATCCTTAACCCATTCAGCAACGTTACCGTACACATCTTGAATACCATATCGAGAACTACAAGTTTCAGTCGAGAAATTATTGGCCCATTTTACAGAACCGGTATAAATCGATCGTATTCCGGATGAAGCAGTTCCCGGTAATGAATAGATAAAACTCGTCGAAGGAATTGGTGAATCATTAAAGGCCGTATCTATTCCGTTAGCGTTGGCAGAGTTACAACGAGATTGAACATTTAATGAAAAGCCTTGCTCTAAATCTGTTACAAGAGCATCGGTCATTGCAAATGGGGCAGCTGAATAAGCGATGTATTCTTTTTTACTTGGAAGCGCTAATGTTGAAGCCGCAACAAGCGGAGTAGGACCAGCAAGTGCTGTCGCTAATTTTGTTCCCACCTTACGATTCGTACAAATCGCGGCTGCACTTGCCTCAGTGATATTAACCAAAGGAGCATTGAGAGATGTATTTAATTTGGTGACACTCGCAACAGTCTGAGTGGCCGTATTAAATTCTGTCCAATCCCCAGAAGTAACTGAGTTAGCTAAATAACAAACTCCAGAGCTGCGGTCATAATAAATATTCCCAGCAGCATCAGCAGACATTGAACTTGGAGCTCCAATACCTATGCATCCATTTGTTGTACAAGATGGAGACGCTGTATAAGGGCATCCACTTTCAGCAATATCAACTAATAAATCTTTTCCAATATCATAATATCCTGGATATGTTGCCGACTCTCCTGGACCTTTATAAGGGCATCTATAATTGTGAGTTGGATCAACTTGGTTAGGTAATGACGTTGAAGTTGTCATATGCATATTATTACAAATTTCTTGGTTAACCATCCATCGATGAACAAAAGTATAATTTTCAGTGGGCGCCAAAATTCGTACTTCAGAAAATATTTCTGAAGTGCTAATCGTTAAGTGAGCAGCAGAGGTCGGTGAAGTACGACTATCAACCGGGCGGACTAAATAATAATAAACTTTTCCAGCAACAGCGGTTGTATCTGTAAAAGTTCTAATCGATGCATTCGTTAACGTCATTCCAGTAATACTTTTGTCTGCATTTTTTAAGTATCCGTTAACAAAATCATAATCTCTACCTGCTTCTCTTCTGTAAACATTCCAACCTGATTGAGTTACAGTAGCGTCTGCACCTGAGCCAGTAATATTAAATGAATTCCATGCGAGTGTTATTTTTGCAGGAACGTAAGCAATCCAATCAGTCACAGTTGTTCCCGTACTGACATAACAAGTGTTATCTGATGGATCAAAATAATATTGTCCTACCGCTGATGGTGTATATGGAGTTGAACTAATCCAATTCACACCGGCCACTCTAGTTATCGGACAAGTCGTTTTTAAATCTAACCAAGAATAAACAGTTGTTCCAGTACTGCGATAACATTTTTTATTTCCGCTATCCCAATACAATATATTGGCCGCAGATGGAAGAACTGAGGCAGCGGGACTTCCCGATCCAGTACAATCTTGATTCGAATTACATTTTTGTGTTTCACCTGATAAATTAAAATTACAAACGACATCTAAATCAGAGGCAGGTGCACCATTTTTATCTGTCTTTAAACCTGTTGCAGAAATATTGGCCCAACCACCATGAAGAGCTGCCACTGAGTGAACTATTAATGAAAATGTTTTCGTAATTGAGTGAGTTGCAAGAGCACCTCCATCATCATTAACAGTAATTGTAATATTCGAGTTGCCAGAAACACCTGCGATTGGATAAATTTTTAAATAAAACGCATGCAGTTTTGCATCAGCACTTGGTATATCAAGAGAGTCACTCAAGTTTCTTTCTTCTCCAGAATCTTGAACACCATTATCATTTAAATCATAGAAGACTTTTATAGAGCTAGTTAAGTAAGAATTCGTCGCATTGGCAAGAACGCTTGTATTATCAGAAGTGATCGCACTTATATGAATGTTTTGAATATCTTCATCAGCCGTACTGCCTAAATCTTCATCCACTTTAAATGGGCCAGCGACAACCATACCGCCTTCGTTTGTATCAACTCTCGGTATACTTGCAGTAAAAACTGGAGGATCATCAACAGGAGTTACTGAAATGGTAAAAGCTCCCGCAGTTGTATCAGTTCCACCACCAGTATCTTTTAGTGACATAGTAATATTTGTTACAGGAGCACTCGATTGATTTAAAACTGGAACAAAGGCGACATAAAAATTTGTCAACGTATTGTCCTTTATCCACGAACTGGCAGTAGCCGCCGTTGAGACGTAACAAATGTTATTAAACGTATCTAAATAATATTTACCAGCGGCCGTAGGAGTCACACTTGGTGTTCCTTGGCCGAAAGATTCATACAGACATTTTGGAAAGGCTGTTAATGATGGATATAAACCCCATGCAGTATTTGTTGTCCCTGTCGATTTGTAACATTTTTTATTAGTCGTATCAAAATAGTAATCTCCAATAGCTCCTGGAGTAAAACTTCCAATTGGTGTTCCAGCTCCAGGAGTATAGCCTTGGCATGGAGTATTAGGAATTAGAGTAGGACGATCGCTTGTTACAGTAAGGGCTAAACTTTGAGACGTTTCGAAACCTCCACCGCCGGGACTTACTGTAACAGTTGCAAAGCTTGATGATGGAACTGTCGAAGTATTTTCTGGAATTGTTTGTAGTCCTGGAGCACTAATCGTTGGAGCATCATTAACGGGAGTCACATTCACGCTATAGGCTTTATAGCCAGTAAACTGACCAACACTTCCAACTCGATAATAAAGTGTATAAGGAGTTGTACTCGAGACATCTGTGGCCGGAGTAACTTTGAGAATACATTGATACGGACTTGCGGTACATGAACAAGAGTCCACTGTGAAGTTTGTTAAAAACAACGCTGATGATATTGGATCCACATCACATGAATCAACATTATTTTCTGCATCTGAATATGTAGCCGTTAAATTAATTGTGATTTGACCCGAATCTTCTGCTGCTGTTACACTCGTACTTGCGACAGAATTAAATAGTGGAGCGTCTTCAACTGGAGTCATTTTAAACATTACTGTTGCAGCATTTGTTGAACTAGCAAAACCATTGTTTACTGAAAAAGACACAGTATCAAAAGCATCAGTTCCTCCAGACAGACTTACTGCTGAGGGTGTTGAAACTGCCGGATCTGGAAATGTTGTTAATGCACCACCAGTAACTGCAACTAATGCTTTTGCCTTCATGTCAGCATTAATTAAATTTTTAATATCAGTTGAAGATGTAATTCCTTTTACTAGATAAATTTGGATCGCGTTTCCATTAACTCGAACGAAAGTATCTGGATAAGACATTGAGACTAATCCAAAATTTTCTGGAAGATTTGTAAGAGAAAAATACTGAACTGTATAATTATTAGCAAATGTCCCTTCTGCTTTTGCTTTAAAAACTAAATCATTAATCAGTGGTGTTTGGGCCAAGGCAGGAGTAATAGAATCGTTAGAATCACCACTATTGGGAATAAAAATACAACTCGTATCTGTTAATGCTGATCCGCCAAGCCCTAAACAATCTGTCACTTTTCCTAACCCTGAATCAGTAGGAACATAAGTTTTAGTCATTGCTAATGTTGGAAAATAAAAAGAGGCAACTGGTTTTGTAAAAGAATAA
The DNA here is from genome assembly GCA_947446575.1 of Bacteriovoracaceae bacterium. GTDB lineage: Bacteria > Bdellovibrionota > Bacteriovoracia > Bacteriovoracales > Bacteriovoracaceae > Bacteriovorax. The sequence continues at coordinate 15,183 of CANFHC010000029.1, read as the reverse complement.
GTAAATGCCGAGGCCGTAAAATAATCACTGGGTGTTGGCAGACTAAAAGAATAAGAAGAAGGATATGGAGTCGCGCTCTCAACAAATGTCGAAATATAACTAGATTCAACAGCTGGTTTTAAATAATTTGAAGATGAAGATGTGGCAGCAATAGTAAGGGCAACAGGTCTTGCATCTCCTTCACCATCGATATCTGTTATCGCATAAGTAAAACCTGCAGCTCCATTTATCCGCATTCTCGGCACTACCGTAGTTGTACATATTCCTCCACTACAACTACATCGATTGAGCACAGAGGTTTTAGCTAAATTGTAATTAATTTGTCTCGTGAGTGTTAGATCATAGTAATATTTCACCAGTGTAATTGATGCTACGTAACCATTATTAGAGACTAAAGTTAAAAGATTATTGGCAGCAGTTTCAAATAATCCAAGTTGAGTAGTTAAAGTGGAATAAGTAAAAGTTGCTTTGGCCTTCGCCATAGCTGTTTGCATTGCAGTTACATATCCATCGGCAGTCATTTTATCGACCCCAGCATTCAAAGCGTTTCTTATCTCTTGGGCCGAATCGAATATAAGATCTGTTTGTGCAAAAATATTTCCATTTAAAACTTGTGGAGAAATAATTTCAATTTTACTTGAATCAAAAGTTGTAATTCTGCAAGAGATTGCAGAGTCTTTATTTGTATCAGTATATAAAAGAGTCAATGTGCTTGCTGTTTCTTGAGTAAGATTAAATGCAGATGAAGTCGCAACCGGCTTCGTTCTCAATTCAATTGTGTTATAACAACTGCGAGTCACACTATTAAAAGCTTGGTTCGTTCCACAAACAGCTTTAGTCTCTGTGGCCTTAGGTACACACGCACTCATCACAAGCGTGATGGCGCAGAAAAAAAGAATATGAATAAACTTACCCGTCTTTATCATATAGTTGATTGTGGTACTCCTTATCTTTCTTATCGAAGTCTTAGAGACAATCTTTAAGGAACATTAATAGTTTATCCCCTACTACTATTGTCTGGTATAAATGACCGCATCTTTTTCTCTTCCTAAAAAAGCCTAAAATTTGCCATAAGTTACGTCCTTATGCCTGTAAATTGCATTTTCAACTAGGTAGAAAATATGAGTCTTTTTATTGGCAATGCTTCTGGTAGACTACTTATATTATGAAAAATTTAACCTTCATCTTGAGTTTGCTTTTCTTGAGTTATTCACTTTTTGGAGCTGAAAAGCCTCCGCGTGAAGAATTAATGGTCGTGCAAACCGTCTCAAAAGATCGTCACTCTTTTGTTGTTGCTCGTGGAGTAAAAGATGGAGTGCTAAAGGGACAAGAAATTATTTATGCTAACGATAATGTCAGTATTCTTTGTAAGGCGCAAGAAGTTAACCGCAATTATTCTCTCTGGGTTCCTATTGATCCCAATGTGAATATTCCATTTAATAAAGAAGAAATTATAAGTTACAACTCCCACGCCTATGGAAATGTGGCGCTTGATATTGTGGGAGACGTTAATAACCTCACTCCTGCTGTTAATTATTATGAAGTTTTTAGAAAATTTAGAAGCAGCAATAATTTTTCAATGCGGGCCAGTTTAAATCGTGGTCTTTCTCAGTCGTCGTCTGATGTAAGCACTGATAAAAATACAAATCGCACAGGTTATACTTTTGCAATTGATTATAACTATCGTTTTATGCCAGAATTTGAAATGACTGTTGGTGGAAGAATTGATAATGAAGTTTATCGACTATCAGGTGTACAACTCGATATTCCAACTCATAGAACAATGTTAACCGTTGCAACAACTTATCACTTATTAAATTTTTCAACTGATAAAAATAATATTTACCTCACACTGGCTGCTGGAATTGGAAAGTCTGAAACAACAGTAAATGGAGAGATAAGTTCAGGAACAGTTACACTTCTTCCGGAAGCTCGCATTGGATATTTGATGCCTTTTACTCCATCTGTAGCGATGATTTTTGAAGGTTCAGTTGAATCATTAAGCGCCCACGAAAATTTTTCTGATTCCAGTGAACAAGTAACAAATATGCTCAATTTGAAATTTACAATCGGTCTTCGATTTTAGATAAAAAAAGGCTGCATCAAGCAGCCTTCTATTTTACTTATACAATCCAATTTCTTTTAATCTCTGAGTTAAAAAATCTCCAGCAGTAATATCTGGGAACAATGCTTTTTCTCCAACACAAGATGGAATACAAGAGAGTATTGCTTTTGAATGCGGGTGAACAAAAAACGGCATTGAGTATCGAGCACTAGCATCACTGCTTGGATTAATTACTCTGTGAGTTGTCGATGGAAGAATATTGTTTGTAATTCTCGACATCATATCCCCTGTATCAACAACGATTTCACCTGGGCGAGAATTAACATCTAACCAAGTTCCATCGCGCTCTAATAACTGCAGGCCTGAATCAGTTGCTCCAACTAGCATAGTGATAAGGTTGATATCTTCGTGGGCAGCTGCTCTGATTGAATTTTTTGTATCTTCACCTTTAGTAGGCGGGTAATGAATTGTTCTAATAATAGAATTTCCATCAGCAATCATATCGTTAAAATATGTAGCAGGAAGATCTAATCCACGACCTATGGCCTCAAGAAGAATTTGAGAAGTTGTATCCATTGCTTCGTAGAGCTCCATGAAGATATTTTTGAATTCAGCGATTTCCGTAGGCCATGCATTTTCAGGATAAACACCAAGATACTGAGAAGATGCAAGGAGCTCGCGACCAACATGCCAAAATTCTTTCAGGTCAGGATTTTTATTATCTTTAGCGTGTTCTGTTTTAAACGGAGTGTAACCGCGTTGACCGCCATTATCCATTTTGTATTTTAATTTTGTTTCAAGTGGAAGATTAAAAAATGTTTTAACTAATTCATAAGCGCGATCAATTTTTTGTTGCTCAATCGTATGCTCTTTTAAAATAATAAATCCGTAATCTTTAAGACCTAAAAAGATATCATCAACAAATTTAATCTGATCAGCTGATGTTCCATTTACGTAACTTAGTAAACTTAGTTCTGGAACTTTTCTAATGCCTTTATTTTGTACACTCATATGATCCTCACTTGATTTGTTTTGACACAATATAGCTTAAGGCCGCTCTTTATCCTCATAGAAAATGCAGACGCCATCTATCTAATAAATCGATATTTACAGCTGCCAGCAGCTATCGATATTTTTCACCGGGCAATTCTCCATAGAAGAGTAAACCCAAAATCTCTTCCCTTTTGGAGAGGCCAGCCCCACATGTAAACTATTGCAACCTATACCCACTTGCAAGTTTTCACCTTTTTTCCAAAGCTCGTCACAAAGAAATTTTGCGGCCACCGCACGGTCATGAGGCTTTCTAAAATCGATATCAAAAGACTTAGCAAGCAAGTGATCAGAGGCCTTAGCTCCATCAACTTGCGAATTATAACAAGTTGGTCTCCACCAATTGCGGAACATTATAGGTCCTGCGATTTGCTCTCTAATGCGCTCAAAAATGCTCATGAGTGCTGCCCCATTGGACCAGATACATTGAGGTGGGATTAAGTTTTCTATTCCACATTTAATGGCATCAGCTTCATGATTAGGAGTCATGATTTCTGAAGCGCTGAAATAACGGATACCAGATTTATCGATAAAAGATTGAAGTCCTTCTTCGTTGCGAGCGAGTTTTTCGCTCGGCGAGCTTGTTCCACCAAATTTTTTAATTAGTCTTGTATAAGTTGCTATTTCGCTCGAAGAGATACTTTCGCAAACTCGTTGGTCATCAGAGAATTTTACAACTGGAGTCTTTGGAACTTCAGCAGCTGCTGTTAGTGAAATAAAGATAAAAACTATTAGTTTTGTTGTTTTCATAGCGCGCACTATAGCAGATTCAAAAAAAGCTGTTTTATGCTATGAAAAATTTATAGGATCTTACTTAAAGATTGCTGAACCAACACGGATATAATCCGCCCCTGCCGCAAGTGCCAGTTTATAATCCTGACTCATCCCCATAGATAGCTTCAAGCGAGTTTTAAGATTGTATTTCTTTTCTATGTTTTGAGCAATGTTGGCCAGGTCTTTAAAACACCGTGAAGCCTCTGCTTCAAATTCAGTTGTTCTTATCGTTCCCATAGTCATGAGTCCAAAAAATTTTAATTTGGTATGAGCTCTTCCCTGGATCAGATTAATGGCCAAATCGAGTTCTTCGGCTGATTCAAAGCCGGTTTTTTCTTCTTCTTTAGAAGTTTTTACTTGGAAAAAAAGTTTTAGCTCAGATCCAGTAAAATCACTTTCTCTTTTAATCAGCTCTTCAAGCAGCTTCAAAGAATCCACGGAATGAATGGCGTATAGGTGTGGAATTTTTAAAAGCGCCGAAACTTTATTTGATTGCAAGTGACCAATAAAATGCCATTTCACTTTATTTAAACCAAGATCATTAAAGACCTGGGCTTTTTCGCTTAAATCTTGAACGCGGTTTTCACCGAAATCGTATTGGTGAGCTTCATAGGCCATGACAACATCTTCAACGGGTGAATACTTTGTTACTGCAACTAAGTGAGCACCCAAGATCTCTTTTTTAAGGGTGCTTAAATTTTTAGCAATTAGGTCCTTTTTCATTTTTTTATTCGTGTTTCTTTTTAAACTTAAATTTCGCTTCAACTTCTAGATCATAACGATCCAAAATTTCTGTCGCTATTTTAGCGGCGTCAACTTTGGAGAGATAACTTTTGATTTCTTCTCTAATACCATTAGTAAAATCTTCTTTAGCGCCTTTAGCATTTTGAACTAGGCCCGAAACTATATCTTTAGGAAGAGGAAGATCTTCTAAAATCTTTTTTACTGATTCTTCCGTCATGAAAGCAGCGCCCACTCCAACCGAAACTACTTTTTTAATGATGTCTCCGATATGAGAATCTTTTTTTTCTTTTTCACTCATATTTTAGCTCTCTTAAAAAAAGAGTTCATCATAACAGGAAGATTTTTTTCAGTAAGTGCTGACAAGATTGAACTAGGAGCAAACATTTTAAAATCGATGTCTAGGCTATATGTCACTTCTGTTTTTCCATTGCCAAGATCTTTAAGTTTCCACTCTCCATCATTTTTTTTAAAAAGATCACCTGAATCAAGTGTCCATGAAACTCTCGTAGGCTTTTCTTGTTTTGTATTGATGATGTATTTAAAACTCTTAATCATATTAAGACTGTATTCAACTTTGGCCGAAGTATCGTTTTGCGAGAGAACTTTTATTCCACTCACTCCATCCACAAACTCTGGGTACTTTGCGTAGTCGACGATTGTAGCATAAAGTTTATTGATATCCACATCGACCACTTCAGTTCTTGTAGCATTTGCCATAACATTTTCTCCATAAAATATTAAAGATAATATCAAAAATAAAAATTTCAATTTTTAGTAACGTGGTTTTGTATCGAAGTGATGTTCCGCTTCGATATGTCTAACTGTTCCAGAGCTTGAGCGCATAACGATTGAATGAGTAATTGCTCCCCATGGCTTAAATCTTACTCCACGAAGAAAATTTCCAGTCGTCACGCCAGTTGCCACGAACATAACATTTCCGCGAGCAAGGTCATCGAGTTTAAAAACTTTTTTAAGATCTGTAATCCCCATGCTCTTGGCCCGAGCAATTTCCTCATCGTGTCTCCACTGAAGAATTCCCTGGAAGTCTCCTCCCATACATCTCATCGCCGCTGCTGCTAGAACTCCTTCTGGAGCTCCTCCGATGCCAAATAAAATATCCACACCTGAATTAGGTTCACAACAAGCGATGGCAGCAGACACGTCTCCGTCACCGATGAGCTGAATACGAGCACCTGCATCTCTAATTTCTTGAATAAGTTCTTTATGTCTTGGCCGATCTAAAACGATTGCCGTTAAATCGGCAATTCGGCATTTTTTTGCTTCAGCTAATCTTCTTAAATTCTCTTTTGGTGTTTCGTTTATATCGATCAATCCACGTCCTTCGCGACCACAAGCAATTTTTTTCATATATGTGTCTGGTGCATGCAAGAAATTTCCTTTCTCTGCAATCGCCATAACCGAAATAGAATTGTATCCACCGGTCGCACACACAGTTGTTCCTTCAAGCGGATCTAAGGCGATTTCTAACTCTGCACCTTTTCCAGTTCCTACTTTTTCCCCGATATAAAGCATAGGAGCTTCATCGCGCTCACCTTCACCGATAACAACTGTAGCGTCGCAATCAACTGAGTCCAACATTGCTCTCATTGCATCGACTGCTGCCTGATCAGCTGCTTTTTCATCTCCTCTTCCCATGAGTCTTGCAGAAGCGATAGCGGCCATTTCAGTAACGCGAACAAATTCTAAGGCTAGGTTGCGGTTCATAGTAAATCTCTCCAAAAAAAAGTGGCGTCCCAAAAAAAAATTTATGAGCCGCCACTAATTATAAAAGGTAAATCAATAAGTGTTAAGCTTTATCCGCCTAGCTTATAAACTAAAAAATCTCGCGCTTCCAGAGGCAGATGCTCTGATGAAATTTTTCTAACAACGCCTAAGGCCATTTCAATTTTTTCTTCCACGGCACCTTCATCGATATGAAAAACAAATTCATCTTCTAGGGCCAATGGAGTATCTAAATCTCTTTGAGTCATTATTTTACCAGTTCGCAGACCCACACCTTCTTCCCATTCGATGAAATGCTCCATCATAAGAATTTGAAAGCGAGAAATCCCACTTGAAGTATGTTCCCAAACAAAAATTTCAAGAACCCCATCTGATTTAAGCCAGTATTTTAAATTATTAGGCAGGTCGAGAGTTAATTCATTATTATGAAGTGCTTTAATATGCGAAACAATATTATCAAATGATAAAAATGTGCGCATTTTTTCTTCAAAGCTAATGCTCGAATCAAATGAGAGGCCAATGCATGCTTCTCTAATCCATTGTACTTTGCCTTTAACTTTTACCGTAGCTCCACGCCATTGAAGATTGCCAATAATGTTAGTTCCCTGCGCATAAGAGTGCGTTCCATCTTTGAAAGATATTTGCATTCCGGAAAGAGAAATATCTTTAACTTCAAAAGCCATTTTTCCCGTTTCACCAGTTGAACTTTCTTCTCGAAAAATCATGAAACCAAATGGAAAGCGCGGGAACACTCTTTTTTCTAGTTCTTGATAATCAGTTTTAATTAAACTTAAGTGCCTCTCCATTTGCGTCTCCTCAATAAGTATTTGACCAGATTTTTTGCATTTATTTTGAAAGCTGTCTCTTAATAGGTTAAAATAGGATTGAATTTTATATAAGAAGGAAAAAAATGGATCATGGGCCAAACGAACCCCGAACTCATCACCCTAACGAATGGGAAATAGATAATCTTCCCAATCGATTGACCATGTTGCGGGTTATTTTAATTCCGATCATTTTGCTTTCACTTTTTTTCACCACTACATCGTATACATGGGCCATCGATCACACTAAGCTGCTCAACTATATTGCTGCTTGGACCTTTGTTGCTGCCTCTATCACCGATTTTCTTGATGGCTATATCGCCAGAAAAAAAAATATTGTTACTGTTTTCGGCTCTTTTTTAGATCCTATTGCAGATAAATTTTTAGTCATCTCAACCCTTATTATGCTTTTGGCATTGGGCCGCGTTCATGTGCTCATTGTTTTAGTCTTAACTCTGAGGGAAATGTACATCACTGCTCTAAGATTACTGGCCATGGAAAAAGGATTAACAGTTCCAGTGGGAACTCTGGGAAAATGGAAGACAGCATCACAGATGGTTGGTATTCCCTTTTTGATGGCCAATGATATTCCTTGGGGCCTAAATATGCCACTCTTGGGAATTATTCTTATTTATTTAGCTTCGCTATTTTCACTCTACTCAGCTCTTGAATATTCAGTTGGTCTAACTAGAAAAATTCAAAAATTAAGAAAAGAAAATAAACTCAAAAGAAAAGCTGCAAAAGCTCAAAGGAAATAAAAAGTGAATAGCTTAAGTGGTAAAATTATTCTCGTCACTGTCTCTGGGCCCGACTGTCCTGGTATCACAGCTCGATTAATGAAAATTATCAGCGAATACTCTGTCGATGTTTTAGATATGGGACAAGCCGTTACTCACGGTCTACTTTCTCTAAGTTTTGTTTTGGGCTTAAACGCAGATGAAAAAACAACGAATGGAAATGTTTTAAAAGATTTACTATTTGACGCCAACTTAATGGGATTAACTCTCAGTTATAAAGTAGTAGAAAAAAATATTTCAACTCCAGAAATGGAAGGTGAAAAATTTATTGTTACTTGCGTATCTCCCACAAAAGTAACTGCTAGTTTCGTAGCAGATCTTTCACAAATTTTAGCTAATTTTAAAATCAACATTGAACGCATTGATAAAGTTTCTCCTAGAGAATTTTCGTCAATGGAAATCTCAACATCTATTCCTAAAAACTTAGAAACTAAAAAACTAAAAGAACATTTAATGAACGTTTCTACCAAACATAAAATTGATGTCGCTTTCTTAAAAGATAATGTTTTTAGAAGAAATAAACGCTTAATAGTTTTCGATATGGATTCAACTCTTATTCAGACAGAAGTTATCGACGAACTAGCAGACCTTTGTGGCGTAGGTGAAGAAGTTAGAAAAATCACTCATCGAGCAATGAATGGAGAAATTGATTTTGATGAGTCCCTTAAACTTCGCGTTTCAAAACTTAAAGGCTTAGAAACTGCTCGCATGCAAGAGATACTAGAAAAACTTCCACTCACTCAAGGGGTTGAAGAATTTATAAAAACCATCAAAGGACTAGGTTATAAAGTCGCACTTATTTCTGGGGGATTTAATTTTTTTGCAGACGCACTAAAAATTAAACTTGGACTTGATTACTCATTCGCTAATGAGCTGCAAATTGAAGACGGAAAATTGACTGGCCATGTGACTGGAACAATCGTCAATGCTAACCAAAAAGCAATTTTAGTTAAGTTAATTGCTCAACAAGAAAATATTTCTTTGGAACAAGTCGTTGCCATTGGTGATGGTGCTAATGATTTACCGATGCTTGCTACGGCAGGCTTAGGTATAGCTTTCCACGCTAAAGATGTTGTTAGAAAAGAGGCCCAACAACATTTAAGTCATGGACCTATGACTTCTATTCTTTATTTTTTAGGAATTCCGGGGCCTACCAATTTATAAAATTTTATAAGAGTGTTATATGTTAAGAGAGTTACTACAAAGCAAAATTCATAAAGCGACCATAACTGAGGCCGATATAGCCTATATTGGAAGCATCACAATCGATCAAGATCTTCTAGATCGAATCGATCTTTGGCCTGGTCAAAAAGTCACAGTTGTGAGCAATACCAGCGGTCATAGACTAGAAACATATGTCATTGCCGGGGCCCGAGGCACTGGGTGTATTTGCATGAATGGAGCAGCAGCACATTTAATAAAAAAAGGTGATGAAGTTATTATTTTCAGTTACGCTTATAGTGATAGACTTATAGTACCTAAGTGCATTTTGGTAGACGCTCAAAATAAATATATTCAGGATTTATAATTGAATGTGGTATGAAAAAAAGATTGTTTTAAAATTTGATAATGATCAAGAACAATTTCCCATAGAAGTATTAAATATGTGGGATATCACAGATCTTGAAATTATTGGTGGCAATTTTTCTTATTTTCCTGAAGATATTTCTATTTTAAAAGACCTAAGAAGACTTACAATTGTATCAACAAAGATTTCGAGTATTCCAAAAGAAATATTTGAACTTCCAAACCTTACTTACTTAAATTTAAAAAATAATAGAATTAGTGAACTACCTTTTTTGCTTACAAAAACTAACCTTACGACCCTTATACTTGGGCGAAACTATTTAACGACTATTGAAAAAATCCTGCCCTATCTTCCCAAGCTTCAAACCTTAGATTTAAACAGTAATTTAATCGGTGAAATTCCCGAAGAACTTGCATTGTTAGATAATTTGCAACGATTGAATATGGATGCCAATAAATTAAAAACAATTCCTAAGACGCTCAAAGAAATGTCTTCTCTAACTCATCTTTCTCTGGAGAAAAACCCCTTTCCCGCAGACGAAAAAGAGCGCATCGAGCGCTTGATGGGAATTAAATTCTAATACGAGCATTGGCCTTTCTAAGGCGGTCTGCAAGGGTGTGCAGTAAAGCACTGAACCACTTTGGCATTGTTTCTAATGTGTGCTCTAGAGTTTCTCGTGGGATCACAATAAGAATGCTCTCAGACATGGCCTTAACTGAAGCAGATCTCGGTTGTTTATCTAAAAAAGACATTTCACCAACAAGCTCACCAGAAATAATACTCCCGATTTGATGCTCTTGATCGCCTTTTCTCTTAAAAACGGCAAGGGTTCCACTTTGAAGATAATACATTTCCGAACTTTCTTCACCTTCACGCATAAGATATTCATTAGGCATTAATCGGACTGTTTCAGACATGGGCAACCATCCTTATAAATTTATTTTTAGTTTAACATAAGTAAGAGTGACCACAAGTCACTCTTTCTTATGTATTTTCAAATTTATTGAAACATTACGTGGTTGTTCTGATCTTCAGTCCAATGAGCATGTAATTCGCCAGAAGCAAGATCACCTTGAAGAAGTTTTCTTGATAAAGGTCTAGTGATGATTTGCCCAAAAACCGACTGAAGTGGTCTAGCTCCAAATCGAGGATCATAACCGCGAATGGCAAGTTCTTTATACACTTGATCGTCAAGATCGATTCGTAAATGTTTGCTTTCTAATCGTTGATTTAAAAGCATCACTTGTTTATCAATTAAGTTTCTCATAATGGATTGATCAAGAGATTTGTAAGTTAAAAGAGCATCCAGTCTACCTAATACTTCCGGCTTAAAATCTTCTTCAATATTTTTCGAGTTAGTCGTAATCATAATGACCGTATTTTTAAAATCGATCGTGCGTCCCTTATTATCAGTTAGCCTTCCGTCATCTAAAATTTGCAGTAAAATATCAGAAAAATCATGGTGGGCCTTTTCAACTTCATCAAAAAGAATAATAGAATAAGGCTTTCTTCTAATCGCTTCAGTTAAAACTCCACCTTCTTCATATCCAACATAACCTGCAGGAGCTCCGATAAGTTTTGCGACGGAATGTTTTTCAGAAAATTCTGACAGGTCAAAGCGAATAAGATTTTCTTGAGTTCCAAAAATAAATTCAGCTAATGCTTTTGCTGTTTCTGTTTTCCCAACCCCCGATGGTCCTCGAAGTAAAAATGATCCCAACGGTCTCGAAGGATCTGATAACCCAGCATGAGCAGTAACTAAAACTTCCGCGATCTCATGCAAGGATTCATCTTGTCCGTAAACTTTACTTTTTAAGAATTTTTCTAGTCCTAAAATATTTTCCTGTTTTGATTTTAAAATTTTCTCAACCGGGATCCCTTTTTGGCGCGAAATAATATTAGCAATATCCTTAGTTGATAAAATCCATGAGTAAGATGCTGATTCTAATTTTTGTTCTAATTCAGGAATCAAAGAATACTTAAGCTTTGAAGCTGCCTCATAATCTTGATTTCTCTGTGCTTGTTCAAGTTCAAATTTTGCTCGCTCTAATTGGTGCTTATTTTCAGTTACTTGTTTTAAACTTAATACATCGCGCTCCCAATCAGCTTTTAATTTACCGAACTCTGTTTCTAAAACTTTAATTTCTGATTCAATCTCTTTATTTTTGCTTTGAGATTTAGAAAAGATTTTTTTAGTTCGTATTTCAGCTTCAAGCTCAACTAAATTAGCAGGCATTGCTTCCGCTGATAATTTCAGTGCAGAAGACGCTTCATCGACAAGGTCAATTGCTTTGTCTGGTAAATTTTTATCAGTGATATATTGAGAAGACAAAAAGACAGCATTGTAAATAGCGTCGTCAGATATTTTAATTCCATGATGAATCTCCAATTTTTCTCTAATTCCCATTAAAATTTCTATAGCATCTTCTTGTGATGGTTCATCAACTGGAACCGATCTAAAACGGCGATCTAAAGCAGAGTCATTCAAAATATATTTTTGATACTCCTCTGGTGTCGTCGCTCCTATACAGTGAAGTTCTCCGCGAGCGAGAGCAGGCTTTAGTAAATTGGCCGCATCCATTGCTCCATCAGTCCGCCCTGCTCCAACTAATTGATGAAGTTCGTCTATAAAGAGAATCGACTGACCATTTTGTGCTTTAATAAATTTTAATAAAGCTTGTAGTCGCTCTTCAAATTCTCCTCGGTATTTTGTACCGGCCATCAAGGACCCAAGATCTAGCGAATAAACAATCTTTCCTTCCAAAACATCTGGAACTTTTCCTTTGACGATGGCATCAGCAAGTCCTTCAACGATTGCTGTTTTACCAACACCAGCAGGACCAACTAAAACGGGATTATTTTTTCCACGACGACCTAAGATTTCCATCACTGCACGAATTTCTTTTGAGCGACCAATCACTGGATCTAGCTTTCCACTTTCAGCGAGCTCATTTAAATTAGTTAAAAAGGCTGGCTTCTCAATAACTTCATCTGCATTTTCAGTTGAGAGAGAATTATAATCAATTTGAAATTGTGGGACGATTTGTTGCATATATTTTAACAAATCTTTCTCGGTCGTTTCTTGCCGCCCTGACTGTATGGCATGAGAGCCAGCATAGGTTAACCACTCCGATAATTTCGAGGAGGCACGAAGTTGATCCATTTCCATTTTTGTTTTAACGGTCGGTAGTAATCCTAAAATTCGCTCGAGCTCTTTAGAATATTTCTTCAAAGCACGCGCTGAAAATGTTTGTGGATTATTCATCAGACCATAAATTAAATGTTCGGGAAAAATTTCGGTATTTTTTCTCTTTAGAGCTTCACCTTGAGCAATTGCGATGGAGCCTTCAGTGATTGAATCAAATTTGTTCATCTTAATCTCCTTTATATCAATGTGTTTAAACATCTCTATCCATAGGAGAAGATGGGATCAAATGAATTTATGTCAAGCTTTTGGTGGAGCTTGAAGGCTTAATATTTTTAAGACTCTTTCTTGAAAAGTTGGCTCATCGAAGGGCTTGACTAAAAAAGTTTTAACACCACGACCTAAGACTTTTGCAATTAGATCCTTCTCAAGGGTACCAGAGACAATTAAAATATTCATTTTTTGATTGAGAGCACTTCCGTCAAACTCTCCCAATAGGTCATATCCCGATTTTTTAGGCATATTCATGTCAAGAAGGATTAAGGAGAATTTTTGATTCCGTAATTTTTGAGTTGCCATAATTCCATCGTGAGCAAACACTATGTTTTTAAAGCAACCCATATTATGGCAATATTCTCTTAAAATTTCACAGATATTCTTGTCGTCATCTACAATTAAAACATCTCTTTGAATTTTTTTATCTAATATCATATCAATTAAACCTTAGATATTTTCTTTAATTTTTTTTATAAGATCAATTTCGTCTTTTGGTAATTTTTCTTGATTAAAGATTTTATTAAGAACGTAAGCTAAGCGTAAACCTGCTTGCTTAAGTCTCTGTTCTATAACTGGTTTTACTTTATAGCTATACTCATAGCTAAGGCTTCCGCCTTCTGGAAGATCATAAACTTTAGGGCGTAGGTCTTGAGATTCTTGGGCCCAATTCATGAAAGTTCCCTTTTCCCAATCTTTTTTATCATCTTTTGAAAAATGATTTAAATAATTAGCGTATTCAGTAAAAGATAGTTTTTCAAAATCAATTAATTCTTCGTCCCAAATAGTATGAAGATTTGTTTCTGTTTTAAACCATTTTACTCGGATAGAATTTCCACCGCGGTCTTCAGCTAAACCAACGTGCAGTGGCTGATGTAAATCACCTGTCATATGAATCATGAATCGAAGGGCATCTAATTTATGCTCTTTAGTCTCTTTTGGATCAAGAAGCGTATCTTGAAATCTATACAGAGCTTCGATAATGTCACCTTCTTTACTTCTTTTTTGCTCAAAATAAGTTTTCCCTGTTGGAATACTTACATAGTGCCAAGGAGTCGTGAATCCCATTTTAGGATCAGATCTAATTTCATCTGACCAAGTAGAAAGACGAGAGAGGTCTTCCTCACCAGCAAGTTCATGAATTGCTTTAAGCGTTTTAGCAGAAAGATTTCTTTGAGCAATCTCACCAACTATTCTGTGTCCCGTTTTTCCCCATGAAAAAGCGTTCGGAGTGTAAGCAATAACTAAGAGAGAACATAATAATAATTTTTTCATAAATCGCACTTTGCTCCAAATAAACATTTCTTTTTAACAGTTTTAGCTACAGAATCAGGAACGAATTTCTCCCATCCCTCTGATCCATCTTGAATCATTTTTAAAACTCTTCGAGACCAAATTGAAACAACTTGTGGATTATAATCCGTGATGTTTTCAATAAAATGATTCTCTTTAAGAAATAAAAGCAGAAATGAAAGCTCGTCAGCGATGTTCATGGTCTCGATGGTTTTAATCTCACTGGTATCGTCATCGCAAGCAGGATAAATATACAACTTTGTGTGTGGTTCGAAAAGAGTGCCGAGTGAACCAATTAAACCAAAACGCCCTTGTTCGTATTTTGTTTGATTCAGAATCTCTTCAAGATTGTATGAGGCCATGACAAAGGCAATATTTTTCTTGGCGTACTTGGTAAAAAACATATTCAAGTCGCTGTAAGATTCTGAATTAGAAATGAGAACTCTAAGGCCCAAGGCCGCAAGTAAATCAACTCTGGCGAGAAAATCTTCATTGTCTACTTTTCCACGATCTAATAAAAGTGACATACTTATTTCGGGGATAACAATCGTATTGTCTTTTTCCCTACCCTCGAGGGAATCTTTAAATTTATGAAGTCCACATTCCAACATATCTAAACTCAAATTAGTTGGTGGACGGTATCCTCCGCGAAGAACGAGCACGTTTTTTTTATATAAAATATCAGATGCCTGAAGAACTTCTCCATCAACATCAAAAATAACAGCTTCACATAATTTCATTTTGACAAGCTCAAGACACAAAAGTCTCGAGTCGACACCTTTAAACGCTTCACCTGAAACTCGTATCATGTCGATTTGAACTCTGGAAGTTGTTAGCCCATCCATTAAACCTTTTATAAAGTTTTCTCGGTCTTGAACGTCATGGTAAACAGCAAAAACCAAATTTACACCTAAGAGACCAATGGCCTCTTGTTGTTGGATATTTTC
>CANFHC010000028.1 GCA_947446575.1 Bacteriovoracaceae bacterium | reverse complement strand
ATTATGATGGGTATGCAACTATATTTTCAAACGAACCTGGATCAGAAAAGAGCTCTCAGGGTTTTTATTTAACCGCTGAGACATATGAAGGTAGTCATGGATACTCACTTAAGCTTGACGGTCTTTCAACTACAAACTCAAATGCCAGAAGTAGAGAAATTGTTATTCACCCCGCGGATTATGTCCAGCCGGGGAGTAAAATTGGGCGAAGTTGGGGATGTCCCGCACTTGATCCTCGCTACAGTGTAGAGGTGATCAATCGAATAAAAGGCGGAATGTTAATCTACGCTCAATAAAAAAAGGCCCTGACGAGGGCCTTTCTTTTTTAAGGAATATTTATAGTGGTATGACTTAAATTCACATAACCATTTTTTGCGAATGCCCTACCAGTTAAAATAACATGATCTTTTAAATCTATAAATTGCTGCGCGATTATAGTTCCACCAATTTCACTATTGCTTTCTATAATTGCACTTCCCGCTACTTGCCAAAAAACATTCTTAGCACTGGCACCACCATTTAAAATCATATGTACTCCCGAACTAATTTTTAAGTGTCCAGGGATTTTAAAAATCCATACATCATTGCTTTTGCCAGATAAGGTAAAATCTTCAGTAATAGATAAACCTTGATTCCATTTATAGACACCCGGTTCTAATTTTTTTCCATTTATAATCCCTTCGAAAATTCCAATTTTATCTGAGTCAGGAATTAATGAAGCAGCTTTAGTATAAGCACCAACCATATCAACTTTCGCAATACTTAAAAGATTTAGTGGAATCGTATCATCGTCACTTCCCATAATATCGATTGCCCCTCCTCGAACTTCAGATGGATCTAAATTGATCATGTCATGCGTACCGGGTTTTAAACCGACCTTTCCATTAATTATTGAATTTGAATTTGAAGATATACTTGCATAGGCAAGGACAGCAAAGGGAGCGGCTTCTCCTAAATTGAGAGGATTTAATTTTATAGGTGTTTTCGTCTGGGAGATTGTCCCACTCCTGTTCGTATTTTCAGAATCTTGTTTTCCACAACCAAATGTTATGAGCGTGAGAAAAAGAATTGTAGAAATATATTTTTTTTGAATCATGCGCGTACTCCTTTGATGAATTACCCAGCACAATCATGCTCAATCATCACAGCATTAGCCAAGTCATTTTGTCAGAGATTTTTATTATCAATAAAAAACGTTCTAGTTATAGATTTGACTCGCTGGTCTCGTACGCATTTATATATTTTTCCAAAATAAAAAGGGGGCATACCATTTTCTTGAGAAAAAAACTTCACGTATTTAATGCAGGTAGGTTTTATGAACATCAAAATTATTTCTTTCTTTTTTTTCTTAATGACATATCTAATAATTTTTAATCGTGCTCATTCCTCTTCTGAAGATTTTCCGAGTACCGAATACCGCGTAGGTCTTTTTCAAGATTTAATTGTCGATACAACAAAGATAACTCACATCATTGTTGTCGGCTCTGCAGTCAAAGAAGATTCTGATCAGTTTTTCCAAGCAGGAGTTTCACATGCCTACCGCTATAAAGAACTCTATCCTGATCATCAAGTTGTAATTTTAAGCAGTCCTGATGTATTGAACACAACTGATGATCAAGTCTTTGAAAAATATTCAATTTTAATTATTAAGAAAGTTTTAGAAAAATTCAAAGCTAAGAATATGCTCAAAGAAATGTTGGCGTTTGATAAAATCGCGAGCTTTGATTTTTTTGGTCACTCATCTCCATGGGCGATGAAAATCGGAGACATGAATGCTGCCTTTTACCCAGGTGATAATTACGCAGCATTGAAAATATTGCGTGACCACTTCCTACCTAATGCTTATGTGACTTTGAATGCATGCAATACAGGATTTAATATTGCCCCCGAGTTAAGTGAAATACTAAAACTTCCCGTCTCGGGAGCACTGACGAGTTCAATGTTTGAGCGAATTGAATCTGATGGTTTTTGGTATAAAGAAGACGATTGGACAAAAGGAAATTATGTAGAGATTAACAAAACCTCTTATACTCAAGCTATGTCTTGCAAGTTAGGAGTTTGTGTTCGGATGAAACCTTCACGCTTAGAATACAATTCAGTTTGGGGACATTTTATTGAAGGTGGCTTAAGTTTCAATAAATTTTTCTGCAAATTTAATAATAGTGATGGTCGATGTGAACGTGGAATGGCGAATTCACTACTGTCATTTCCATCCGTCATCCCCATCAACATGAGCTCAAGCATTGATGATTTCAAAACTGTTGCATTCGACTGGCTCTGCTCAACAGCCAAAGATAAAACTTATTTTGATAAATGTGTTTCAGGTATCCAAAGTGCCATTGAACGCTTTGATTTAGTCTATCAATCTCATCCAGGAAATGAATTAATGTGTGATTTCACATCTTGCAACGCCCGTGTGCAATGTCAATATGAAGCAGATGGAACTCCTATCTTGGGAACTTGTCACATTAAAACACCAGTCAATACAGAACCTACCAATGTGGCCCGCGAGATGTTGAGTTTATTAAAAGGATTTGATGATTTAAAAAATAGCACTTTTAATTAGCCCGAATTAATTTTAAAGCGATTGTGAAGGTGGATCCTACCCCCACCTCACTTTCGAGATGAATCTCACCATGGTGAGCTTCAACGATATCTTTGACAATGGCCAATCCTAATCCAAGCCCACTAACTTCATTGGGCGATACAGCTCTTTCAAAACGAGAAAAAATTCTTTCTTGATCAACTTCGCTTACTCCCATGCCATTGTCGCTAACACATAAAAATGCTTTTTCTTTAAGATGATCGCTAAAAACTTTAATCTCTAAGGGTTTTCCTTTTCCATATTTCATTGCATTTGTTAATAAATTAACTATCACTTGCTCAATTCGGTAAGGATCAGCTTCTATCAGACATACCTCTTGTGAATCGAAAGTAAATTTGTCACAGGCTTCTTCAATTTGAGATTGAAATCGTTCCACTATTTCATGAACTAGATTATTGAGATCAAAAATTTCTTTATTAAGTTCAAGTCTTCCAGTTCTCATCCGAGAAATATCCAGCATATCGTCAATCAATCGATTAAGACTTGTTAATTGTTTTATATCTGATTCGAACATTTTTTTTAAATTATCTATTTGGAATGCATCCGTATCCCCTTTCGCTAGCTGTCTTCTTCGCATTTGACTTTGAAGAGTTAAACTTGTGAGGGGTGTTTTTAACTCATGCGAAGCTATTGAGAGAAAAGTATCGCGATCTTTTAGAGAATCTTGTAATTTCAGATACAATTTCCCATTCTCCATTGCTATTGCTGCTTGAGCTGCTAAACCTTCGACTATTTCTTCATCTTGCTTGGTAAATATACCTGAGTCTTTGTGACCTAAAAATAAACCTCCTAAAACTTCCCCATTTCTTGAAACGACAGATACGCCCAAATAACTTTTAGTAGCGGAAATATTTCGAGGTAGGCCATAAAAAGAAAGATTTTTTCCAAATCGTGGATCAACAGAAATATCATCTGTTCTAATTGTGCCAAATCCTGCAAATGTCGGATGAAAACTCTCAATTGATTTAGCATCTAAATAATTATCAATAATGACCCTACTAGGATCAGAAAACGTATAACACAAAACCTTTTCTCCTTTTTCATCTCGACTAGCATAAAAAAATGCTCCAAACTCTGCACCCGTAATATCTCTGGCAGCATCTGTGACAGATTGAATGATCTTATCTAGGTCTAATTTTGAAGTAAGATTTTGTCCAACCCGATTAATAATTGAGAGAGTTTTTAGTGACTTCTGTAATTCAATTGTCGAAATATTTACTTTCTCTTGCTCATTTATTATCTGTCCACGATATTTTTCTTCAACTAAAATTCCTCTTGCCTCTAACTGCATGTGCACAAATTCATTAATGGAGGCATGAATGCCATTATCAATGAAGCTATGAAGAATTTTTCGATCAATTTCAGTAAGGCCATTACTATTTTCTGTGATAAGATAATCAAAAAGAGTTTCCCGCAATATATGATACTCTTGAAGTATTTGCTCCAAAGTGTAATCTGGAAATTGTGATCTTTGAAACCCATGAAACTTCGAGAGCTCTCGATTGCTATTCATCAATTCCACTGCTTGATTAGTTCGTAGTGCAGAAATAAGAATATTGATAAAACTGCCCAAATGATCAACGACTTCCGCATCGGTTTTATTTTGAGCTATCGGGATTTCTGCCCTCACGTTTAAGAGCCAATTGCTGATAATATAATTTTTATCATTTTCTAGTATATCAGCTGTCAAATTATAATTTTTTTCTTTTTTCACAAACTAAACCTCAGCTATAAATTAACATGCGATCAAGTTAGTCCTCTAATGATTTAAATATATGAATACATAATTTATATTATAGTTTTCTGCGATGGAACAAAGATTGCTCTTATATACTTAAGGTATAAAAAGGAGGTTCTATGGGAATCATAGGTACTATTATTATTGGATTTTTTGTGGGGCTCATTGCCCGCTTTGTAAAACCAGGCAATGATCATATGGGTGTAATTTCAACAACCTTACTGGGAATCCTAGGAGCTGTAATAGGGCGATTCATTGGGGAAGCCTTAGGTATTTACAGCAGTAATCATCCCGCAGGTTTTGTCGGAGCAGTACTAGGTGCAGTTTTACTATTAGCTTTTTCTAAAGCTTCAAGAGAAAGAAACTCAATGTTACGATAATTTATTTAACAGGAGATTGATCTTCCAATTTAATAATTTTTTCTAAATTCAGAGTTTTTACAACACTCCCAGCGTACTCACCATTTTCTTTTGTGTTGGCCTCTACATCTTCAAAAATAACGGCCATATGTGAGACATCAAAAAAGCGTCCACTCCCTTCACTGGTAAACCCAACAAAAAATGTATAACCAGCTCCGCCTGATGCCCAACCTCCTCTACCAAAAGAAGTTCTAATTTCCTTTGTAATTGTCACTTCCCCACATCCATCAATCCTTCTCGTTTTAGGAGTGGTGCTAGTTGTTCCACAATTTTCTTGTTCAATAGCTTGTCTCAACTTGAAAAGTTTAGAGTTTGAATCTCTAAGCATTTCATCTATAAAACGTGCGTTTTCTTTTCCATCTACATACATTGCTGCCTGAGTACTGTCTTGCTCATCTGTAATAATAAAAACAGAAGCTTCTTGGGAATTATTTTTAGTGTAAGTGCGTTTTTCAGAACCATAAGACTGTGAGATACTACTTAGTAAAATAGCTAAAATAAATAATGTTTTTTTCATTGATGTTCCTCCAATAAATTATATCTTGGGAAATAATGGAGGAATTCTGGGAAAAATAATAATATTTTTAAAGAATATATCAGATAATATTAAGTGAGCTTTTTAGAAATTGTACATGCTTATCAAATTCTTTCTCGCGAGCAACTTTGTCCATTCTATTTTGATCTTCATGTTTAATCATCGCTATCTTTCTTGCTTCTCTATCCGCTTCTTCCTTATTCATCACTCTGATTCGATGTTCATCGTGGAGTCTAACTTTTCTTTTAAGATCTTTTATATCGCTTTCATGATTGACACATTCTTGAATAATTCTTTTTTGATCAGAGGGGATACGCATCCTATAATTATATGCTCTCAATTACTTCTAATTGAATTTTATTTCAGCATCATTCTAAAGTGTGGTTTTTACTAATCTTCGCATGGTATTGTCTAATAATTAGCCAGTATTAATTTTTCTAAAAGTGCCCACTCTCTATGGAAGCCATACCTCAAAGCTATCAACCATGAAATTAAGTAATCCTTAATTATCAATGCATAAATAGCTCATGCTAAAAATCAAGGAGTACAAAACTTGTAAAAGGAAAAAATATGAGTACAAAAAAAATCAAACGAATTGTTATTGTTGCAAGTATCGCCATTACGACTCATCTGGCATATGCCAACGATGGAGGAATTGCTGTTATAAAAGTCAATGAGATAAAAATGCGGGAATATCAAATCATTAACCATCAAGAAACGGAAATTCATCGTTTCCCTAATCCATACTATAAAATATTTATAAATGGTGCAGAAGCTGCAAAACTTCAAAAGATACTACCTGCTGTTGCCTCTGTAGTAACAACAATGCAGCCAGAATTAAAAAAAGTTTTTGAAGAAACATTTAAAAACTTAGGCATTTACAATCTCGGTACAAGCACGGTAAGTGAAAAAGTAATGACTGTAGAATGTAATGATGGGGAAATAAAATCAGTGAATGGAAAATTTAAAATTATAAAACATGCTGATTCCACTTGCACTATTTCAATTTTCCCACGTTCAGTCGTTGGCGACAACGGTGATATTTTTGGAGATGGTTTCCCCTGGGAGCAAAAAACTTGCAAATAAAGTTAATCTATCATTTTATTATTCTAGCACTTTGCATGACGGGAATAACGCTCGTTTCGGCATACAAAGTGCCTAACTTATCAGATACAAATTGGGATATAGTTTTGTTTCTGACTCCGCTTGGAATATTGAAAAACTATAGCTCCGCTAATCCTGTTATGCGTTCTTTCTATCAGGATATTTCCAACGGCCAGATTCAACTTTCCTTTTGGCAAATATGCATCATAACAATTATTCTTCTGTTACAAATAATAAATTTTTTGAAGCTTATAAAAACAATCAAAAAATGAATTATTTACAAATCTACTGGCAGTCTAACCTCCTTGAAATGCCAATCTATTTACTATTTATTAAAACCACAAAAAAAGAAAGGCCTTGGTGGCAAAACTTTATCTTCATTTCAGGAATAAATAGTATAACTCACCCAATAGTCTTTTTCGGCATCATGAATTTTCATTTAAATTATTTACAAAACATTTTTATAGCAGAGAGCTTTGCTATTATTACCGAAGCATTTATTCTGTGGTGGATTTTAGAAAATGAATTGTTTTTTTGCTTCACTACTAGTTTATTGGCTAATTTTATGTCATGGCAACTTTCGCCGATGATCACATATATTTTAAACTCAAACTAAAAAAGCATTATTGTGAAAAGATTTGTCACAATAATGCTTTTTAAAAAGATTACATGTTTTTTGAATTATATAATTTATAAAGACGAAGTCTATCATTGAATGGACTTTTGCAATGAAGTTTACACGCTTCAAGAGTCGCATTAATAAGATCGTCACGAATAGTACCATTTGTAGTAAGAAGGCTAGTCATGCCATAAATAAAATTATTTTCGATATCCACTCCAACGGTATCACCAACATTCCATAGTAATCCAAAAACAAAATCAGCATTGGCGTACTCACCTCGTTCAAATCCTATACGATACTGTTGTTTCTTCTCTACTTTTTTCCCGCTAAAAAGATTATAGTCATTTATCTTAGTTGCTAATTTTTTACTGTTAGCAATTTTACCTGCAAAATAATCAGCAAGCCCTTCATTAACAGGTGTTGAATGTGTTAATTCAAGATGATCACTAAGAGCAATGTGAGAAAACTCATGATAAATGATTTCAGGAACTAAAGCAGAGTCTAGATGATAATTTTTTCGTGAAAAGAACTGTGCCGCAATATCAGAAGATTGATAGATAGCTTCAAGTAATAAACTACTACCCGCAATTCTCATGACACTGGTAATACCTGCACCGGACTGCAATCCACCATTTAAAACAACAACCATAAATAGTTCTAAATTTGCCATGTGGTTTTGATTTCGAAAATTTACCAGCGCTCCTTTTACACTTCCACCGTAATCGACGATTCCTTTAAAATCTTTAATATTAATATCTTTAGATGGACGGAACCAAATTTCATTTCCCCAAGGCTTTACTCCTTTTGGTTCATAGCCAATTCCTGCAGGGATACTTAAAGCATTATTGAATTGTGGATCTAATTTATCATTTGCAAAATGCCCTAATTCGTTAAAGACGTTTATTAAATCAACTCTAATGATTACCTGAGGCATCTCTTGCACATATTGAGCTTTTATTTTTTCGGCGAAAAATTTGCGAGCAACATTCAAGTGGTAGTAAGTTGTTGCGGCCTTTAATTGCAAATCTTCTGAGTCATCAAATCTAATGGCTTCATTGTTTTTGCCATGAACTATTTTGAAATATTTCCCTTCATATCCAACATCACTTGTTAGATCTGGAAGTGTAACCTCATCAATAACAGCATTAAAATCTTTATCGCGCAATACTGCTCTTCTTTTTATTGATGCTCCAAATGCATTTACCTGTATACCTAAAACTAAAATCGCTATTAATACTTTCATTTTTTACTCCTTAAAACATACTAAAATCTAAATCAGTGTTAACAGGTGCATCTTTAATTTGTTGATCAATTAACATAATGACCATTACAGAGACAAAACCAAACGGAGGTGGCAGTAAGACTGAGGCCATTCCTCCAAATGTCTTAACCCAATACATGGCTTTTTCTTTGGGTGTTATCACTGGATTCCAAATGTTTTGTAAACTTGCAAGTTGCTCAACTTCATTGGCTCCGATATATCCAACTTCATAACTAGCGGTAATCAAGTCCATATAATTGGCAGGTTTCCCAGCTAATAGAGAGCCATTATTCATGTCCGCCATTTCTTTTCTTAATAATTTTAAAATAAAGCGGAATTTTTCCATTGGACTCAAATTAATTATTTCAGAGGGTCGATCAACATAATTAATATTAATTGTGATATCTTTTGACTCTAATCTCTCCTTTAACTCTTTCATCATATTAGCCAACAGAATGATCTGAGTGCTGTTGTATTTTTCATACAAAGCGAGGCGCAAGGATTTTTTCTGTCGGAATTTAACACTAGTTACAAGTGTAGATGCCTCTTTTACTCTTTCACTAAACTTACGATTCAGCATTTCCAAACTTTGAGCGTAACTTGATAAAGTCATTGGCCATTCATGTACTTTTTTAAAGCGCAACATTTCAAGTCTTTTAAATTCATTGTCACTAATATAACCATTATTAAGAGCTAGCTTATTAATGTGCTTTAAATTTCTAATGAACTTTGGTGATTTCGAAATTAAACTTCCAACAAGATCTCTATATGTATCTTCAATGCAAAGAGTTTTATCATGAATACTCTTAGCATTTGATTTATAAATCGCCATTGCATTATTTTCATCATCATCGGTTAAATCATTTTTAGCAATTGGATTGGGAATTACGTGAGAGAGATCATTTGCCTTAATTAATAGACTGGCACTAACATCATCAATAGCATCGCTCATGCGAAGTCCTAAGACTGCAAGTTCAACATCTTTTTCGCTAACGAGACCTAGATCATTTTGAATTTTATTGATAACTTTTGTGGCACATCGATTGATAGATCTATCACCAATAATTTTTTTTAAAACTTCAAGATCTCTAGTATTTTTATAAAGTCTTTCTACTTCATCCTTTTTCAATGAAGTTATCAATTCTGAATCCGACTCTCTAATGTTTTGGTAGACTTTATCTCTGGCCTCCGGAAGATTTGTTGCTTCATCAGCAAACAGATTAATAGTTAATGCGAGAACGACAGAAGTTAAAATTGTTTTTTTCATAAGTTTGTTTATTTATTTTGGAGTTGTCTCCTAATCTCCTTTAATATTTCTCCTTTACCAACTTTCTCTAATAATTTATATTGCTCGTCACTGTATCCCTCACTTTCTGGAATATCTTTTATCGGAATAAGAAGATGCTCTGGGTGGCGCCATTTTCTAAACCCAAAAGGGGCTTCACTGAAACTAAATCGAGGATATTTCGTATCGATTTGCAACTTACGAACTTTTCGAGGGGCATCCCCTGCGAAGTATTGCAATTCATGATCTTGATCAAATCCTTTAATAATATAGGAGTGATGCTCTAGTTTTCCAAAGAGGGACCATTCAACAAAGTAAAGAACACCTGAATTAATAGATTTGATTTTTATTGGGAAAGTATCTTTTGCTAGATTTTCTGTACCAACTTCATCGTTTACATAATTAATGAATGCCCTTACTCGCGATCTTTCATTTGCGATATTATCAAACATGTTTGTATTATTTCCAAAGACCTTCATTTTTGATTGTAAAACATCAGGAGCTGTAATGATAAATGGTAATGAATTCTCAAAGGCAAATTGGATTCTAATATCATAAAGAACATCAGCGCAGTCAGTGGAAATTCCTGCCAATAATCCATCTTCTCGTGTAAAGACATTGGTCGCTAGAGTATTATTCACCCATGACTGGTATTGATTCTCCCAAAATGAATTCCAATTCTGAGTCGCATGCCACACTTCTGCTTGCACCTGTGTGGCTTTCAGACTAATAACAAAAATGAATAAGACAATTAGCAAATATTTATTCATAAATCTCCCAATGTTTAATGATTACTTTTAAACAATCATTTTTTGGGTGATATCAAAAAAAACTAACAGCGCATAAATAATTTTTTATAACTTAAGAAAAAAAAAGATTAGAAGTGAAAGCATAATTTAAAAATATATATTATTTTTTAATCACGTTTTGTAACATGTCCATTTCTTGATGATAGAGATCTGTTTTGACATCCATTAAACCTAAGAACGTATGAAATACATTATCGTGGGAAAAAGCACTGGTCGCTTTATATTTTAGTAAATTGTAGTTTGTATTTTGAGAGATTGCTCCTCCAAGCCAAAGAATCGAAGCCACATTCTTTTGTTCATCTGGTGCTACAAAATATGGAAGTCCATGCAGATAGACTCCATTCTCCCCTAATGATTCACCATGGTCACTTACATAAAGCATGGCCGTGCCAAACTCTTGGGAATTGTCTTTTAGAAAACTTACGACATGTGAGAGAAAATAATCGGTATATAAAATAGCATTATCGTACGCATTATTAATTTGCTCGTTAGTGCATTTTTCAAGTTCATTTGTTTCACAAACAGGTTTAAATTTTTCAAAATTACTCGGATATCTTTTATGATATTGAGGTCCGTGATTACCCATCTGATGAAGTACAATAAATATATCTCCATTTTTATTCTTATTTACATAATCTTGAAGTCCCACGAGCATGCCAACGTCTCGGCATTCAGGATCGCAGATTGTATTAGTCGGAGCAAACTTGAAATCCTCATAAGGAACTCTAACGGCGACTCCTTTGGAATTAGAATTATTGTCTCTCCAAAGTATATTGATATTTTTCGTATGAGAAAAAATATCTAACAAGTTTTCAGTTGTTTCTGCTTTATCAGCACTAAAATGACTTCTTTGCATATTTGAGAAAATACAAGGGACTGAAATGGCAGTTGAGGTTCCACAAGAAGTCATATTATTGAAACTGATCACATTTTCTTTTGATAAAAGTGGGTTCGTCTCTTTTTTATAACCATTTAATGAAAAGCGATCTCTTCTAGCCGTCTCACCTACAACAAAGATAACCAATTTTCTTATCCTTTTATTTCTCTCAACTTTTGCTTCAAGACCAATGCGGATTAATTCTTTTTTTGAGTTACCGTAAAAACGTCCGGCATATTTTCCAATGGAAAATATATAAAAAGTAGGATTGGTATAACTGCGAAGAACTTTTTGTTCTCTGAAAAATGTGGCATAATTTTTTCCAAAAGAAATAAGCATGAAAAAAACCACAACGAAGGAGATGGACAATGTTTTCAAGCGAGATGTAAATTCTTTTTTTAAAGAAAATATTTCAAGCCTTGTTTTATAAATTAAATACGATGGCAAAATTCCTAAAAGTGAAAAATAAAGAAAGCCCTTAAAGCTTAATAAATCTCTCGCTTCATGAAGATCTGTGCCAAAGATATTCAAAAACATCGTTTCATCTAAGATCGTTCCATAACTATCTGTTACATAAGCGGCCATTGATGACAGAAGCAAGATAAGGATTAAAAATGGCTTGGTAGTATACTTTGATCGAAAAAGATTCAGCACAATGTTAATAAAGCAAAATAAACAAATGGATAGTGATGCAAGAAATAAAAAGGTGCGCCCTGAAAGTGGGAATGCAATCAGAGTTTTTTCAAAAAATGTGAAGTTATAAAATATTGTTAAAAATAAGGAAACAAAAAGAAAAATTTTTGTTTGAGTCGTTTTTAAATTCATAGCTTTCTCTAACTAAATATTAAGGTATTTCAGTTATAAGAATACTGCTAAAAATTATGAAAGTAAGCACTTGTTTAGGAAAAACTTTTCTAAACGCCCTTTATTGTCCTTGGGGCCATGTTTCAGGGAATTCTCCATAGATAAAAGTTGAAGGAATTGGTTTTAAGGCATGTGTTTCATCTATGAATAAAAATGCATCATACCGACTAGCTAATTTCGTTGGAACATAGTTGCTTCCAAATCTTTCATGAATTGGGTCATAAACTACCCCTACTGCTCTATGTCCACAAACCCGATTTAATGGACTGTCTTTATCGAGATTTTTTAACGGAACATAAAGCTTTTCAGCATTGCTTTTTTCTGCTGCATGATGAAAATACTCTTCAATCGAATCTGTTTTTGCTTCTGGTAAAATCATGTTCTGCACCTCTGCTCCCCATGCTTTTGCAGCTGTCACTTCCCCTTTATAGCTACCAAAACCACAGAGAAATACATCTTCAAAACCAAAACGCTCTCGCGCCAAACCGCCTAAATTTATATACCCGTCTTTAAGCATATCGGTAGCATGATAGTCACCTACATGAGTGTTATGTGCCCAAATGATGGCTTTACTGTTTGGTCCATAAAAGTGAAGCAGATGCTCAAGTGTTTCCAACATATGCTGGTCTCGAATATTCCAAGAATCAACACTTCCCGAGAGCATGGTGTGATAATATTTTTCAGCACTCTCTACAACTCTGGCATTTTGTTTAACGTCAAAAAATTCCTTATTAGAAAGCTGCACATCATTTATTCTTAACCGGAGCAGTTCCCTTAAATTTGCCACGACTTCTTTTTCGCATCCTTCTGGAAACTTCAAAAGTGACTCTGCATACTTCATTTCATTTTTTCCAAACTCATCGAAACATTCATATCCAGCAACAAGCTCTGCTGCAAGTTTTGGATTTATCTTTGCCAAGTATTTTTTTGTTTCATCTAAAGATTCAAAAAGAGAATAGACATCAAGTCCATAAAAACCACCCATATCATTTTTTTTCATCCAATCAATAAGTGGAGGGATTTCATCATTGGCCCACATCCAAGTCGGCCAGCGATGAAAACTATTATGCACAATTTCCTCTGAACTTTTTTTGCTATCTGAGTGAGCAAACTTATTTAAGTTATAACAAGCTGGCCAGTCCCCCTCAACAGCTATAAAGTCATAGCCATAATCTTGAATTAAAATTTCAGAAATCTCCCTTCGCATTTGATAATATTCTTTGGTACCATGAGTTGCCTCACCAAGCATAACGATTCGATGTTTACTCATTTCTTCGATCATGCTCTTTAGTTCTTCGCTTTTTTTAAAAGGAACAGCTATTTTATCGATTTCTTCGGGAATACTTTTAGCTTTTGGCAAAGAAGATTTTGAATCATGTCGACGTTCCAGATATTGTAAAACCTCATTGTCACTAACTTGGTTAAATTCTTCGTACCAATACCCTACTGCTATCATATTGCTTGAAGTAACAAGAGATACAAATTCATCAACCATCGGAGTTACCGTTTTTGCTCCTTCAGTCGAAGCAATGGGTACCGCTATGATTATTCTTTTTACTTTTTTAGTTTTCAACCATTCAACGGCTGCTACCATTGTAGCTCCTGTAGCCAATCCATCATCAACAAGAATGCATGTCCTACCAATTAGAGATAATGCAGGCAATTTCTCTCTGTACAAAATTGATCTTTTTCTAATTTCCGAAATGCGCTTAACAATAGTCGAAGCTATTTTGTCGCGATCAAGATTTTCAGCATTAATATAAGATTCATTAAGCATTGGTCTTTCATCTTCGGCTACCGCACCAATAGCAAATTCTTCTGATCCAGGAGCTTGAATTTTTTTTACCAAAACCACATCTAAACTAGCCTTGAGTTTTTCTGCAATAATGGCCGCAATTGGCACACCTCCTCTAGGGAGCGCTAAAACAATAGGATCAAAATGCCCATAGGATGATAACTTATCTGCTAATAATTTTCCGGCTTCATCTCTATCTTTAAATCTCATTTTAATTCCTCACTATTTATAGGATCAATTCATCAATGGTAAATAACTCTTAAAAATAAATAAAATATAAAAATTAGAATCTTTAATAAGCTTTTCTAAAACATATAATAATTAATTATCAAACTAATTTATAAAAAGAATTTTTTTTCTAAGTTGATTCATGGTTATTAACTATCCGGGTAAATATTTTATTTACTATTAAATAGTCAAAGGAGTTAGCGATGAAAAAAATTGGAATACTAGTTTCTCTGCTCGTAGGTACAGTGGCCATTACAGGTTGCGGAAAAAGTTCAAGTAACTCTCCATCGACTTCAGCCATTGGTGCTCCACCAATAGAAACTACCACTGCCATTAAAGCAAATCACAGCGTAAAGGCGATTAATCTGCGCCAAGCAGATGCATTCGCCGTTCTAGCTCATCAGTCTATATCTTCTATTCCAACTTCTTCTGTGACTGGCAAAGTAGGGTTAAGACCAGGCACACGCGATATGCTGGGGCTGAATGCTACAGAAGTAACTGGAGGTGCAGCTGACATTTATGCGACCGATGATCGCGATGCTACTGCTGCAGCTTTTGTGACTCAAGCTAAAATTGATCTTATAAATGCATACAATGAAGCTGAAACAACTGCACCTGATGCTGACAAAATTGATCTTTTTGCTGGTGCTTTAGGAAATAAAATTCTTCCAGCTGGTGTTTATAAATGGAATTCACGAGTGACTATTCCAAATGACTTAACGCTTGAAGGTTCCGACACTGATGTATGGGTTTTTAAAGTAGCAGGTGATTTACGCGTTGGAAGTGATGTTACTATCAAATTAAGTGGAGGAGCATTAGCTAAAAATGTTTATTGGCAAGTTGGTGATAATGTTTTAATCAAATCAAAAAGTTCAGTTGTTGGTACAATTATGTCACAATTAACTTTTGAAATGAAAGAACAATCAACACTCGCAGGTAGAGCTTTTTCTAAAAATGAGAAAATTATTTTAGATAAGAATACAATTACAAAACCATAATTTATGAGCAATACAAAAATTAAAACGAGAAATGCTGATAAAAACCTTCAAGACGATTGGATTCCAGACTCTACAAGAAAACCCGGCGCCTCTTCTTCGGAACTACCGGAGTATGGTGGAAACTTGAAAGGTTTGGATTCCATTGAAAAAGAAGCAAAAGAATCTGAATTAAGTCAAAAAAAATAAAATTTGCCCCAATTAAAATTGGGGCATATCTTATTCCTACTTCATAGATAGATCTGTTCCACGCAAACAAGAAACTTCCACCGTTAATGGATCAATAAATAATCCGACATTATGCGGATTATGCCCAAGGCCTATGAGAGTTTGGCATTGATCAATAAGTCCATTAACTCGAGCATTATAAGCCACTTTGCATTCAGCATCGGATGGGTTGGGATTGCCCGGAATAACTTCTTTGCAAATTCTAAAATTTCCAGTGCGGATGACTTCTGCTCGCAAGCTTATTGATTTTTGTAAAGCTTTCTGCTCTTTTGTTAATAAGCATAATTGTTTGGCATAGGGATAAATCATTTCATCAGGCCAATCAACGACTTCACGTAAAATCGGAATATAGACATTTGTTATTTCTTTTTTAGTGCACGTATAGGCCATTGCTGATTCACCAATGCATGCAATACATATTAGCGTCAATGATATATTCTTAAAAAGATTCATTTGATTTCTCCTAGTAATTATTATTTTTCTAAAGCATAATTTGGCATCTCTAAATTAAGCATATTCCCCCAGCAACTAAGGCCCTGGTCTCCAAGAGTGCAAGTGTGATTCCAGCCAGCAGTCAAGTTATGCGGATTTTTAATGACTGCTTTTGGAGTCAATCGCTCAGGTAAAAAACTGCCATTGCCCCAGCATTTAATTTTTCCATTATAGATAGCGCACGCATGACTTTGCCCACAAGCGATCTCTGTCGCACTTTCAATTTCATTCGGAACATTAACAACGGCATTGTCTGGATCGACGTCTCCTGCAAAGGGAATTTTCGTTCCCCAACAACTCACTTTTCCTTCAGCACTTATTCCACAAGAAAAAGTTCCACCTGCACAAATCGCTTTAGGGTTAAACATCCTTACGCCAGGATTCACATTTTTAATGAGGCCTGTTCCTCCCCAACAATTTACTTCGTTATTGGCGACAGCACATGCATGAGTAAAACCAGAAGATATTTCTGAAATAGAAGTTAAGTTTTTAGGAATGATTAAAGCATCTCTGACATCATCTCCCCAGCATCGCATTTTAGCAGAGCTTGCAGCACAGATTTGATAACCGCCAGATGAAACCATAGTCACAGTGCCTAAATTTTTAGGAGTTTCATAATCAATACGTTTATCTCCATAACAATTAACAATATTGTTTGTTAAAGTGCACAGCCGATGATTTCCCAGCGACATTTTATTTATGGGCCTTGGTATCGTTGAAGGAACATTGAGTGCCCCATCGGGATTATATCCCCAACACAACAATCTATCTTCATCACCATAGACGCACGTGCTAGCATTACCCGCTGCCACATTTTCAATTTTTAACAATCTACCAGCTGGAACATAAGATTTTAAACGATTAAATTTCCCTGTAGCTAGTTGCCAACAAATAAGTCCTCTTTCAATTGTTATGGCACATCCAACGGTTGATCCCACACTGATTTTAGTAGCACTTAAACTGTCTTCAACTAAACTCGTCTTACCTGTTTCATCCCAACACTTCACGCCTTCAGCAACTAGCGCACAATTAAAAAATCCCCCTGATGAAAAGCTAATAATGCTCGCATCATCTGGAGCGGTATACTCTTTGTAAGGATAACCCCAACATTTTATTCCTTCATCGCTAAGAGCGCAGTGATGCCACCAACCAGAAGTTATATTTCTTGGATTTTGAATATTGTCTGGAATAGTTGTGGAACCCGCAAAACTTCCTCCCCAACAGACAACTTGATTACTTGCGATTGCACAACTATTACTCATTCCAAGCGAGATCTCGCTTATATTTTTTAATTTTTTAGGCGGAGTACTTTCTCCAAAATCATTTTTTCCCCAACACTTAATCTCATCTTTTTCAGACACTGCACATGCATGATCATACCCCACAGACAAAAGTCTAGGATTTTTTAAAGTTTTGGCTCCAATGAGAATTGAGGATTCAGATCGTCCAGGAATTTCACCCCAACAACGAATACCTGCTGTTTCAATTGCACAACTAAAACGATTACCGGCCGAAAGTAGGTTTGAATTCTTTAAAGACGCTGGTGCATTTAATGTCTTAGTTTCGGAATTTCCAAAACATTTAACTCCTAAACTTGTGTTAGCACAAACGTGATTGACTCCTACTCCAATGTCAGTTGATTCAATATAATTATTATTAGCAAATAGTTTTATTGGTGTAGACAGTAACAATCCAACAAAAATAATTCCAAGACATTTACACATAATCACTCCATGAATTAAGACACTATAAAATTATAGAGTTGCCTCTTGGTGCGAGTCTATTTCCTAAATGTTATGAAAAATATGACTTAAGTTATATTGTTTTCTTCTATGGATGACTGCAAAATGTTGTAATATTTTTTTTTTGATAGATTAAGTAAATGGGTCTAACCAAGAAAAGAAGGAGAGATTTATGGCGAAGTTGCATGAAAAAGAAAAACATAAACTAACAATAAAAGAAAAGCAGGACAAGAAAAAAGAAAAAGAAAAAGAGAAATTAAAAAAAGAAGAACAAGACAAATTACTTTCTCGTTAAATGAATAAGGGCCTCGAACATAATATGTTCGAGGCCCTTCATATATAAAACAATTTATTTGCAAGAAATAAACTGAACTTCATCGATAGCTGTTTTTTGATTTAAGAATGAATCCATATCCCAGATGCGTGGCTCAGACCAATCCGAATCAATCATTACTAAGTATGTTTTATTATTTAATTCAAATGATCCTGCAGCAACAATACTATGACCACCACTATTTCTTTCCCCTATTTTGCGAGGAATCCATAATCGGCTGTCAACTTCAGAATTCTTTTGATCGTACATTTCAATTTTAAATGGAGCTTGAACCATTTTTGGACCAAGATTAAATGAGACTATAACAGGTAATCCCATTTTTAGTTGAGTTAAAATTTTAGTTTTAGCATTATCATACGAGTCCGTTTTAAAACTTTTACATGTAAAACCAAATTTTTTTCCATAACCATTTAAAATACCACTGATAGAATACTTATGTTGCATTGTTAAATAGTACTGATTAATTGAATCTACTAATAGATTTGTTCTTCCTTCTTCTGAAGATAAAGTTTGAGACAAAACTCCGCTACCTTGAAATCCAGCTAAATTTGTTTGCTGTAAAAAGTCATACATTGCATAACCAGTGCAAGTTCCCCCGGCCTGTTCATAAGGATCTAAAACATTTTGCAGCTTTGGATTAGTATTAGAAAAATTAGACGATTCAATATAATAAACATTATTAGATTTTTTATTGAGGTACATCTGATAAGTTGCAGTTCCATCTGGGCGAATGGCACTACCCAAAAAGACGGCAGGACCAGAAATTTTATTATCTTCAGATTTTAAATTAACGATTGAGCCAATTCCTAAGGGGAAATTACCAACAGATTGAGATTCAGTTACAGTTAAAGATATTGGGGCCGCGAATGTGTTTAATGAATACAATAAACAAAGGCCCATAATTGTCAGTGATTTTTTGAACATTTTAATCCCCCAGAAGCTTTAACAATATTCTGATCTAACATAGTTTTATTTGAAAAATCGAGAGTAGTGTATAAAAAATACCTGATTCATGTTACATTAGCCTCTATGACGAAAGCTTCAATTAATGACGTAACAGATACGGCCCTTTGGGTAGCTTCTTACCGCGCCGAAGAGACCGAAAGACAAGATGCACTTTTTTTAGATCCTTATGCCAAATTATTGGTTGGAAGTGACGAATTGCAGTTGGCCCATAGAACACAAGGCTCTCGGTATACTGCATGGTCAGTAATCATTCGAACATGTATCATTGATCAATTTATCATAAAACTTATAGCTGAAGGAATAGATACTATTGTCAATCTTGGAGCGGGACTTGATACTCGTCCCTATCGCTTAAATCTTCCAGCAAATCTTAGATGGATCGAAGTAGATTTTCCAAACATTATTGATTTAAAAAATGAAAAACTTAATCTTGTCGCTCCCCAATGTGTACTACAGCGAGTAGCAATGGATTTATCCATAAAAGACGAACGTAATTCATTTTTTTCAAAAATATCTAATGAATCCAAAAAAGT
Organism: Bacteriovoracaceae bacterium; assembly: GCA_947446575.1. Taxonomy (GTDB): domain Bacteria; phylum Bdellovibrionota; class Bacteriovoracia; order Bacteriovoracales; family Bacteriovoracaceae; genus Bacteriovorax. The sequence goes on along the minus strand of CANFHC010000028.1, from coordinate 21,639 downwards.
CTTAATTCTTACTGAAGGTGTTGTTCCTTATCTCTCTAATGAAGAAACTTCTTCTCTTGGAAATGCACTTTTTGCTCAAGAAAATTTTAGTTTTTGGGTAACTGAATATTACTCTCCTGAAATCCTTAATTTCCTAAAAACTCCAAAAAGAATAAAACAAATGAAGAATGCTCCTTTTTTATTCCATCCTAATAATTGGTTTCTATTTTTTAGAAATATTGGTTGGTCAGAAAAAGAAACGACTTATTTTGTTGATGAATCCCTTAGACTAAAAAGAACACCACCAACACCGGGTTGGTTAAAAACAATGCCTACTGATGCTAGTGAGAATAATAAATTAAAAGAAATGAACAAATATTTAGGTTTTACAATTTTTCAGCGCAGTTAAAATTCAAAATTACATTTTGTAGATAAAGATCTAGAACGTATTTTTATGCCTTATGAAAGGGTGTTTCCACTCACAAGAAGAAGTAGTCTAGGATAAGGACTCCATATTGCGAAGAAACGAATAGAGGCAGATGGAGAGGGAAAAAAGTGGAAAGTATAATAAATCAAGACAAGGGAGAGCAACTCACATGAGTAGAAAAATAATATTATTAGTTGAAGATGATATTGATATTCGCGAAAATATGGTGATGATACTTGAAGATGAAGGCTATCAAGTTTACGAAACTCAAGATGGTGCTGAAGCAATGATCATCTTAGAAAATAATAAGCTAGAAGCTCCAGATGTTATTATCTTGGATCTCTTTATGCCTGTTATGAACGGAAGAGAATTTCTAGAAGTTATTAGCAAACACACCAATGAAAAACTAGGGAAAATTCCCGTCATTCTAGTGACTGCTTCAGAACAAAACATGCGCCAAGACTTAGAAGAGCGCACCGCTGCAGTTCTAAGAAAACCTATTCAAATTGAAGATCTTTTTGATATTCTAAAAAGTATTGTAAACTAATCTTATAAAGAATTAATCAAGTCCTTAACATATTTTTGAGCGTCTGCTCCTTTATACAATTTAGGCTTAGTGTTTCCTGGTTGAACTTCAAAAATTCCAGATACATTTTTAATTTCACTACTTACCAAATACATAAGTATATTGGCATATGACTCAGGTTGATCAGTTGGTAGAACATGCCCAGAATCATTAACGATAAATGCTAGTGCGTTAGGAGTAGAATCTAAAACTTTCAAAAAAAGTTCTAATTGATTTTTTAGCAGCGTACTTGAATCATTTCTAGCAAAAAGAAAAATTCTACGGGTTTGAGTTGAAGTTTTTTTAAGATCCCAAACGTATCCTTCCGAAGCACGGCTAAAAACGGTGTAGCCTTCTATCATATCAGGTTTTTTGTCTACGTTTAATTTGAACTGATCAACAATACTATCAACTTGATCTGACCATTTTTTATAATAGGCTTGATCTAATAGAGAACGCGTAATACCTGGCCCAAAAATAGGATTGAAAATTTCACTAGCTTTTAAATAAGCCCTATAGGATTCTAAATCTGGATTAACGGCTGCTGAAGAAGTCATTGGAACTGCATCAATAATTAATGGAAAATTTGAAATCGTTGAAGATACTGCTGAACTAAAAGAAATTGAAACAGGAACAATTGTTTTGACTCCGTAATTCTTTTTTAATTCATCTGAAAGAGCAGAAACTTCAACTCCAAAATCTTCTAACTTATAAGTCTTCGCACGAAATGCTGGAATAATGTTTTTTTCTAATTTATCGACAGAAAAAGGCTGGTTACTAAAGTTCATTGTAGCGATGCCGTAACCTTGTTGAGCTAAAGTTTCTAATGCTGCATCTTCAGCTAATAAGCTTCTATTAACGCCAGGTAAAAATAAAAAAGTTGGAAGTTTTTGATTTTGAGCACGAACTAATTGAAAAGATAATATGCGACCTGGTGCCATTTTAAGACTTAGATTTTCAACGTCTGCAAATGCTGCATTCAACTGAATAAAAACAGATAGTAAAATGACACTTAAAATATTTTTGCAATTCATAAAAAACTCTTTGTTTATTTTTCTTGAAAATTAGCATTATCCTTATTTAATGTCCCCATCTATATCTATAACTGTAAAAATTACCTTCCTCCTGATTTTCTCGACTATTAGGTGAAATTCACTTAGAATCCAAAATCTTTCAATTAGGGTTAATATTAACTCGCTCAGGAGTTTGTTTTGAAAACAAAAATTTCGCTTATCCTTAGTTCAGCACTTCTTGCACTTACTTTTAGTAGCACTGTAATAGCTGCAGATGTTTTTGAAAGTGGTAAATATGATGGCATCTTCGGAACGAGAAATTACAAAGTCTATATTCCAAAAGGAATTGCAAAGAATACGAAAGCTCCAGTCGTTGTTATGCTTCATGGGTGTGAACAAGATGCCGCAGAATTTGCCCAAGGGACAAGAATTACACAATGGGCTGACAAAGAAAAATTTATTGTCTTACTTCCTGAACAAAACAAAGCTTACAATCCTTATAAGTGTTGGAACTGGGTTCTTCCAGTTAATAACACTCGCTCAGGAGAGACTCAAGTTATTATTGAAATGCTTGATGTTGTTCTTGAAAAATATAATGCTGATAAAGATAGAGTCTTCGCGGCCGGAATGAGTGCTGGGGCATCTATGGTAAATATTCTTGGTAACTGTTATCCAGAACGATTTAAAGCATTAGCTTCTCATGATGGAACTCAATATTTTTCGAGTGCAACAGCAATGGATTTTGCTGACGTTGTTTTATATGGCCCTTCAGTTCCAGCACCGACAGCTGCACAAACTGGATACAACTGTTCAATGTTCGTAACTAATCGTCCAACTCAGATGCCGATCATTATCTTTCACGGAATGAATAGCCCATATATGAGTCCTGCTCATGCCTATCAAGTAGAATCAGAATTTAAGATTCTAAATGATTATTTAGATAATGGTGCGAGAGATACTTCTTATTTTCTAGAAAAAGATGTGAAGTTTATTCCAGGCTCTGCTGGGACATACGGGTACAATAAATACACAACAACAAATCACAAACATGTCGTCCTTTTTGAGCGCTACATGATCAACGACCTCTCACACGCTTGGAGTGGTGGTGTTGCCAATCTTCCTTACAATGACCCAAAAGGTCCAGACGCTTCAGCGCTAATTATAAATTTCTTTAAAACCTTTGGATTATAATTTTCTATTTTATTCATAGTTAGACTTGAGTTGATAATATTTATTTCATGTGATCGATTAGACTCCTTAATTCTTTAAGAAGCTTGGAATATACAAGCTACAAGTTATAGTAGCTTAAACTAAAATGTATTTTTTACCGTGCTTTTGAAAATCCTCTATAATGTCCATAACGATGGTGATATGAACTTTATATTATGCAAATAAATGTACGTTTTTTAGAAAATCTTAAAGTAGAAGCTCACTTCGACGACTATACCCTAGTTGCCGATCAACCAATTCGTTACAAAGGCAATGGGACTGCCCCTGGTCCTTTTGATTATTTTTTAGCTTCATCTGCCATGTGTGCCGCTTATTTTGTGAAGGTCTATTGCCTCGCTCGTAATATTCCGACAGATGACATTCGTCTTACTCAGAACAATATTGTTGATCCTGAAAATAGATACAAACAAATTTTTAACATTCAAGTTGAATTGCCAGAAAGTATATCTGAGCACGACCGCGAAGGAATTTTAAAATCGATTGATAGATGTACAGTTAAAAAAGTTATTCAACAAGGTCCTGACTTTCAGATAGAAATCACCGATGTTTTAGGACTTGATTCTGGTCTCTTATATAAACATGCCAGCGAGACTGATACAAAGACAATGATTCTAGGTAAGGATTGCTCTTTAGAAGAAACAATTGCGAATATGACTGCGATAATTACGGGCCTTGGAATTAAAATTGAAATTGCTTCTTGGAGAAATCCAGTTCCTCACGTTTGGTCAGTCCACGTTCGCGATGCAGACTCACCAATGTGTTTTACTAATGGAAAAGGGGCTACAAAAGATGCAGCACTTGCTTCTGCTTTAGGAGAATACCTTGAGCGCATTAGCAATAATTATTTATACAACGATCAATACCTAGGTGAAGAAATCGCAAATGGAGATTTTGTCCATTACCCCAATGAATTATGGTTTAAAGCAGGCCCTAAAGACACACTCCCAAAAGACTTAATGGATGATTATTTATTAGAACTTTATAATTCAGATGGTGAACTTAAGGCCTCTCATTTAATTGATACAAATTCAGGAAATTTAAAACGTGGAATTTGTGCCATTCCCTACGAACGTCAATCTGATAAAAAACAAGTTTATATACCTGTTAACCTCATAGGTAATTTATTTGTTAGTAACGGAATGAGTGCAGGAAATACAAAATTCGAAGCACGTGTGCAGTGTCTATCAGAAATTTTTGAGCGTGCTGTAAAAAATCAAATTATTCTTGAAGAGATTACTCTTCCAGATGTTCCAAAGAGTGTTTTGGCTCAATTTCCGAATATAGTTGAAGCAATTGCAAGACTAGAGTCTGAGGGATTTCCTATTGTCGTCAAAGACGCTTCACTAGGCGGAAAATTTCCTGTGATGTGTGTAACTTTGATGAATCCTAAAAATGGCGGGGTCTTTGCGTCTTTTGGAGCTCACCCAAAATTTGAAGTGGCACTTGAGAGAAGCTTAACCGAGCTTCTTCAAGGAAGAAGTTTTGAAGGATTTAATGTTTTAACTCCTCCAACTTTTAACCAAAGTGCTATCTGTGAACACAATAATATTATCGATCATTTTATAGATTCAACTGGAGTAATTTCATGGAAATTCTTCAGTGAAAAATCGGATTATGAATTTCATTCTTGGGATTTTTCTGGATCTACAGAAGAAGAATATAATTATTTAATGAATATTTTAAAACAATTAGAAAAAGAAGTTTATATAGCTGACTTTGAAGAATTAGGTGTTAAGGCCTGTCGAATTCTAGTTCCGGGATATTCTGAAATTTATGAATCAACGGATCTAATTTGGGATAACCATAATAAATCAATCGCCTTTAGATCTGATATTTTAAATCTACACTCGCTAGACGATAAGGCACTTAAAAAATTAGTTAAAAAGTTAGATGAAAGTGAAATAGATGATTATACAAAAATTGCAGAACTAATCGGTGTGGCCTTTGATGAAAATACGGTGTGGGGCCAACTCAATATCGGCGAATTAAAATGCCTCACTTTATTAGCGCTTAAGGAATTTGAAGATGCTAAAGAATTAGTTGAAATGTTTATGACATTTAACGACAACTCGGCAGAAAGAAGAAGATATTACCAAGCACTTAATACTGTATTAGATATTACTTTGAATGAAGAGCTTGAGCTTTCAGACTATTTACCAAATATGACTCGTATGTTTGGAGCTGAAATTTTAAACACCGCCGTTGCAACAGTGACAGGCGAAGTTAGATTTTTTGGATTAACTAAAACTAATTCTAATCTTGATGGTCTCGATAAGCACTTGCGACTCATAGAGAGTTATCAAAAACTTCAAGTTGCAAAAAGGAATTTCAAAAAATAACATATTTGAAAAAATAAACTATTGAATTGAGAATCTGAACCTACTTTATATATTTTTTTAGATCTATTGCTTTCAGTGGCACATAACATAGCCCAATGCTCACTAAGACTGCGAGGCTGAAGTACAAACTCATCCAAGGGATTTCATTTCTCCAACTATTAATATCATAAGTGACAATCCATTTAGTATTCAAGGCCACTAAACCATCGATTAAACCATAATGATCTTTTTTTGTAACGAGGTCTTCTTGCCAACGGATAAAGTACATATGGACATCTACAAAAATCATAAAAAGAATATAAGTAAAATTACAAAAAATTGAAATCCCAAGTGCATATTGAAATGCACCTTTGAACTTAGGCCATAATTTTATCAGAGCAATCAAGATCAGTGAGTAAGTAACTGTCCAAAGAGACTCCTCTATCATATTTCCCAAATAATTTGTTGTTATGACCGCAAACCAAGAAAAACATTCTGCTACAAAAATAAGAGGAACGATTAAGAAAGAAATCGTTTTAATCGTTTTGTCATCTGTATGCTTTGCAAGATAACGAATCACAATTGCCCATTGGGCAACAAAGGCTAATTCAGCAATAGTTGCGACAGATCTTCCTAAAAAAACACTAGAGAGCCAAGTATCAAAGAGGCAAATCTTTTGAACATCTGCTTTTGTAAAAATTGATCTGTAAGCACAACCAAAAACGTAAAATCCTGAAAACCAAATAAGGTTCTCGGGCACTAGTTTGTAAAATCTGAAATTTTTAAAGGATTGTTTATTAAATAAATAATAGCGCGTCCAACTCCAGGCAATGATATTAACAATACTTGCTACTGCTAAAAATATCCACCACAAGGCTACAGGATTTGTTAAGTTAACCCATGACATAAAATTAAAAATCTCCTAAAATCCCATTTGAAAAGATACTATAAATAATTCAGAAGATGAAATAGGAGTTGAGCTTACATCATAAGATCCATTTGATGCAGTCAAATTATTCAAAAAGAGAGTAGCAAATTGAACTTTTGAATTAGATTCTTTTAATAAATAATTTATGCCTAAAGTTGAAGCAGTTGACTCTATGTCTAAAGACCTAACAAAAAGAATATTTTCATATCTAAATACTGCTTGAATTTCTGATGAGAAACCATGAGCGAAATCTACAACATATCCTCCCGAGCGTTTTACACCTGCAGTAGTGCTGCTAGCTTCATGAGCGTATTCAAAATGAAATGAATCCAATTCGTGATCCCAAAATAAATTGGCACCATATTTATTTTTATGAAAATATGTATCTACTGCACCAAAAAAGCTACCAACAGTTAAGCCTTTAAATGGAGTATACTCACCTCTTAGATAAAGATCTTTTTCTGAATTTGTATCATCGGTATTGGGTTTGTTCCCGTGTGACATTGCGCCCATAAATTTTAATTTATCTACTTTCCAATTTAAACGAATCGTTGGATCTCGCTTGTCACCATATGTTCTTCCAACAATAGAGCGCTCAGGAAGTAGTAAATTGGAAGAGGAAAGTAATCCTTCTGCTGTTGTATTAATTTTAAATTGCCCAACACTAAGTTCAAAATCATTGAGAAAACTATAACTTAATATCAAATCTTGCAAAATTTTGTTGTCATTAGTAGCTACAATAGCTCCCGTTTTTAACGTTTTTGCAGGATCAAACATTATCAACCAAGACGTATCTTTTTGAACAGTTCCACTTAACTTGATCTCAGCTCGTCTCAATCTAAAATTAGATCGATCCGTAGTATTTTTTTCATCATAGATTAACCAATTCTGCAGGAGCAGACCAAGTTTGGCAGATCCTTTTGGAATTTCTAAAAAAACGGGTGTTTCTTCAGCTGAAACTAAGGAAGATAAAAATACTAAGAAAATAAAAATTAACTTTTTCACTAATTGATCCTGCTTATAAATAACAATGTAAGATTAATAAAAGTATATTGCTGCTTTCTATTGAGACAAATGTATTTTTCTCTCTTCTGGCGATTCCATTTAACTCCCAATGTACCCATGGAAAATATTGAACCCCTAAACTTAAAGCTTCAATTTTTTTATCAAATTTTAAGGCCGAAGGTTTTTCATATTCTCCACTTAGAAATAAATGTAATCCTTGAAAATATTCATACCCAATTTTCCCATATTCAAAGTATCCGTAGCTTTTTTTAGGTGAATATGATCGATCAAATTCTACGGTTGTATAGAATTTTGGAGCTATAGAATATATTGCATACAAACCAGTTAAAGTTCTTCGATCGGCACTTGAGTGATTAACTCCATTACCTGAATAAAAATTAACCCCAACTTTAGACCGCGATTCAATAACCTTTGAGATTTGAATAGCACCACCTGATTCGCGATCAAGTTCTTTTTTATCAGGTCTTCCGGCCACAACTGTTCCATAAAAATTCCAATCAGTTCCAATATAAGAAAGTTCTGCATTATATGTTTCTTGATTTTGATCGAACCCTAAACCTCTTCTCGTAACTGTATTATGTTCAGCAATATTTAGCCCGTAAGCAGGAAAAAAACGACCAACCCTTACTTGATATTTTTCTTTATTATCATCTGGACCAATAAGCAGATTTACCCAATGACGACGACTAATAAATGTATCCGTTATTTTATTGGGTGTTGAATTTGTCTCTAATCGTCCTGCAGTTGCCAAAATTCTAGTACGAGGATCTAGAGTTAGTTGAGCTTCAAGATCAGCTTGCATTAAAATAGCTCGCCCACTTGTTTCATACTTACTATCCATGAACATTTGCATAAAACGAATATCTCCCCCCAACTCTAATTTAGCTGGAGGAGTAAACCATCCTTTTAAGAATTGTTCTTCATTTTTTGTTTTTTCAGAAGATTTTGCTGAAAGTAGTTCTTTTGATAATGCCCGACCGTAAGGAGTAAGAAGCCCTCCACCAGTAGGGCTGGCATGACAGGAAATACAATTTCCATACCCATGAGTCACCATTTCAGGAAAAGCGAAAACCAAATTAACGTTCATCAAAAAAAAGAGAAATATAAAGACTCTAAATTTCACGGTATTTTTTCCTCTAGGTTATCTGCTGGAGGAAGCACTTCATCTTTCATTCCATCGATCATCCATTGGGCAAGCAATTTTTTTTCTTGGTCATTCAAATTAGGAAATGGCGACAGAGGCATGTCGCCAATGATTATGGCCCTTTTAAATATTAAATCAGCTTTTTCTCTAACAATGGATAAATTTGTTAAATCAAGTCCAGCTTCCATCGTCGACATTCGATCTTCAGTAGTATTTGTTCCGGGAGGTGAGTGGCATTGCATACAATGATTTTGAATAATCTCATCTCTAATTCGGGGCCATAACACTGAAATTTTTACTGGAGGTGAGCTTTGTCCATTTGTTGAAATCTCATTTAAGATCCAATTATTCAAGAGTGATTTCTCTCCACTGCTCAGTGGTGATTTAGGAGGCATATTTTGATCTACCAATACTCTTTGTTTGATACTTTCAAGGTGGCCTCTTGTTTGCTCATAAGACTCTAAGTTCAAACTCCCTTGATTTCCACCAGCGTCACTATGACATCGCAAGCACTTTGGACCCAATATTTTTGACTCTAGCTGAGAGTATGTAACTTTTTGAGACATACCAAATTCACCAGTCACTTCAGTCTGGTTTTCATTATTGTCTTTGGCATGTTTAAATCCACATGACAAAAGTGTAGCAACGAGAAGAAAAAGGCTTATATTTATTTTCATAATGTTTTATTTTTACTTAGTTGCTGTTCGCATTTCAACTTCTAGGTCAATTTCATCAGCAACGGTAATACCCGCAAAACTCGGTATCTCTATATTAAAGTCACTCGATTTCACTTTGAATTTTGCAACGACTTTTACATCGTCTTTGGAAAGAGATTTAAGTTCTGCCATTCCTGAAACTGTTTTTTCCTTACCATGCAAATTCATCACACCAGTAAAAGGAACATTGGTTTTATTGAAATTTTTTAAAATATTTCCATCCAGATTAATTGTTTCAATCGTTAACTTGGCTGTTGGGAATTTTTCAACTTCTAAATACTTCTCTTTCATATGAGAATCTCTCATATCAATCCCTGAATTTAATGAACCAAGGTCAAAAACAAATTGACCTGCAATTTTAGAGTTTTTTTCATCAGAGACAACTTCTAAACGGCCTTCGGGCCCTGTCCCTATCCCATCAATTCGAATCGCACTAGGATTTCCAAGAGCAAAAAACTTAACGGCACCATTATTTTTTTTCATTTCATATTTAGCAATAGCTGCAAAGCTATTCAGGTTAATAAAACAAAGAGCCAAGGCCGTGCTTGTTAGAATTTTCATTTATTTTCTCCTTAACATTTTCGGTATTAAAATAGATTGCCCGTAAACTTTTTCACATTCATCATTCCCTACTCGGATTTTGTTTTCTGCTGCATCTTTCAAGTATTGATAAATGGCCCATCCACCGTTGTAAGCGGCATGGTCTAACCATTCTTCAACTTTTTCTGGGTATTTTGGTTTTGCTGTAAAGGGATCAAAAGCTAATTCAGGATCTCCTTGATAACGATTATCTTGGAAACAAACTTTATTAAAAACTTCATGATCAGAATAATTAGGAGAAGATGTTTTGTCTGGCGAAATTTGTCTCAAGCATTTATCTTTTATTTGATTGAGCATTTGCCCACCATGCTTGCCAATAATACTTGAAAGTTCGTCCGGAAACTTAACTCTAGTCCCCTTCATGGCCATCCAAACTAGATAGTTACCAGCTAGATTTTTGTTTTCGCTTTCAAAGGTTTTTAAATTCTCTCCGTGATTTCCAAACATTCCATCTTTTAAGTTTGCAACACGCACACTTCCTCCAGACCAATTTAAAATCCCGCGTGCAAGAGCTGTATTTCCATCAGCATCTTGCCCATGACATTTCATACAACTAGTTCTAAAAAACCACGAACCAGGAGTTGTATTATAAACTTCTCCGAATGGACGTTTAGGAATTCCGCGATTTACCATCCACGGCCTTTGTTGATCTGCAGGCAAATTAACATTCGGAAATTTACAGGAGTCTTTTTTATTCCAATAACCAACAGCATATTCTTTATTAATAATTGCACTTAAGGCATCAGTTAATTCTAGTTTTCTAAAATCTTCAGGCATTCCATTAATTAAATCTTTCCAGTCATCTCTTCTCGGAACATAAACATCAGATAGAGGCCAAGTGAAATCTTGATCAATCCATTTTACATCTGCTGCAGGTTTACAATCTGGTTTCCAATTTACTGCTTCGTTATAATCACCGAAGGATTTTATCCATTGACCCATTACTTTTAAAACATTGCAGTCTGGAGCCCCTGCTGTGTGCATCGGCATCTGGGAAGTCATCCCTTGTGCTTCAGGAGGATCTGCAACTTTTCTGTAGATATGACTTAAATCTAAATTTCCTTCGTGATTAACAATGGCACGTGTTGGATTTTGAACAGATTTTGTAAAAGTATTAAAATTAAAAGTTTCACCAGCGCTTAAGTTTAATGTAATTCCGTTTTCTTTGGTAAAGGCAAATCCATCTGGATTGTGGCAGTGAGCACAGTTACCGACCATATATCCATTGGCCCTTAATTCTAGTGTATTTCTTGGTCGCTCACGTCCAAGCCATTCAAGTTTGGGAAGTTGATCAGTATGTTGAACTCCAGATATGACTCCGTATTCTAATAATCTTTTTACCTGTGAAGATTCGGCAGCATTTATTGATTCTGTCCTACCAGCTTCTCCTATATTTCGACGATTTAATTGTAAGGGTGAAAAACCTAAAACTAGGCTTTTACTTTCTGAGCCCATATGGCATTCAAAGCAGCGATGACGTCCAGGGATTCCGTAAGTTCGAGTAGTGCCCAATTTTTCATCAGTCACTATCTTAATTACCGTATCTTTAAAGGGAGATCCATCTCTATAGGGAGTTTGTACGAGTGTTGCCACTTGTTCAGATTCATCCCATGCATATGTTCCAAAGAGTGATTCCGTTCCAGGATTTCTTACAACAATAATTCGAGTCTCAATTCTTTTTGCCCGAGTCTTTCCATCTTTCTGTTTGATGATTTTATAAAACGTTTTATAAAAACGCGTGTTTTCTGGAATATTAAATTTTTTATCGTTTGAGTTAAATTGAATCGTTTGCAGAGTTAATTTATTATTAACAATTTTATAAGGAACATGAACATATCTTCCTTTAGAAGAGTTATCTGCCCATAATGGATATTCTACATTGTAAGAGAAAGTTCCGCGCGCAGCGAGCTCTAATGAATCAAGTGTCATTAAATCAGTTTCGGCCAAAGTATTTGGCAATTTTTTTAAACTAGAAAACCATAGATCTTTTTTATAATCAAAACCAACTGCTTCTGCTGTTGGCATACATTCGCCAAGCTCTCCGCCAGGGGTTAAGCTAATTGTCCCTGAATTAGCTCCTGGATTTAAGTCAAACTCTCCTTCTGGAGAACCTGCACTTATCCAACTTTGAAGATTTCTTCCAATTTGCATAAAAGCTTCCGGATTTTTTCTTCTTCGAGACTCAGGTGGCATACGTTTGCCTAAATCATTTGTGAGCATGGCACTTGCAAATTTCGGTGCATTTTGTTTAATTGATTCGTAACTGTCTTCGTAAGTAAATCCACCATTTTGAGCTGGAGCTTGGTGGCAGTTCATGCAAGCTGAATTAACACTATTTCTAATTTCTTGAAACGACATCCTTCCTCCAGTTTTTTGACCGGAGTAAGTGCGTTCTATAAACGAGTTGGAACTTGAAAACTTAGGACAGAGTTTTTCTTTTTCTGCCGCAGTTAATTGCAAAAGACGAGAGGTAAATCCATCTTCATTGTCTGGATTTGATTTCGAACAACTTGATAGAAAAATTAATAAAAAACTCACGCCAAGAATAGTCTTGGCGTGAGATAAACGAATTAACAAACTAGATTCTTTTTTAGTTAAAATGTTTTTCATATAATTCTATTAATCAATTGTATAAAATTCATGGTCTTGAACAATTGGATCAAGGAATGATCTATCAAGAAGGTAAGAATTTAATAATTTAGCTTCTGATGCATTTGGAACTTTTGATCCAGTAGCTTCGAAAATAAAAAGTTTTCTTGCAAGTGGATATTCAAAACTTCTAACAGTATTCACATTAAGTGGAACATATTTAGAATTCACATCAACTGAAACAGAAAGAGCAATATTCCCATCTTTTTTAGCAGTTGCTCCAGAATATCCAATAGCGTTTTCATCTGTAGCTGTCTTAGTTGAAATATCAGTTGTTTCTGCCATAACAGCAATACAAGCTCCAAATTCTTTTACACCAACAAGATTTTTAAAAGTATCAGTTGTTCCAGAAGCATCATTTCTTCTTACGGCCACAATTGGTCCTGACTTAGTTGAACCTGGAAGTTGCTCCCATTTAGTCATTTTGCATGTATAGATTGCTTTTAAAGTAGCAAGATCGATTCCAGCAATAGTATTTGACTCATGTACAAAAATACCAATACCATCAAGAGCTAAAACGTGAGCAACTGGTGTTACTCCTTTAGCTTTAAGAGCAGCGATTGCTTCTGGTTTTAAAGCGCGAGACATTGGAGCAATACCTTGTTCACCATTAACGATAGCAGTTTCGGCTAATCCGCTTCCGCCACCTTCATAAGTGATTTCAGTATTTAGACCTGAAGCAATAATTGCATCAGTTAAGATTCCGGCCATTGTGTCCGAACCTTTAAAATGAGTAATCGTTTCAGCAAAAGCAGAAAACGTTACAGCGCTTGATAAAATGACACCTGAGATAAGTAAATTCTTAATCATAGTGATTCCTCATTGTTTAACCATTATTGGCTTTGTTAGTTGCCGTATAATGTTTAAAACCAACAAGAATTACAAGTTAGGAAACTGTTAAGCTTTGATGAGTTTAATTAAAAGATTTTTTAAGTTGATACCTCTTCGGGGATGCTCAAAGCGCAAATGGTGCGTGCAGTGACCTTGATTTTAGCAAACTATCAAATTTATTTTTTGTTAAAATGATATCTGGAACTGTATGCCTAATGGTGGATCACGTAAGTTAGGTTTTTTATTTTGTGGATCTCTAATACTCATATTGCCAATGAGGATTTGATCATACCAAGAGTGTGCAAAAACATTTGCTCCTAGTTGATAATTATTACGAGTATACTGCCAGCAAAAAAGCATTCCCATTATAAAGCGAGCTGCATTTCCGCCACTCGAAGCACCAACATGAGCAAATGAAAATGCTGCCGAAGAAACTACCGCTCCTCCCCAATTTCCTAACCAACTCGAAAGTGACGGGTACAGAAATCCTCGAAACAAAGACTCCTCACCAAGTCCAACAAAAGTAAACATAGCAATGCTGCCAACAGTGCTTACTTTATCTAAATCTTCTTTTGCATTTTTGTTATCTTTGTTATTTTTTGCCTTAGATCTGCTAGCTGCAGCGGCACCTAAGTAACCTATTGAAAAAGGATCAGCAATATTGGCAGGATTAAAATTTTGAGCATACTCATATCCAACAAAATGATCATTAGATGGTTTGCCGCCAGCATCTTTCCAGGCATCATAGATATTATAAAACCATATATCTTGGCCGATGTTTCTAATGACAACATCTTTACTGCTTATTAACCCCAGACTCGTAACAAACCAACTAACACCTTCAAGATAATGCCCATTAAGGGTTTGCCCTAACCCGGGAACAATAGAAGCCGTGCCATAAAGTGCGGGAGTAGCACCTAACGCATTAATTGAAATACAGAATATTAAAAGACAATATTTTAAATTTTTAATAAGCATTAAAAAGCTCAGGACACAATTTTCCATCTTCTCATACAAAAACATAGGTTAAACTTTAACATACGATGGTGTAAAAATGAAAAAATCCAAATTCTCCGAAAAAAAAATTGTTTCTAATATCAAAGAATTGCAGTCAAGTACTTCAACAATTCTTGACCTGTGTAAAAAGCGAAATTTTAGTAGTTTGCAATTGAATTGCTAGTCTTCTTCTTCACGTTACTTCATCTGGTTTAATTTTATCCAATGAAGAAATCGGAAAACTTTATTTTCAATGCTTTTATTCTAAAATAAAATTAATCATGAAGAGAAAATATCTAATATCTTTTTTAGCTATACTTAGTTTGATGACCTGGGGTTATTCCTATTTCATTGAAACCAATTGGTTAGAAATAACTCGTCATCAAGTAAATCTGAATACGCATTCAAATAAAAAATTAAAAATCGTTCAAATTTCTGACTTGCACACAAAGGGAATTGGTAATATTGAAGAAAAAGTAATCAAAACTCTTGAGCATGAAAAACCAGACTTCATATTTTTAACTGGCGATATCGCAATACCAGGTGGAACAAATTCAGGTTACGAAAAAGTTTTAAAAGAACTAAAAGCCAAAAAAGCAATTTATTACATTCCAGGAAACTGGGAAGATTGGGAACCTATTCCTGATCTTTCCAATATTTTAACAAGAAATCATATTGTAGATTTAACAAACAAAACGATAAAGATTGATGAAAATTTATGGCTAGCTGGCTTTGCTGATGCACCGACTGGAAATCCTGACTTGAGGATTTTAAAAAATATTCCTAATGATTCAAAAATAATTTCCATTTTTCATTCACCAATATTTTTTGATGAAGTTTCAAATTCAATTGATTTAGCATTTGCTGGTCACACCCACGGGGGCCAGATTCGCCTACCTCTAATTGGGGCCATTGCCCTTCCTCCTGGTTCTGGAGATTATGACCAAGGATGGTTTCAAAAAACTCGAGCAAAAATGTATGTGAGCCGCGGAGTTGGAACTTCAATTGTCCCTCTTCGATTATTATGCAGGCCAGAAATTAGTATCTTTGAGATTAATTATTAACCAAGATTATTCGGAATATTCTTATCTTTTTTAGACACTGGAGTTTCATCACCCTTAACTATTCTAATTTCATAGAATGGATATTTTCCCATTTTGATTTCAGATATAAATTCACTTCTTGATAGGATTAGTGATTTCTCAAAATCAAAATAATTCAAGTTTTTCCCTTTCTTTGATTCTTTAACTACGAATACTTTATTTTTTGTAATCATCTTGCTTGATGATACTTCATTAATTCTTGGATCATTTTCTGGGTCAATAATCAGCTCACCATTTTTAAGTGCTTTTAAAACTAATTTAAAAAGCTTTATCTTTCCAGAAGTTTTTAAACCTAATGTTCGACCTATCCGATTATTCCATAAATCCATATTCTTAGAATTAGGACTGTTGGAACTTGAATTACCTCCGAAAGGAACTATTTCATTCATATCACCTAAGATCTCTGTGACTTTTTCACCATATTCCTGTGTAAAAAGTCCCGACGTATAAGCATGCCTTATGGCATCTATGTCGTTGTCGTAAAATTCTCCACTTGATAAATCAAAAGACCCATCACTTTTTCTAGGGAGCTTTCTAATAAATCTATCAGCAAATTCATAAGATTCATTTTCACAAGTTGCCTTTAGACCCAATATGTTTAATTTTATCATCTAACTTGCTTTTTTATCTTCAACAAAAACTTTTCTAAGAACATCATTCATTAAAGTCGTATATGAAACATGATGCTTTTTTGCCAATTTTCTAATAATCTCTAATAAGTCTGCATCAAAATTAGCTGTGATCTTTTCTCTTTCCGATTTTTTTAAACAAGGCAGAGACGAAAGATCAATCTTGATATTTCCATATAGTTCTTTTGGAGCCTTATCTACCTTAGTCAACGCCTTTTTAAGACTTGGCTTTTTTCTAGTCTTCATGCAATTTCTCCCAGGCTTCAATTAATACATCGTAGTTTTTATGTATATACTTAATTATACCCTTAACTGTTTGTTTACTAAATCTAGTCTTCCCTATTACTGCTAAATCTATCAATGAAATCTTAACTTCTGCTTTTTCACCTTTTGCAATAACATGAACATGTGCAGGACCATGCTCCTTTGGAGGAGCATGGTCCTTAATTTTCCATTTTTCGTTCTCGATAATAGTTCCAACTTTCACAAAATCATTGTACCATACTTTTGTATGGCTTTTAATATGTATTATTTGCCATATATATTTGAATAAGCTAGGAGTATTTTATCCCCGAACTACCCGATTCACCTTCGGTGAATTTTAATCTTCAAGCAAATTAAGAGTTTAAGAGCGAACATTAATTTTTTTAGACTTCGTCACTTCACTATATTTCACTTTTTTTCACCTCATTTCATGGATTCAGTCGGACTAGTCGGACCGGGTCGGACTCTAAAAATCCAGTTATTTCTTCATTGACAAATATAACCCAACAGGTTATATTTAATCATGATCACTTCTGTTGAGCTTTCAAAGAAAGCAGAAAAAGATATTTTAAAACTTCCAAACCATATCCAAAGAAAACTTCGTCTTTGGATCAATGACGTTGAACGATTGGGACTTGGTGAAGTTCAAAAAATATCTGGTTATCACGACGAACCACTTAAAGGTGAAAGAAAAGGTCAGCGTTCAATTAGATTGAATATCGCCTATCGGGCCATATACACCATTAAAGAAAATGGAATTATTGAATTTGCGTATGTTGAAGAGGTAAATAAACATGACTACTAAGAAAAAAAGCAATGCTATGAAATTTTTAGATAAGGCCATTGGGGCACCGATAAGTTTTGGGAGCACTCTTGAGTCTATCCGCTTATCAGATGAGATATCACAAGTTACTTTCGCTAAAAAACTTCGAATTTCTCAGGCTCACCTTTCTCAGATTGAAAAAGGTGTTAAATCTGTAAGTCCAGAGAGAGCTAAAAAGTTTGCTAAGATATTAGGATACTCAGAAGTCACTTTCGTTGAACTTGCACTTCAGGATCAGTTTAAGAAAGCTGGTATCAAGATGAAGATTCATCTTGAAGCTGCTTAGCCACGCAGACCAACTATCTTACTTTTTCCCCATGATTCACTAAAAAAAGCAAATTCTTGAATTGTGTAATGAGGCTGCTTGTTGTTAGCAAAGACGAATAATTTTGACAATCTTGGCGATTCGAAGTCATTTAATTACAACTATTAGGTAAAAGTCTTTTAGCTTGGATTAAATAGATCACAGTTAAAGCAATAAACCTCTTCAGTTCCAGAAGCAGCTATAACTTCTCTTTGTTTTTTAATAAATTCTAATAACTGCGATTTTAAGATCGGAATTTCTTTTTTTGAAATAGAAAAAGCTGCCGTATAGTGGATTCCATCATCTTCTTGAACTTTTTGAAGCGCGCGCATTCTCCAATTCATATGGTTAACTACATTGTGTGGAGATTTATGAGGAATATGTAAATTGCCAGCTTGATGAATATAATTTTTTTCTTTTTTAATCACTAGTCGCATGTCTCGTAACCGATTAAGAATTTTTTTTACTAAATTAATGTTAATGTTTAGCTTTGAAGCAATCGATTCTGGTGTTTGAAAATCTTCAATACTTGTTAAAACATTAATTTGACCATACAGCCAACTTGAATAATATTCTCCCTTCATTTCATCAGTCAGCTCAAAGGATTTACCTTCGTCTTTGATTTTTTTAGAAAGTACTAAGCTTTTTTGCCTGAGTATATTAAGTTTTTTTTCTAAAATTTCTTTTGTGCTAATAAGTGAGGAGCGCTCTAAAAGACACAAGGTAATAAAATATTCTTTTTCAAGTTCAGAAAATTCCAAACCTTCTGCTAAATTGATAATATGGTCGCTCGTTAGTTGCACTTTTCCATTGATCATCTGTGAAAAATAACTTCGATTACAACCGGCCATCTCAGAAAGAGCCGAAACCTTGATATGGGTATCGGAGATAAGGTCAATCAAATAAGTTTTATATGAAAAATATTCATAGAGATTCATGACTAAAACCCTCCGTCGTTACTTTTTATAACAAACATACTTAATATATTATAACATATAAATTGAGAAACTGGACAACTTTGAGTAATTTTCATACACCAACTGGGAGGTTGTTAATGAAAAGTTTATTTTTAGCAGTAGTGTTTGCAGGACAGGTCTTCTTGGGAGTAGCTTTGGCTGGCCCTATAACAAGCGGCGGGGGCTTTGCGATTGTTTGCAGGAACTTGAAGGGAAAGATTGATTCAGCTGAACTTCTTGATCTGTATGAAGCGAGAGTCAAATTTGGTTTTTCATTAATTGAAACATCAAATGACATTGGCCAGGATTATATGAATGCGACAACTAACCTATGGCGACTTTGGGGTTATGATGTAAATAATTTACCTGAACGTATCAAGGAAGACATCACAACTCAGCTTTTAGATAAATATTTAACAGAAACGCTGTTTCTACCAATAAATTTTAAATTACCAGAAATAAATGATCTTGGTTTGCATGCGGCCCCGCCAATAGGATGCAAAGTTGAACAAGTTGCTTTTTTTGATGACTCAATTGATAAATTAAAAATTAGTACTCCCATATGGAATGAACTAGATACGCTCAATCAAGCCGCATTAATATATCATGAAATGTTGTACCGTGATGCAAGACTTGCAAATAAAGTCGACACATCAGTTAAATCTAGAGCACAAGTAGCTGCACTATTTTCCAAGGACAGCCCACCAGCTAAAGAAATAAACCAAAAAGAAACTTCTTTGTCAGGTTGGATTGCTGGAAATAGTATCGCTTCAAGCGATCAATATTTGCAATCAACTAATTTTTATTATCAAAGAAATCAAAATATACTTACTCTCGATTTATATCAAATTGCGGGCAAATCACTACTTACTAAGACAACTGTTAGTTTTGATATTGGAGAAACTAATTTTTACCATGGATTTAATAATAGCCTTGGTCGATCAGTTGTACTTACAGATTCTACTGAGCCTAAAAAATTGAAAGCTCATATTCAGTCCATGCTATCAAATCTTGATATGGAGATCATTTTTTCACCAGGTGAGCCTTTGATCGCTAGGATATATGAAGATGATAAGATAATTGTTGAAGCACCATTTACCGATTTGTTTACGACAAACAAACCTTTTATTTCTAAAACAAAAACCGTTTCCAACGAGTAATCGAAGTAACGTCAGTATTTAAAACTATATTCAAGAACTACACAGGGGCCTTTATTGGGCTCCTTCTTATTTCAAAATAAATTCAACATCAACATTTTCGAGATAAATATTGTAAATTAATTATTTGAATTTATTCAAAAAACAAAAATGACTTGCGGGGGCAATGCATCTCGGAGTTATTTATTATATTTATTGTGATTCTCTTTTGAATTCGTCTGTAATTTTTCAGACAAACAAGAGGAGGATTATGAGAAAAATTTAAAGCTAGAGAGTGTAAGGTTGGACGCCTTTCCACTCATACTAAGGCAGAGAAAAAGCTTTAGCAATCAAAAAAAGAACTCCATTAGCTAATTTAGCGAATCTCAAGATTTGCTGAAACTTATTTTATTTCGAGGAGGCCAGCATGCTTGAAACATTTACTTTAATGGGTTCAGGGCTTTTTGCTTTGTACTGCTACTACCAAAAAGAAGAATTTAAATCTTCATTACGAAAACAAGCAAAGAGTTATTGTGAAGAGGAAATTTTTAAAATTGAACGAAGTCATGAATTTAAAATCAGCGTGCTTAAAAACGAATTACATGAGGCTAAGGAAATGATTACAAATTTAAGAGCATCCAAAGAGAAAGCAGTAGTCGTTAAAAGTGAAAATGTAATCGAAAAAGCACTAGCAAGTTTTATTTAAGGAGCAATTAATGTATTTCACAAATAGAGACCAGCACCTTTTATCTGATTTAGGAGATTATGGTTTATTATCAACGACAATCATTATCGAAAAACATTTTAACAATGTTGATTATTCAACGGTCCTACGTCGTCTTCGTATTCTTGAGAAGGAAGGATTAATCAGAAGAGCAGGGCTTTTAATGACAACAGAAAATCTTTGGGCCATCGCACCTAAAGGGGCTAAGAAAATGAGCTTAGAAAACTTTAAATGTTACTGGAATCAAGCAAGCATCGATCATGATTTTAAATTGATCAAGCTAAGAATGTTTTTAGAAGAACTAGGGATTATTAAAAAATGGATCGCTGAGCATGTAATTCGATCAATGATTTATAAAAAATATTCCTTAAGAGACGCTAAAAATAAATTAATTCCAGATGGGATTTTTGAATCTAAGATTGATAATTCTTCTCACAGTATGGCAATTGAATTAGAGATGAACCTAAAAAGTCAAAGTAGGTACAAAAAAATTCTGGGCCAGTACCAATGGAATAAAGATTTACTTGGTGTTTGGTATATCGTTCCGTCACAAGCAATTTTAAATAAGCTGAAAGATTATTGGAACCGAACTACGTCGAGTTATACCGAAGGCAAAATTTACTTTTCTCTTTTAGATGATCTTTTAACCTTTAAAGGAGAATCTCTATTGTATTCAACAAATGAGAAATTTCTATTAAAAGAATTCTTTAGAATGCCTGCCCACCAGACCGCCCAAGAGGTGGTCACTATTATTGAGAGGCCGCTACAAAATGATTATCGACTAACTTCTTCAGATCACACACCTTTTATAGGACATCCCAATTAAATACATCATCGCCTAATTCCCTGACCTCACCCCCACAACGAGTTTTAGTGGATGAGGTCAGGGAATGGCGAATGATGGATTGGGATTAGATTTTTGGTGTGTGAATTGAGTTGTTAGTTTGATGAGTAGGATTGATATGAGTATTAATTATTATTTGAGGGTTTTGGGGATTTGAGTATTTAGTTCGATAGTATTGGAGAATTTAAGGAGAGGCGGTTATGGATTGGGATTTATTTGAGGGTGTTTTTTGAATTTTATGAATTTTATTTTTTGAAATGGAGTTAGTGGGCTGTTTTGTTTTTAGTTTATTTAATAGTTTAACCAAGGGTATGAATGACAAATTGTGAAGTTTCAAAGTTACATTACATTTTGGATAAAAAAGAGTATGATTCACGAGCTGAATCAAATGCAGCATTGTTCTTTAACAATTTAATATGGGGAATTGACGAGGT
>CANFHC010000027.1 GCA_947446575.1 Bacteriovoracaceae bacterium | reverse complement strand
AAGTTTAGACGGATAAGGTTGTTTGAAAAGTTGTTATACTTTTCTGTTGTTTCAACACCAGCTTGTGAAGTTGTTTTAACGTTCGCGTTTACGAAATCAGCACGCCCTTCCAAGTTGAATTTGTAATCAAAAGCAGATGCAACAGTAGATGTCGCAACAAGCGCCGTGATAACCATAAGTTTCTTCATAGTCCTTCCTTTTAAGTAATCAATTAATCTAGTCTAAAAATGATTTATCATATGAGTTAATAAATCAAGTATATATTTTGTTAAGATTCTGTTATCCACGTGAGATTATTTGATAATTTTTTAAAATCAATGATAATGAATTATGGAAAGCATCGAACATAATTTTAAATCCGAGACTAAAACGATCAAGTTTTTACTTAAGGCTTTTTTCTTTTTTATTCATCTTGCTATAATGACGGAAATTGTTGCAGGGCCTAAATTTAGATTAGTAGTGCGACTCATTTTCTTTCTTTATCTATCGACACCCTATTATAAAACTATCAAACATCGTTATTACACTTATTGGTCGTTTTCAGCGATTCTCTTTATATACATACTTTTTAAAATCAATGAGCAGTTTTTTGTGCTTCATCATTCACACATCGGTGTCCTCTATTTGATCTCGTGCCTTTTACTTATTTTAAAAATGTATTTTTTATCTTCTCCAATTTATTATCCAAGAGTTAGTTGGTGGGAGTATGATTTTCGATACCGAGATGATTTAAAAATAAGCGTTAAAGTTCACGAACAAGATTATCTTGCAAGACTAACAGACCTCCGTCGCTTCGCCGGTTGTGTTGCTTTGTTTGAAGAATTAAAGTTGGGTGATGAAATCGTAATTAATGCAAAAGTTGATGACGTGTCTGTAAGTCTGCGTGGGCAAGTCATGAGTAAACGAAAAGATTTGATTGGAAGGCCCTTGATCTATGGGGTGCGTTTTAAGTTTGATAGCAGAAGTAATAAGAAACGCTATATACAACTTCTGCGATTGTGGAAAAAAGAAAAAAATAATAAACGAAAATTAAAATTTGCCCATGTCTGAAAAAATAAAATCACAACTATCTATTGCAGATCAACTTTGGTTGATGGAAGAAGCTTTAATTGAAGCTGATAAGGCCTATCGTGAAGATGAAGTACCAATTGGTGCCGTCATTGTTAATGCGGAGGGCATCATCATTGCGAAAGCTCACAATAAAAAAGAAAAAATAAACAATCCATGTGGACATGCTGAAATTTTAGCAATAACAGAAGCAGCGAAAAAAATTGGGAATTGGCGATTAATTAATTGCTCACTTCTAGTCACTCTAGAACCATGTCTGATGTGTTTAAGTGCTATGATTCAAGCTCGCATCGGCACACTTTATTTCGGTGCTTATGATCCCAAGGGTGGGTCTTTAAGTTTGAATTATAATTTTTATAAAGATCAAAAACTCAATCACTCTTTTCCGGTTATCGGAGGTGTTCGCCATTTTGAATGTTCAAAGCTTCTGTCACAGTTTTTTAGAGAGAAAAGAGCGAACTATATTAAGAGCTAGCGAATCGTTTTAAATCATGTTATTTTTTTCAGCAACATTTACGGAGAATTGGCTGAGTGGTCTATGGCGCTCCCTTGGAAAGGGAGTATACGTGAAAGCGTATCGTGGGTTCGAATCCCATGTTCTCCGCCATCTAGACATACTTGTTTACAAGCGGTAAACATTGAGAGTTTTAAACTTTGTGGAGAACTCATGAAAATATTTATCGCAATATCGCTAATACTTTTATCAACAACCAGTTTTGCTTTTGTTGATTCTAAAAATTGTCCCGATATTTTTTCAATCACTTACTACAATATTAGCCGTGGCCCGCTTACCGCTGAAATCAAAAACGATTGGTCACTAAAAGCTGGCTGGGATCAAGTCAAAGAAGCTCAAAAACTTGTACTAGAATTTAAAATATCAACTCGATCGACTACTGCTCTTTGTGTTTACACAAATGGAAAAGTGGCAGCTTTTTTACAAACTAACGATGGTGTTGATGAGCTAATGATTCCTTATAACAATAGCCTTTATTTTCGTACAAAGGTCTTAAGTTTTTCTTCGGAATATATTGAACTTGCCGTAGATGAAGAATCAAAAGATATACTAGCACCAAAGATTAGTATTGATTCTGATGGTGGAACAAATGTTACGGGTGAGTTTGAAGTTGGAGAAGCTGAAGCTGTAAATGTTCAGGTTCTTTAGTTTTAAAAAAGGGCCAGTTCTTCTCTGGCCCATGTTACTTATTTTTTTGTTTTTTTATCTTCTTTTACTTCAATTGTTTTTGCTGTCATGAAATATTCAATTGTCACTTTTGCGCCAACTTTAAGTTCGCCAGTCACTTTTCCTGCTGCGTCCCTAGAGATTTCCCATTTTTCTTTACCTTTTTGCACAATAATTGTTGTGTCAGTCATTTCTAGAACTGGGCCAGTTACTTGATATGTTTTTGGTGCGGCAGCGTATGAATTTATTGAAAGTGTTAGAAGCGTCATAGCAATTAATGTTTTCATGAATTTCTCCCAAAAATAAGTTAATTTTCTTTCGCATAATTAAATCAAGAATCTTAGATAGCGTCTAGCACTTCTAAGCACCTCTTCTGCCCTCTCTTGCCTTGACACATGAGCTGTGTATTACTACTATGCTCTCGGTAGTTAGGGAGTAGCAAAGGTATATGCGGCCAACTCCGCCAGGTCCGGAAGGAAGCAACGGTAACTGTCATTGCTTTGTGCTATTTTCCTAGCTGCCACTCTCAATTCAATTTACTAATTCCACCAAATTCATTACCTTTTTAGTGTAGGAAAATTTCCAAGGAATTGAATGTCGTACCAAGTATTAGCTAGGAAGTGGCGCCCTAAAAAATTTCAAGATGTGATTGGCCAGGCCCATGTCACGCGCGCTCTTCAAAATGCAATTATCAATAAAAAAATTGGTCATGCTTACATGTTGGTCGGAACTCGCGGTGTTGGTAAAACATCAGTTGCCCGAATTTTCGCAAAAGCTATTCGTTGTGAAAACTTAACAGCAGATGGCAACTCATGTAACGAGTGCCGAGCTTGTTTAGATTTTGATACAGAAACTTCTATGAACGTCATTGAAATCGATGGAGCTTCAAACAACTCTGTTGATAACATTCGCGAACTCATTTCCAACGTTCACTATTTGCCTACCTCGGGTAAATATAAAGTCTATGTGATCGATGAAGTTCACATGCTTTCAACAAACGCTTTCAATGCCCTTTTAAAAACATTAGAAGAGCCACCAGCTCACGTTGTTTTTATTTTTGCTACAACAGAAGCACAAAAACTTCTGGGAACTGTTTTGTCTCGTTGTCAGCGTTTTGACTTTAGAAATGTGAGTGTTCCGGATCTAGTTGCTCACGTTAAAGTAATAGCGAGTGTAGAAGGAATTAATTTCGAGCGTGAAGAATTAATTCATCAGCTAGCCGTGCTTGGGCGTGGATCTGTGCGTGACACTCTATCATTGCTTGATCAAGTTCTAACAACTTCTCAAAACGGAGTTATCACAGAAGAGCACTTAACATCTTCGTTAGGTGTCGCTGGGCCTTCAAGCTTGAGAAACATTATCACTTTTCTTTATGCTGGAGATACTACATCACTATCAAGTGTTTATAATAAATTATTAGAAGAAAATGTACCCGTCAAAAATATTGCTAGCGGATTATTGGACGAAATATTTCTCGATTTAAAAAACAAAAAAGACTTAAGCAATGCTGAGCTCATTTGGGTTTATGAAACGTTGGCGCGTGAAACTTCTTGGATATTTTCTTCAATCGCACCAGAAAAAGCGTTTGAAGTTTTACTCTATAAGGTCACACTAAGAAGAAGTTTTTTTACAAATAAAATTAAACGCGATGAAAGCTCACAATCTCCAGTTCAGGTAACACCAGAAGTTGTTAAGGCCTCAGTCGTTTTGAATGAGCCACTTGTTGAACACGAAAAGCCAAGTGTTGCCAGTATTCTTCAAGCAGAAATCGCAAAAGCAGAACTTGAAGCTAAAAGTGGGCGCCCTTTGGAAGAAAAAATAACAACGCCAGAAATTGTTAAAGAAATCAACACATCAAAACCAGTAGCGACTGATTTAACGTGGGAAGGTTTTTTAACTTATTTAAACACTAAATCACCGGCCACAGCTTCAAACCTAGAACAAGGAAACATTACTTCCCCACTACGTTTTGAAAATGGGGAAGTAAGTGTTGAGCTTGGTTTTGGATTTTCGGGAATGGTTTTCTTTGATTATCTAAGTGATTCGGAAGTTCACCAAAAAGTTGTGAACCATCTCTCTGAATACTTTAATATAGAAAAAAATAAAATTAAATTGCAATTGATTGAAGTTCACGCTGATGAAAACTTTATCTCAACTGCAGACATAAAAGAGCAGTTGGCGGAAATCTCAATGCAAGAAAGAGTCGATACATTTAAAAGCAATCCGCTCTTGAAAGAGGCGGAAAAAATGTTTAACGCTAAAGTTGATAAAGTAATTATTGATAATAAAAAATAAGGAGTCTCACATGAAAGGTTTAAATGGATTAATGAAGCAAGCTCAACAAATGCAACAAAAGATGGCAACACTTCAAAAAGAACTTGAAACAAGAGAACTTGAAACTTCTTCTGGCGGTGGAATGATTAAAATTAAAATCACTGGGAAGCAACAAATTCTTGCTATCTCAATTAACAAAGAGTGCGTTGATCCTAACGATGTCGCAAGTCTTGAAGACCTAGTTATGACAGCTGTAAACCAAGCTGTAAAAGAATCCCAAGATATGGTTTCAGGAGCAATGTCAAAAATTACTGGCGGTATTAATATTCCAGGGATGTTTTAGTAATGGAGCTGCCTGAAAAACTTTTAAGAGTCGTTAAGCAGTTTTCACGCCTTCCTGGTGTTGGTGAAAAAACAGCTTTGCGCCAATCGCTCATCATGACCAAATGGAATAAAGAAGATCTTATTTCGTTTGCTAATGCCATTAAAAGTCTTTCAGAGTTAAACCATTGCTCAAAATGTGGAATGTTTTGTGATGATCAACTTTGCAAAATTTGCTTGGATCAACACAGAACGCACTCAAAAACAATTTGTGTTGTTGAATCAGTAACTGATTGCCTAGCTATCGAGCGCAGTGGAAATTTCCGTGGAAAATTTCATATTCTCTTTGGTGTTTTAAATCCTCTTCTTGGCATAGGCCCCGATGAATTAAAACTAGATAATCTTATTCACAGAGTTTCAGATGAAGAAATTGAAGAACTCATATTAGCAGTTAACCCTTCAGTGGAAGGAGATGCAACTTGTGCCTATATTAAACAAATGCTCCCCTCTAGCGTGAGCGTTGATCGCATTGGGTTTGGTATTCCAATGGGTGGAAGTTTAGAATTTGTAGATTCATTGACAATAACCAAAGCTTTGGAGAATCGCAGACACCTATGAGCCTAAACAATAATATTCCAAAATATGTTGAAACATTTTTTAAGTCTTGTGAGATAGATGAAAAAATAAATCGATATTCATTTTTTCTAATTCGTTATGACGGAGTTGTTCTCTATCACAACAATAATCTAGCGGATTCACTTTCCAAGTCGTCTATCGGTGCTTTGTTAGGTGGTGTGTGGCAAGCCGCAAGGGCACTTGCTAGTTTCATTCCCAAAGAAGAATCCAAAGAAGGATATAGATTAAGTTTTGATACATCTGCTCAAGGGGTTTATATCGTTCCGATTACCGTTGGGACAGAAGAGTTATACCTTGGTCTAATTTATCACGATGAAATCAATCCTGGATTTATTAAAAATAAAATTAGAGAGATGGCCACGAGTTTTAGTGAGTTTTTAGAAGAAGAATTAAAAGATTCTATTTTAAAAAAACAAACAGCAAAAAGCATGAAGTCGAATGATAAAAATAATTTTTTATTCGGCGATATAACGGATTCTGAGATGGATCACTTGTTCGCATTTGCGAAAAGTTAAGGTAATAAAATGTCTTTCGTAAATTATGTAACAAAAGAAGTTAATTGCAAGATCGTCTACTACGGCCCGGGCCTTGGTGGTAAAACGACTAATATCCAATATGTTTATCAAAAAACAAGCGGAGACAACAAAGGCAATATCATTTCATTAAATACAGAAAATGAGCGCACGCTCTTTTTTGATTTTCTTCCTTTGGACCTTGGCGAGATCCGTGGTTTTAAAACACGATTTCACCTCTACACTGTTCCCGGACAAGTTTTTTATGAAGCCTCTCGAAAACTAATCTTGCGCGGAGTAGATGGAATTATTTTCGTTGCTGATTCACAAGTTGAAAGAATGGAATCAAATATCGAATCGCTTAAATCTTTAGAAAAAAATCTCATTGATCAAGGTTATGATATTGGAAAGATTCCTCTGGTTATGCAATGGAATAAACGCGATCTTCCCAACACGACTTCAGTAAAAGATTTGCATGAGGCCCTAAATAAATGGAACGTTCCAGAGTTTGAAGCGATGGCCGTGAAGGGCTCAGGAGTCTTTGATACACTTAAAACAATTTCTAAGTTGGTACTGATGAATTTAAAGGGTGGATTAGAATAAGGAAATTAGAGCAATTTTTTATAGTTGAGAAAAATAAGATGAGCCTTCATAAGTGCCTCTTGATCGTAAAAGCTTGATCTACTTCCAACCAAATGATGTCCTTCAAGAACTCCAAGATTAATACCGTTAAAGTAATTGGGAAATTGTGCATTTTCAACATCAACTACGCCGTCATTTGATTTTTGGCTTCTAAAAAAAGCTTTAGTCATCATCATCCATACATGGCTTTTATGCCACTTGGACTCAAACGCAATTGCCGTATAAAAAGGTGTTTTGGGAAGATTTTTATGATGCTTTTTAAACCAGCTTTCGCGGTAAGAGCGAGAAAGTGATTTTTGCAATTCTTTAGCGAGGATGTCGACTTTTTTTCCAAGAAATCGTTTAGAGACTTCTTCGGGAATACGGCTGAAAGTATTTACCAATCTTAAAATCTTGTTATTCACATGATCGCTTCCCATTATTGGAGTAGCAATAAATGAGAACCCTTGGATATTGGGAGAAAGATCTTCGCCTTCAGATTTTAAAAAGTGAAGAGTATCAATCCCACCTTTAGAAAAACAGAAGAACCAAAGTTTTTCGTTAGGATTTTCTTCGGTGTATGCCTTAATTTGTTTTTTTAAAAGAATAGCGTTTTCTCGCGATCCTTTTTTCCCATCTACTGTTGGGGCAATATGTTTAATATTGTATTCGTCCAAGAGATTTTCAGCTCCTCGCTGGAAAGCGGGAGTAGAAAAAATTTCATTAAGCACACCTGAGACTAACACAATCGTGACATCTGTTTTAGGAACAAGAAGAGCTGTTTTATAGTTCTGGTTTAAATGGGTGTGAGTTACTTCAGCGTAAATTGTTTTAAAAATTTCTGAATCAGCAGCTTCGACTGTTTGTTTATTAATGACGCTTGCTAATATTTCTTGAGCTCTTCCACTATTTAGATTTTTATTTTCGAGTTGGCGGATATCAAAAAAAGATTTTAATACAACAAAAGCAGATCGACTAACCCAGATGCCCGAAGTGGTCATTGTCAGTATTGATTTTAAAAAATCTTTTTTAGTGTGTGTTGATTTAATTTTTTGAATATTAAAAACTAATTCTTCAAGAGTCGTAGACCTTGCATAAGAAAGCACATCACGGCTCTTTTTTATACGAGAGCGATAATGCGAATAGGATTCTGAAAAAGCGTTTAATGCGTTCATTTTTTAAAAACTCTAATTGCTTCATTTGCCGTAGTGCCAAATAAAACACTAATATCTTCTAAAAACGTTACCTAAAGAGTACCCATAAATGCAACAAGGAACAATAAATCTAAACGTCTCTTGCACTCATATGATTGAAACTAGGAGAAACTATAGTAATTTATTTGGAATTTTTAAGCTAACAGACTCGAGAAATAGGATCATGTTTAGATGAATATTATTGAGAGATACTTCTAAAAAACGATGTCGGAAGTTAATCCCGATAAGAAAAATTCGATGTTTTCAATTGAGTGTCATTCATCGTAAAATCCTTTAAAGTTTTTGAAATAATGTCAAACAGCGCAGAGGAAAATATGAGTGCAATTAAGATTGGAGTGATTGGTGGTAGTGGTGTTTATAAAATCGAAGGAATTGAAGTCGTAAGAGAACACACCGTTTCTACTCCTTTTGGAAATCCCAGTTCAGAGATCATTGAAGCGAAATTAAATGGAGTTACATTTTTCTTTCTTCCACGCCACGGAAAGCACCATTCTTTTACACCGAGTGATGTTAATTACCGCGCTAATATATTCGCACTTAAAGAATTGGGAGTTGAATACCTCATTTCTGTATCTGCAGTTGGATCACTAAAAGAAGAATACCCACCGACAACGTTTGTAGTTGTTGATCAATTCATTGACTGGACTAAGGGAAAAAGAGAACGCACATTTTTTAATAATGGGTTTGTTGGACATACTTCTGTGGCTGAACCTGTAGAAAAAGAATTACAACAAATGATAGTCGACGCTTGTAAAGAAGTTGGCGTAAAGCATGGTGTTGGTGGTTCTTATATTTGTATTGAGGGCCCACAGTTTTCATCAAAAGCAGAATCAAATATCTATAGAAGTTTTGGAGCAAGTGTTATTGGAATGACCAACGTACCAGAAGCATATCTAGCAAAAGAAGCTGGAATGGCCTACGCCTCTATTGCAATGGTTACCGATTACGATTGTTGGAAAGAAGAACACTGTACATTAGAAGAAATTATGAAAGTTATGGCCACTAATAACCAACAAGCCCATGCAGTATTGAAAAAGTTAATTCCAAAACTAAATGGAAATCTTTTTTCATTTAAAAAAGAAAACACATATTCTGTTTTATCAAAGCCAGAAAAAATGACAGCAGATCAAGAGCGAATGCTTTCTGTGTTGATGAGATAAAGAGAAAATGAGTTACACCAAACACTATTCTGTTTTAAAAAAAGAGTGCATTGACACTTTAACGGAGAATGCTCCAAAGGGAGAAATTGCCTATTTTGCAGACTTAACTTTTGGAGGTGGTGGACACTCCTTTGAATTTTTATACCGCGACCCACTTTTTCAAGTGCGATCTACAGACCAAGATCCAGACGCGCTTAAAAATGGTGAAGCTCGAATTTTAAATGAAAAAATGAGCGGACGGATTAAATTATTTAATACCAATTTTGTTCGTTTTCCAGGCATCGCCATTGAATCTTGTCCGGAAGTTTTTGAAAAAGGCGGTTTTCAAGGAATATTATTAGATCTGGGAGTTTCGTCTCACCACTTCGATGAAGCTGGCAGAGGCTTTTCATTTCGCTTTGATGGACCTCTCGACATGAGGATGAATTACACTTCGGATGCTTTTTTAACAGCGGAAGAAATTGTTAATGAGTATCGAGAAGAGAAACTTTTTAAAATTTTCACCGAGTACGGTGAAGAGAAGTATGCCAAAAGAATTGCAGCTAAAATTGTTGAAGAAAGAAAAGCCAAACGAATCAGCACGACCAAAGATTTGGAAAATATAATTTTTCATTGCTACCCCAAAGAACAGCGACATGGAAAAACCAACCCTTCTACTCGAGTATTTCAAGCTCTTAGGCTTGAAGTAAATCGGGAGCTTGAAGTTTTAACCGACACAATCACTCACCTAATACCATTGTTGAAAATTGGTGGTCGCTTGGCCATTATTAGTTTTCACTCTCTCGAAGATCGCATTGTAAAAAATCTTTTTAAAGATGCCAGTGAAAGCACCGAGCTCCCGGTACATATTTTAACAAAAAAACCTATCGTTCCTTCGGAAGAAGAAATTTTCGACAATTCTCGTTCAAGAAGTGCTAAACTAAGAGTGTTGGAAAGAACAGAATTTAAAAAAGATAAGAACAAATATAAGAAAGAGTTCCGGCAAGAATAATCAAGGAGTGATTATGGCCTCAGGAAAAAAATCCGCAGAGAAGATGCAATTTGGAAAAAAGATTAAGGAAGTTATTTTTAGCTCCCAAGGCTTTCCCATATTTTTATCTTTTACAACACTAGCAATCCTTTTCGTTTTATTCAGAATGAAAAACGTTGAAATGGATTATAAAATAACAAAATCAAACCATGACATTGAAAAAGTTTTGTTGGACAACAAAGAGCTCAAAGCAAAAAATGCACGAATGCTCTCTACTGATAGACTGCGACGACTAGCAGTTGCTCATCATCTTGATCAACCAAAACAAGATCAGATTATTGTTATTCCTTAGATTTTAGTGTTGGGTATTTATGAATAGAGTTGAAAAAAATAGAATTATCTTTGTCTTTACATGTTTTTGCCTGTTCTTTTTTTTTGTTTTAGGGAAAGCATTTAAAGTTCAATTAATTGATGCTGGTGATTTAATTATCAGAGCAAATTCTCAATTTTTAAGACAGGCAACAGTCTATCCTAAGCGTGGAAACATTTACGATCGCGAAGGGAATCCATTAGCACTAAATGTTCAAACTTATAGCATTTTCACAATTCCCAAATCTACAAATGGGGATAAATCTGTTTATAAAAAATTATCAAAAATAATTCCAGAAATTTCATACCGTGAAATGATGTCTGCTGTTAATAAGCGCAAAAAATTTACTTGGGTAGGGAGAAAGTTACGCTTATCTAAAGATCAAGTTGAACAAGTTAAAGAGTTGAAAGGAATTTTTATTGAAAGCGTTCCAGAGCGAACATACCCAAATCATGAAATGCTCGCTCAAACTTTAGGTTTTGTAGGATTAGATAATTCAGGTCTCGCAGGTCTCGAGCATCTTTACGACAAAGAGCTTAGGGGAAATCCTGTTACTCTAAAATATACAATTGACAACAAGGGTAGAGCGATAAAATTTGAAAGTCATCAAGACATGACAGCTCAAGCAAAAGATATATACCTAACAATCGATAAAGACATCCAGGGGATGGCGGAAAAATATTTAAAAGAAGCAGTTATTAAACATTCTGCAGATAAAGGTGGAGTAGGTGTTTTAGATGCGGCTACCGGGGAAATTCTAGCAATTGCGAACTATCCAGCCTTTGATCCAAATGACGTAAAGTCTTCCTCTCCCGAGCATAGAAAACTAGCTTTTGCCACTGATCCATTTGAGCCAGGATCTGCTTTTAAGCTTTTCACAGTTGCTTCTGCGTTTGAGCACAAAGTTGCTAAGCTTGATTCAAATTATTATTGTGAACAGGGTCATATGAAAGTAGATGGCCATATTATTTCAGAGGCAGAGTCACACGAAAGATATGAATGGTTGTCTGTTTCTGACATCATTAAATTTTCTTCAAATGTTGGAACAACTAAAATTGCGTTTGATTTAACTTTCCCAAAATTTAAAGAAACTTTGAAATCATTAAACTTCGGGGAAAAAACAGGAATTGAAGTCCCAGGGGAATCGCGTGGGATATTTACTGAAGCAGACAATGTCACGCCACTAAGTTTAAGTAATATGAGTTTTGGCCAAGGAATTGCAGTTACTGGTGTTCAAATGCTCGCAGCATATGGGGCAATTGCTAATGGGGGGGAATATATTCGCCCGACTTTAATAAAGAAAGATCAAACTCATGTAGCAGAACTTGAACCTGAAAATGATCATCAATTGAAAAAGCGCATGAGAGTTTTTGCCCCAAAAACAAGTGAAGATTTAACCACGGCACTTGTTGGAGTTGTGGAAAAAGGAACAGGGGTTCCAGTTCAAATACCGCATTTTAAAATTGCGGGGAAAACAGCAACAGCGCAAAGAATTGATGGCCATGGTGGATACCACGGATATATTTCGGGGTTTATAGGGTTTCCAGTAAATGTAGATCGACGCTTCGTAATTTACGTCTATATCGATAATCCTAAAGTTGGAGGCTATTACGGAGCAGCCGTCGCGGGCCCGGTTTTTAAAAACCTCGCGCAGTACATGCTTTATAAAAACAAAGACATTAGCAAGCTTGCCGAATCTGATGTGACAGCTGAAAAAGAATTGGATTTAAAAAAAATAAAAAACAATATCGATATGGTTCAAGAGAAATCTTCGGCCACTAGATCGTTTGACCCAAACGTTGTTCCGAACTTAGTTGGGCTAGATAAAATTTCTACAACAAACTTAGGGAATAAAATGAATCTACACCTGATTCATAAAGGTATGGGGGTTGTATCGAGTCAATCGCCAATGCCAGGAACTCCATTAACAAATGATTTAGTAATTAAACTAGAATACTCACCACCAAATTATGAATAAAAAAAATCTAATAACTCTCATAAATGATTCTATCCAATCAAAAAATAGTATTAGTGAGTCTGGGGCTGTTTTTACAAATATCTCAACAAACCTACAAAACTCTTCGAAAAACGATGTTATTTTTTATAAAATAAATCTACGTGAAGAAAAATCAATTGTGAGTTTTCAAAAAAGAATGGAAGGTGCAACACCCGGCTTACTCATTTTAAATTTTGAATCAGCAGAAATTGTTAAAAACGACGACGTAGTCTTTATAAAGTCCGAAGATTTTCTAAAAGTTCAAAAAATAATATTAGATGAACTTTTTCCTAACAAAAACACATTGAAAATCGTAGGAGTAACGGGAACCAATGGCAAAACGACGACGGTTAATCTTGCGATGCAAATTTCATCATTAATTGGGCATCCTGCTATTTCTATCGGTACCATCGGCGTGCAAGATGTGAATGGTGCATTGATAAAAGACATTGAATCAACGACACCTTCTTATGTGGAAATGAGAAAACTCATTCATCGTTTTCAGGATATTTACGAAGTTTGTTTTATGGAAGTTAGCTCTCATGCACTTGTTCAAGATCGTTTATTTGATATTAAGCTTGAGGCAGCGGCATGGACGAGCTTTTCCCAAGACCATCTCGATTACCACCGAACGATGGAAGAATATTTTAAAGCTAAGCTATTAATTGAATCGAAGTATTTAAAAGAAAAGAATTTCCTTTTAATTCCAGCTCAAGAGAGAGAATTAAATGAATTGATCTTAAAAAGTGAACCAAACACAAAGATAAAAATTGCCAAAACATTAGACGAAAGAGGCTACGGTAAATCTTTAGAAGAGCGCCCTCTTTTTTATCATTCCTCATACAACCAAAGTAATGCTGAAGTCGCATTGCAGTTAAATGAAGAATTATTTGGTGAAGACAAATTAAAAAACATTCCTCTTAAAAAGATTATAACTCCATTGGGAAGATTTTCTATAATTGAATTAGAAGAAAACAATTTTGCCATTGTTGATTATGCTCATACGCCAGATGCTTTGGTAAATATTGGCAACGCAATTAAAAATGCTTTCCCGGATCATTCACTAACTGTTGTTTTTGGTTGTGGTGGAAATCGTGATAAAACGAAACGCCCTCTCATGGGAAAAGCAGTTTCAGATTTCGCAAATAAAATAATAGTGACTTCTGATAATCCAAGAGATGAAGCACCCGAAGATATTATTATTGATATTCTTGCTGGAATAAAAAATAGTTATGAAGCAGTCGTTGATCGACAAAAAGCAATTCATGCTGCCCTAGAATCTATTGGAAAAAAAGAAATAGTGTTAATAGCTGGCAAGGGGCACGAAGAATATCAGGAAATAAAGGGTGTGAAGCATCCCTTTAGTGATTTTAATGTAGTGATGAATTTTAAGACTGGAATATAGAATGCTAAACAATCGTTTTTTTCCTCAAATGACAACTGTTTTGAAGTTAACTGGTCCAACAGATGCTGAGTTAGTTATTAACACCGACTCAAGAAATTTTAAAAAAGGTGAGACGTTTGTTGCGCTTCACGGCGAAAACTTTGACGGATTTAATTACGTAGAACATGTTTTAGAACTTGGGGCCAGAGTTGTTGTATACACCGCTAAACACGACCGCTTTCTAATCATAGAGCAGCTTTCAATTGCTCATCCAAAAGTATTATTTATTGAAGTGACTGAAACATTAAATTTCATTCAAGAACTCGCTTCTCTATACATAACAGAATGGAGAGGGAAAAAAGATAATAGAAAAATTATCGGTATTACTGGGTCTAATGGTAAAACAACTCACAAAGAGATGCTTTCATCATTACTTGAAGCGGTGTTTCCAGGAAAAGTGTTAGCGACTAAGGGAAATTTAAATAATCATATCGGTGTTCCTCTTACAATTTTCAAAATTACGAATGCACACGATATTGCCATCATTGAAATGGGAATGAATCATCCGGGCGAGATTAATGAGCTCTGTGCGATTGCTCACCCAGAACACGGAATGATTACCAATATTGGTGCCGCTCATATTGAATTCATGCATTCAATCGAAAATATTTTCAAAGAAAAAAATGCACTTTATTTCAGTGTTTTAAAAAATGCGAATGGTATTGGGATATTTGTAGTTAACGCTGATGATGTTTTTTTAAATAAGTTAGTTCCTTCAAAAGGATTAACGACTTATGGTGAAAAAAATGGAGATGCTAAGGTTGAAATCGATGGCCATAAAATTACAATCAACATTGATGACAAAAAACTGTTGATAACTAACAATAATATTCTTGAACATCATAATTTAAAAAACCTGGCAGGAACTGCGATTTTTGCCATGAGAATGTTTCCTGAAAAAACAGCACAAATCCTGGCTGCAGCAGTAGAATATGCACAGCCTTCAATGAATCGCTCTCAGTGGATAGAAAATATTTTTCTTGATGCTTACAATGCTAATCCAAGCTCTATGCGAGTTTCTATTGATTCATTTGTTAATATCATGAAAAAGAAAGGCGTATCTTTAGATGAATGTTATTTTGTTTTGGGTGATATGAATGAGTTGGGGATCTTTGCAGAAGAACTTCACAAAGAAATAGCTCTGCATTTAAAATCATGTGGAATAAAAAATGTTAGTTTTATTGGCCGTTACAAAGATTTTTACCAGCAAGGATTAGAAAGTCCCAAGAGCGCGTACCTGGTTAAAGAAGATTTTCACGAAGAATGGAAAAAGATTAGAAAGAATTATAAATATGTCTTCGTAAAAGCGAGTCGCTCTTTACAATTAGAGACCCTGATGAGTATAGTTTAAAGTTGGTTCACTTTAACTCTATCACAGGAAAGCCAGGATGCTTTATCATCTACTCTATCCCCTCAGTCATCTAGTAAAACCTTTTAATCTTTTTAAATATATTACCTTCAGATCCTTTCTCGCTTTCTTGCTCGGAACAATCATTTCGATTTTTTGGGGAAGGCTTTTTATTTCTTTCATGAAGCGCATGCAATTTGGTCAAATTATCCGTGAAGATGGGCCAGAGTCACATTTTAAGAAAAAAGGAACACCAACCATGGGTGGTGTTTTTATGCTGGGTAGTATTTTTGTTACAACCCTACTTTGTGGAAACTTTTTTTCTGTCCCATTGCAAGTAACCTTAGGTGTCACATTTTCATATTTTCTTTTGGGCTTTTATGACGACTATCTGAAAGTTTTGAAAAAAGATACAAAAGGAGTTTCGGCCAAAGGAAAACTGGCTTGGCAATTTACCACTGCAATTATTGCAATGCTTATCGTCGTTAAGTTAAACATTATCAACACTCAATTATATCTTCCATTTATCAAGAGCCCGGTTATGGATTTGGGCTATGGCTATGTTCTTTTTGGTGCAATTGTTATCGTAGGATTTAGTAACGCTGTAAACCTCACAGATGGCCTTGATGGTTTGGCCATTGGTCCAATCATGATTAGTGCGGCTACATTAGGTTTTTTAACATATGTAACAGGACACAAAGAATTTTCGCAATATTTATACATTCCCTACATTGAGGGAATTGGTGAGATCACCGTGCTAACTTCGGCTATTATAGGTGCAGGAATTGGCTTTTTGTGGTATAACTCCTACCCAGCACAGATTTTCATGGGTGATGTAGGTTCATTGTCTTTGGGAGGTACACTTGGAACGATTGCTGTACTTGCGAAATCAGAATTTCTCTTCGTTGTTATCGGAGGAATTTTTGTTACGGAAGCACTCTCGGTAATTATTCAAGTGGCTTCATTTAAAACTCGCGGAGTACGCGTTTTTAAAATGGCTCCGATACATCATCACTTTGAAAAACTTGGCTGGCCGGAAACGAAAGTAACTGTTCGCTTCTGGATCATTAGCGTATGTTTAGCAATCCTTGCTCTCTCAACGCTCAAAACGAGGTAGTTTAAATGGAAATGGAAAGATTTAAAGGTAAAAAAGTTTTAATCGTAGGAATTGGGAAAACAGGTTTTTCTCTTATTAATTTTTTTAATAAACTAGAATGCGAAATTCGAGTGACAGATATCAAACCGATTTTCGATTTGAATAAATCAGTTAAGAAACTTAAAAAAATTGAACCAGCTCCAGAGATGACTTTCGGTGAGCATAAAGATGAAGATTTTCTTGATGCTGACGTTGTTGTTTACTCAGCAGCGATCAATCCGAATCTTCCTCAATTGGAACTGGCTCGCAAAAGTGGAAAAGAAGTTTATAGTGACTTCGCTCTAGCTTACAAGCTTTGTAAAAAACCAGTAGTCGCTGTTTGTGGATCTTATGGTCGTACAACAATCGCAGCGATGATTGGATATACTTTAAAAATCGATGGAAAAAATGTTTTCGTTGGTGGAACTTCAGATGCTCCATTTATTGAATATTGTCTTCTTCCAAACATGAACGAAATTGATTATGTCGTAGTTGAAGTTTCAGCTCTTCAAATGAAATCGCTGCAAGACTTCCATCCAAAAGTTGTTGTTCTTCCAAACATTGGAGAAAACTTCTCTAAGGCTAGCTTTTCATCTGTTAGTGAATACATGGAAACAAAATTATCTATTATTAAAAAACTTTCTCCAGAAGATACACTTATTGCAAACTACGACACCCTTGCAAACAACGCTTCAATTAGAAACGCGAATTGCCAAGTATACTGGTACTCTCGTAGATCATATGTAACTTTGGGTGTAATGAACGAAATCCAAGGAACACATTTCCACGACAGAAGAATTCACTCGAACATCAACTACCACTCAGAATTCAAAGTAATGAAAATGAGAATTGTAGGACAAGCAAATCGCGAAAACCTAATGGCAGCAGTAACAGCTTGTAAAGCGCTTGATGTTGGGGACGAAGCAATCCAAACATGTATTGAAAAATTCCCAGGAATTCCAAATAGAATGGAATTCATCATGGAAAAAAATGGTGTTTGTTTTTATAACGACTCAAAAGCAGAAACAATGCCAGAAATGCTTTCTAGCTTAAAATCATTTAAAGAGCCTGTGATCTTGATTGCTGGTGGAAAAGATAATGAAGATTTAAACTTCGATCCATTCGCGAAAGAAATGATAGCGAACGCTCGCGTTTTAGTTTTGGTGGGTGAATGTAAAGAACGCTTAAACCGTGCTCTTGGCGATCATAATCAGACTTATATTGTCGGATCTTTTGAAGAATCTGTTCTCTTTGCTTACCAAAAATCGAGAACAGGAGATGTAATTCTTCTTTCTCCAGGCAATCCTGCTTCTGACTTTTTCAGAGACTATGAAGAGCGCGGGAACTATTTTAAGAAACTCGTTTATCAATTATAATTATAAAAAAAGGCCCTCTTTGAGGGCTTTTTTTTTGAGTTTGTTAAGAAATTGTAAAAATAGTTAAAGAGAGTCCTCGGTAGGGGCTTTTATTTTCCTTCGACGATGGCCGGAACTCTTAATACGGAGCACTTCTTTTAGAATTTTCACTTCGCAGTAAAAATGCTTCGCATTTTTTCCGGCCATTTGCTAATCTATTAATATGAACGAACACATTTCGGATGTAGATAGATTAGTAAAGACCTTCTTGTCGACCTTGGCGATTATCATCACCATTGGTCTCATTATGGTTTGGTCAGCAAGTTTTATTCTTGCGGCTGAAAAATTTGGAAGCTCCCTCCATTATATTATTCGACAACTCATATATCTGGGTCTTTCTATAACAGTGGCCTTCATGGTTTCACGGACTAAATTTACATTTTGGCTTAAGTACGGTTATTTGATTAATATCGCTGCTTCAATGATTGTTGCTTTGACAATTATAAAAGGTGTTGGTTCTGCAGCTAAAGGCGCAAGCCGATGGTTAACTTTTGGTGGTATGAGTATACAGCCGGGAGAAATTGTAAAATTCACAGTCATTTTGTCTGCACTTTCGTTTTTTGAAAACTGGAACAAGATGGA
Source organism: Bacteriovoracaceae bacterium (assembly GCA_947446575.1). Lineage (GTDB taxonomy): Bacteria > Bdellovibrionota > Bacteriovoracia > Bacteriovoracales > Bacteriovoracaceae > Bacteriovorax. The sequence goes on along the minus strand of CANFHC010000027.1, from coordinate 23,224 downwards.
TACCAAAGAGCGCCTAAAGCACGGTGGATCCCTCTTTTTACCATTGGCCCTTTTAATTAAACAACCAGATTTTGGATCATTTAGTATTTGTTTTATGGTTATTGCATTTGTCTGCTTTATGAGTTCATTTCCAAGAAAATACTTTTATTACTCGCTCGTTTCGGGAGCCATGGGAGGAATTTTTATTCTTTTTTCTCAGGCATACCGAGTTAAGCGTCTATTGACTTATTTAGATCCATGGAAAAATCCACAAGGATCGGGTTTTCAAATTATTCAATCTTATATGGCATTTGCAAATGGCTCAACTTTTGGACAAGGTTTGGGAAACAGTAACGAAAAACTTTTTTATCTTCCTGAGGCCCACAACGATTTTATTTTTTCAGTTATTGGAGAAGAGCTCGGTTTTATCGGGGTCTTTTTTATTATCTGTTTATTCATAGCTTTTATCTATTTTGGATTCAAGTTAGTCCTTCAAGTCAAAGACCGCATTGGAATTATCCTCGGGTCTTCAATTATATTTGTTCTTGGTCTTCAGGCCCTACTTAATATGGGAGTTGTTCTTGGATTGCTTCCAACTAAGGGATTAAACCTGCCTTTTATCAGTTATGGTGGATCATCATTAATTTGTAATTTTTTTGGCATAGGTCTTCTACTTTCAGTCGTAAAAGGTTATCGTGATGAGCTGCAGGGAGACCTCAAATTCGAAGCTAAAAGAGCCGCTCGAGCAAGTCGTGAAAATGAAAACGAGCACGAAGAGGAAGTCTACGCTTAAATCTCCCGCACACCCGAGGAGAGATTGTGTTCAAAAACAACAAAGCCCTACAAAATAAAAATGTAAAAATTCATTTCGTTGGAATTGGTGGAATCGGAATGTCCGGAATCGCTGAAGTCTTACTTTCTTCTGGATACAAAGTTTCAGGCTCTGATGTTTCAGAGTCTGGAAACGTAAAAAAATTAAAAAATCTAGGGGCTGAAATATATATCGGACACAAAGAAGAGAATTTAAATGAAGTGACGGCAGTGGTTTATAGCTCTGCTGTTAATGATACAAATCCAGAAGTCGCTCGCGCTAAGCGCGAAGGTATACCAGTTATTCGCCGTGCTGAAATGCTGGCTGAATTAATGAGATTAAAATACAGCTTAGCTGTTGCAGGAACTCACGGAAAAACAACGACAACTTCATTTCTTGCAACCATCTTAGAAGAATGTCATTTAGATCCAACTTACATCATTGGCGGGATTGTTAAAAATTTAAATGGTCACGCCAAAGTAGGTAAAGGAGATTTCCTTGTTGCTGAAGCGGATGAGTCAGATGGAACTTTCCTTCTTTTAACTCCAGTAATGTCAGTTATCACTAATATTGATAACGATCATATGGATCATTATGGAACTGAAGAGAATTTATTCAAGGCCTTTGTCGAATTTGCAAATAAAATTCCATTTTACGGAATAGTTGCGCTCAATGGACATGATGAAAAACTAATTCAATTAAAATCTGAAATGAAGCGCCCAGCTGTTACTTTTGGAATAGATATTCCAGCAGATTTTACTGCAAAGAATGTTGAGTTTGGACATTTTGATACGAGGTTTGATCTTTATCATAAAGGGGAATTTCAAGAGAAATTCCACATCAACCTTCCGGGACGTCATAATATTTTAAATTGTCTTGGGGCTACAGTGTTGGCTTTTCATATGGGGCTTAAGTTTAAAGATATCGCGAAAGCTGCTAGCAAACTTGAAGGAGTTGGTAGGCGCTTTCAATTATTATTTAAAGAAAACGGTTTTGAAGTTGTTGATGATTACGGACACCATCCAACAGAAATTGCTTCTACTTTAAGAATTGTAAAAGATACTCGTGCAGACTTTAAAAAAATTGTTATTTTTGAACCTCATCGCTATACAAGAACTCGCGATTGTTGGGATCAATTTCTTCATTGTTTTAACGATGCTGACGAGCTTTATTTGCTTCCAATATACGCCGCAAGCGAAAATCCCATCGATGGAATCACAACGGATCGTTTATTAGAAGATATCAATAGACTACATCCACACTTTGCTAAAAAAATAGAAAACATTGATCATCTACATCAGGTTATTGAGTCTCACAAAAATGACAAGACGATTGTTGTGACATTGGGAGCAGGATCAATTGGAAAATCTGCACGCAAGTGGGCTGGACTTGAATAAAACAAATTTTAACAATGAATGAAATACTAGAAAAATTAAATTCAATTGATGGCATAGAAGTTGAGTTGCAAAAAGATCTCAAAAAATACTCAACAATGCGACTAGATGCTATCGGTGATCTAGTTACTGTTAAAAATGTTGAAGCTTTAAAAAAAGTAACAAAGTATATGACAGATAATGGCCTCAATTATCGAACGCTAGGTTGGGGAGCTAATATGCTTATTCCAGCAACCTCACCCGTTCCTTATCTCCAATTAGATTTTCCCTTAGATAGAAACATTTTTGAAAAACCTCAAGACGAATATGTTCTCCCTGCTTCAGTTGCATTAGCAACGCTCACATCACACGCGAGCAAGTTTGGCTTAAAGGGATGGGAAGTTTTCACTGGAATTCCTGCAAGTCTTGGCGGTGCTATTTTCATGAATGCTGGAACAAACTTGGGTGAAATTGGATCGCTTATTAAGGAAGTGAAGTTAATCACAAAAAATGGAGAAGAAAAGTTGATCAAAATAGATCAGCATTCTTTTACCTACCGTCATAATCATTTTGTTAACCAAGGTGATGTGATTTACGAAGCCCGACTAATTCACTTTGGTATCAGTGAAGGTATAACTCACAAGATTCGCGAGTATTTAGAGATGAGAAATCGCACTCAACCATTAAAAGAGTGGACTTGTGGATGTATTTTTAAAAACAATCAAAATCTACTTAGCGGTGTAACTTGTCGAGCCGGACTTTTTATAGATATAATGGGCCTGAAGGGTTTTACGTACAAAAATTTACGTATTAGCCCAAAGCATGCCAACTTCATGGAAAATAGTGGCGAGAGTTCTTACGAAGATGTGTTGAGGATGATCAACGTACTTCAAAAAGAATTAAAACTTCAAACTGGAGTTACTTTCGAAACAGAAGTTGAATACTAAAGGAAAAAGTCAGGATGACGTTTTTTAAGTCTAAAAAATTTATTATCAGCGCAATCGTCATTGTGATTTTAATCGCTACAAACATAGTAACATCCGCTCTTGGTCCTTCGGCTAACGAAGCTGCTAAGTTTAGCGACGAGCTTTCTTACCGGTCAAATTTAGGAAAATGCCCCACTCGTCCAGCTGGAACGATGGCTTTACAAGTTGTAAAAACTTTTGAGCAATCGCATTCACTTCGCGATGTAAAATTAAAAATAGTAAATGAAAAATGGGCGGATAAATATTTCGTTTCAGATTATAAAATCCAGTACGATCCATTTAGCAAAGTCTTAGATCTAAACTTTAATTGCCCAGAGCCTTTAATGAAGGTGCAAATTTATAAAAATGGCGGAACTGAATCCTATGAAGCCATTCTTGTAGATAACGGACAACTTTTTGACCCAACCTATGAAGCATTACTAAAAAGTGAAAAGAAGTTAACTCACGATCTTCCCTATCTCGCTCTGCCTGTAGGAGAAATGGAAGACAAGGTTCAAAGTGATGTAACAAATCTTGTAAAAGAGATGCGCCCAGAACTAAGAAGAAAACTTTCAGAAGTAATTTTAAACGATAATAAGGAACTGACCATTATTCTGTCGATTAACGGCCATCCATCTAGTGTCTTTATGGGACCGGATGAATGGGGGGAAAAAATGGGTAAGCTGGATAAGATTGTAAACTACATGGAATTAAAAGAAAAAATTCCAGCGGTAATCAATCTTACAAACAGCAAAAAAGTTGTTGTCAAGTTTAAGGACAAATTCTAACATTTTATGTGACAGAATGAATCTGTCGACATCGTTATTAATAGAGAAAGGATTCTCCAATGAACGAAAAAAACATCATCGTAGGTCTCGATGTAGGAACAACAAAAGTTTGCACTATTGTTGGACTTCAACATCCCAATCAAGAATTAGAAATTATCGGTATCGGAACTCACCCTTCTTATGGGCTTAAGAAAGGATCAGTTGTGAATATTGATAAGACTGTTCGATCAATTCAAGCATCTCTTGAAGAAGCAAGGTTGATGGCAGGAGTGAATATCACTAGTGCCACAATCGGAATTGCCGGAAGTCACATATACAGCTTTAACAGCTCTGGTGTTGTTGCGATTAAAGGAAAAGAAATTACTCAAGACGATGTTGATCGCGTGCTTGAAGCTGCTAAAGCAGTTGTCATTCCGTCAGATCGCGAAATTCTTCATGTAATCGCGCAAGAATACCGCGTAGATAATACAACCGGAATTAAAAATCCAATCGGTATGTGTGGTGTGAGATTAGAAGCTCATGTTCACATCGTAACGGGATCAATTCCTCTAATACAAAACTTAGTTAAATGTGTAGAGCAGACTGGTGTTGAAGCAGAACATATCACCCTTCAACCACTCGCTTCTTCTGAGGCCGTTTTATCATATGAGGAAAAAGAACTCGGAGTTGTTCTCATCGATATCGGTGGTGGAACGACTGATATTGCTGTTTGGAAAGATGGAAGTCTAATTCACTCTCAAATTATTCCGATTGGTGGGAACCATTTTACAAACGACTTAGCTGTCGCTTTAAAAATTCCTCACAATGAAGCAGAAAGAATCAAAATCAACCACGGAAGCGTATTGGCTGAACAATTAAATCAATCAGCACACATTACAGTTCAAGGATTATCTGGAACAAAGCCTCGTGAGGTTCAATTAAGTGTTGTTGCTGAAGTTCTTGGAGCTCGCGCCGAAGAGTTGTTTGATGTTATTCGCGTAATGATAGATGATAAAAAAATCCAAGACGAAGTTTCGGGCGGATTTGTTCTTACTGGTGGTGGTGCCCTTATTAAAGGAATGCCAGAGTTGGGAGAATATATTTTAATGAGATCTTGCAAAATTGGTTACCCTATCCCATTTGGCGGGATGACCAATATTATGCAAAATCCAAAATACTCTACGGTTTTGGGTTTGCTTCTTGAAGCTTCAAAAAGGAAACCATACACACCGACACAAAATCAGAGTGCAAACAATCATCGCGTGACATTTAATAACAGCAAAGAAAAAGACTCGAATCATTCAAACACTGATCTAATTGGAAAATTGAGTGAATCATTAAAGTCAGTGTTTAAAGAAATATTTTAATTTATAAAGTTAGTTCCCCCCTGGAGGCTCCTATGTTCGAAATTACTGATATTGAAAATGCAAGACTTAACGGCGCACGAATTAAAGTTGTGGGTGTTGGTGGAGGCGGATGTAACGCTGTAAACACAATGATCCGTTCGGGACTTTCTGGTGTAGAATATATTGTGGCAAATACTGATGCTCAAGCATTAAATATTTCATTAGCTTCAATTAAAATCCAATTGGGCGGAAACGTTACAAAAGGTCTTGGTGCCGGAGCAAATCCAGAAATCGGAAAAAAAGCTGCCCTGGAAGACTACGAAAAAATTTCAGAAGTCCTTAAAGGTGCAGACATGGTTTTTATCACTGCTGGTATGGGGGGGGGAACTGGAACGGGAGCAGCTCCAGTAATTGCAAAACTTGCAAAAGAACTTGGCGCACTTACCGTTGGAGTTGTGACAAAACCTTTCGTATTTGAAGGTAAAAAAAGATTTAAACAAGCAGAAGAAGGAATTAGAAATCTTGAAGAAAGTGTAGATTCACTTATCACGATTCCAAACCAAAGACTTCTATACCTAGCGGGAGAAAATTTATCTTTAGTAGATACATTTAAAAAAGCTGACGAAGTTTTATTAAACGCTGTTCGCGGTATTTCTGATTTGATCAATAACACAGGCCATATCAACGCAGACTTTGCAGACGTTTCGACTGTTATGGCAAACAAAGGTCTAGCTCTTATGGGTACGGGATCCGCTGCCGGAGCAGGGCGAGCGATTAAAGCAGCGACTGAAGCAATCAGTTCACCACTCCTTGAAGATATTTCAATCAATGGTGCAACAGGTATCATTATAAACATCACAGGATCTGATTCCCTTACTATGCATGAAACAAACGAAGCCGTTACACTCATCATGGAAGCTGCTGATGAAAATGCAGAAATTATTTTTGGAACAGTTATCGACAACAATCTTGGTGATGATATTAAGGTTACAGTTATTGCAACTGGCCTAGGTGGACAAATTAGAACCAACGTAAGCACTATGCAAACGGCTCAACCAACTCAAGTGCAAACAGTTGCAGTTGCAGCAGCACCAGTTCAACAAGCACCAGTTTATAATACTGAGCCAGAATATGTAGCACCAGTTGCTCAAGCTCCAGTACAAACACCGGCACCAGTTCAAGAAGAAAGAGATGTTTTTGCTCCCAGAAGAGCCGCTCCAGCAGTTGCACCAACAGAAGCTACACCAGAAGACCGTTCAGATTTCGATCGTTTCATGAACGATAGAAATGCTTATGCTTCTCAAACCAACAATGAAGATGCTGTTACTCATACAAATAACGAAGAACCTAGACAACCGTCTCGCTTGATTCAATCAATTAGAGATGCAGCAAATCGTTATGAAAATACAGGTGCAACTCGTACCCAGTCAGCAGCACCTGCCGCTAGACCTGAAGCAGAGTTAAACAATAGAGCAAAATCTATTGCTGAAAAACTAGGATTCATTAATTTTGATGAAGATGAATTTGATACTCCATCATACCTTCGTAAAGAAGAAAAAATTGAACCAGCAAGACCAGTTACCCGCGACTTTAAAAACATTGATCTGTAATTCTTGAATATGTTTTGAATTTATAAGCCCAGCTTTTTGCTGGGCTTTTTTTGGTGTTAGTCTAGAGCTCTATATTTTAAAATCTCGTTTGTTAACTTTTCTACATCTTCTTCTCTTACATTTAATTGGATAAAAGACTCTATAAAATCATTTTCAATGTTGATTTTATAATGAGTCATAACAAAAGTTGGAATATTTTTATCCAACCATATTTCTCGTTTGAAATTATAAATATAAAGACCTTCTTCGGGAGTATCGGGGGTCGTGCGAACATCGGTGATTTGTTTCCACTTACAATTGGCAAAGATTCTAAAATGTTCTTTGCAAAAATGCATGCTTTCGTGCTCAACCAGGCAACTAGCACAGAAAACTTCTTCGCAAATCAGGCATGATGCAACAGAGGGAGCCTCTGTGTGGTGTATGCAATAGAATCGTTCAACGATAGGAGTTTCGGAGCGTTTAAGATTTGTAAACATTGGGTTGAGGATAGGTTTTTCTACGACGAGCTCTTTTGTGACAGGAACATTGTCTTTAGGTGTTGTTAACAATCGGAAAAGTATAAAAATCATCGCACCCATTAAAAGGAAAATGATGAGAATAAGTATTCCAATAATAATAATAGAGTTGTCTTGTAAAAATTGGTTCATAGTATGTGTATAAAGGTTTGAGGTTTATATCCTAGGATTTGATCAAAATATTTTCTAATGGCAATCCTTAATTCTTCGGTGGTCTTATCCATGTCCTTAAAACTGATTTGTACAAAATAGTTTTCAAGAAATCGTCTAAACTTATCATCGGATTTGGTGATTAAAGTTGGGAGACCCTGAAAGGTAAAAGAAATTTTTTCAACATCAGTTAAACTTTTAGAAACTTTTAACGAAACAAACACAGAGCCATTACAGGCCAGTTTTCTTCTTTCACTAATTTTCTCTTTTTCTAATACAATTTGTTTTCCGTGAATAATGACAGGGTCTAGTTTTTCACCTGGTACAATCTTTAAATTCAAATCAGTGTCCACCTGCATCTCATCAAAGTTTAAAAAATAATGAGGAATTGCCGTTGGATAAGATTTTTTTATGTGCTCAATATGTGCGCGTATAAATGAACTCTCGCCATGAATTGGAACAATGTCAGTTGGTTGGTATTGCTCATAAAGATGAGTTAAATCGTCTCTTCCTGGATGACCTGAGACGTGAATCATTTTTTCTTGAGCTGTGATTACTCTTGCTCCAATTTCTGCAATTTTGTTCATTAAAAGAGAAATCTTTTTTTCATTTCCAGGAATAGACTTGGAACTTAGTAAAACTAAATCGTCTTTTCTTGGTTTAAAGGTAGAATCTTCACCCATGCAAAAACGTCTAAACGTTCCGCGGAAATCGCCTTGGCACCCAGAGAGTAAAACAACAACGTTGTCTTGATTGGGGGTTACGGATTCAGCCATTTTCACAACAGAATCAAAGTCGGGAATCATGCCAAGTTCGTTGGCAGTATTTAAATAACTAATCATAGATCTACCATGAGGAATTAACTTTCTCCCATGTTTTTTTGCCAAACTAATAAAAGTCATCAAACGATGAATGTTAGAAGAAAAACAAGTTATGAAAATTCTTTTTTCCGCACCTTGAAACAATTCATCCATTACAGGGATTATATCTGTTTCAGAGGGAGTTTTAAGTGTCGAACTTGTAATGTTCGTACTATCTACAAGTAAAACCCTGCGCTTTAGGTCCTTAGATTTTTTAATGAGCTTTTCGAAATCAAAAGGGCGCTCATAAATAGTTTTATAATCTATTTTAAAATCAGAAATAAAAAACAATCCAAATTCTTCTTTATGATCTTTCAGTAATAATCCCACCGTTTCTGGAATTGAATGATTAACGTGGATGGGATCTATCGTGAAATCTTGAAATCCCAGGTGGTCATAGTGTCGATATTCCGTGATGGGAAAAGGGGTGTGATTGAACTCTAGTTTTTTTCTAATTAACCCAGCTGTAAATGGAGAAGCTAATACTTTTATGTTGGGGAATTTTTTAATCACATGAATGACAGCGCCAATATGATCTTCGTGTCCATGAGTAATAATTAAATGAGTTGGCGTAGGGATATTGGTAAGATCGGGAATTAGATAATTAATATCGAAAAAATCTTCGTAAGGAAAAAGTATCCCTGCATCGATTAATATAGTGTCATTATCACCCTGGATTAAAGTCATGTTGGATCCAATTTGTCCAATGCCACCAACAGGTTTGATTTTTAAAAATGCTTTTTTCATTTGTTCCTATTTTTTCTTTTTTTTAAGCTTTGAAGATGATTTACCTTTGCAGCCAAAATCCCAGCGGCAATGTCCGTTTCTTCACCCACGATAAAATCAGCAAATAATCTTTGAGGGTCTAAGTATTTTTGGTACATCGGTCTTACTGTCTCGTAGTACTGTGTAATAACAGAATCAAGTGAGCGACCACGCTCTTCAACGTCGCGATGAAGCCTCCGTATAAAACGAATATCTGCTTCTACGTGAAGAAATGCAGTAATGTCTGATAACTTCCTTATTTTTTCATCGTACAGACTAAAAATTCCCTCAAACAAAACAACTGAAGAAGGTTTAATTTTGACAGTTTTCTTAAGACGAGAATTTTTTTTGAAATCATAAAGAGGTGAATCAACAGACTTACCCTTCTTTAAAGATTCAAGATGGCCATTAAGAAGTTTCCAGTCGAAAGCATCCGGATGATCATAATTAAACTGACCATTATTTAATTTAAGCTCTTTTGGTAAGTTGGGAAGATAGTAGGAATCCATGTGTAGCACAGAGACTTCTTCTTTAACTTCTTTTCGAACTTTGTCAGTGAAAGTTGTTTTTCCTGAACCAGAACCACCACAGATCGCAATGATGTACATAGGTGTCGTTCCTCCATTGGTATTTTATAAATAAAATGATAGATTAAAGCTGTTACAAAAGAAAGAAGGAAGACGCGTGCCCAGACTAATCATTATCTGCATTGGACTGTTTTTATCCGCAATGTTAAAGATGCAGGTTAATGCTGCAGAAAAAATAAATATTGCGATCTCTGCAGCGCCTAATAGTCTTGTCCCTTTTTTTTCCACAGATGCCAATTCTCAAAACATTAATCGCTTAATTCACAAGTCACTAATTGATTTTAATCAAAAAATGCAGTTTCGTTGTATTGCTTGCAAGTCTTTTGAGGAAAAAGTTGTAGGAAATAAACAAATTTTAAAATTTAAGCTTAGGGATGATCTTGTGTTTAGTGATGGAACACCTGTGACTGCAGAAGATGTAAAGCGTTCTTGGTATTATTATGCGAAAGATGAAAAAATCAAATCGACTTTTATTGGAATGTTTGAAGCGATTGAAGCTATAAATATCCTCGATAAATACAGCTTAGAAATTGTTTTCTCAAGTTTTTCATTGGAAAATGTTTCTAACCTAGGGCTTTTGAAAATTGTTAAACTAAAAAAAACGAATAATGAACAGCTGGAACCGGCAGATGTTATTGGCTGCGGTGATTATGTTTTAAGTTCGATAAAACCTTTGGAGATTGTCGTTACGCCAAGAGATAGCTCAAAAGTAACTTTTGTTTTTAAAGTTGTAAAAGATGAAACGACATTGGCCTTAAAGCTAATTAATAAAGAAATCGATCTTTCTGTGGCGAATATGTCACCTCGAAAAGTTTATTGGTTAAAATCAAAATCAGATATTTTAAAAGTCTGGGATATACCAAGTGGAAACTATCTCTTTATGGGGTTAAACCACAAGAAAGAAATATTTCATGATATCAGAATGCGAAAAGCGATTTCTCTATTAATCCCTAGACAAGATTTGCTCAAATACAAATTAAAAGATACCGCCGTCCTTTCTGTTGGAATGTTTTCTCCTGCCTTTGCTGATATTTATGAGCCTAGGCCAGTCGATTCCTTTAGTCCGGAAGAAGCGCGTAAACTTTTAAGCGAACTGGGGTATAAGAAAAACAAAAAAGGTTTTCTCGCTAAAGACGGAGTTGAGCTCGAGCTAGACTGGAAAGTTAGTAACAATAAAGCAAGTATTGAAATTGTCGAAGTCATGCAACACTTTTTAGAAAAAGAAGGATTTAAAATAAATGTCAGCATTCAAGAGTGGGGAACATTTATGAGTGCGTTTAAGGGCGGAAATTTTGATATAGTCATAAGTCAGTGGATTGGTTTTACTGGGCCTGATATGTTGAGCTTTGTTTTCCATTCAAAAAACACTCCACCGAAAGGGGGAAATCGCACGAGTTATAAAAATCTCGCATTTGATAAAGTTTTAGATCTCGCAACAGTTGAAACAAATAGTGAAAAAAGATTAAAACTTTATAAACAAGCAGCTGACATCGAAAATAGCGATTATGCCTATATTAATTTATGGCACCCTAATGTTATATGGGTGGGAAGTAACTGTTTAAAAAATCTAGAACTAGATCCAACCGGTGGGTTTTATCCACTACTAAAGCTTGAAAAAAGTCATGAAGGTCATTGTGGAAAATAAAAAATTTAACTTTGTTCTCGTACAATATTCACCAGAAACTTTAAATTTATCTCATGCGCTAAATGCATATGCATTGGAAGATTTTGGTTGTGATGGAATTGAAGAGTTTTCCCTGGAAGAAGCACGAGTCGATGAAATTTTGGGTGAGAGAGCTTATTCTGGAGGAGACATCCCTGAAAGCTTAATTGATGAAATTCAAGATGCGACAAACAAGCAAGAATCCACAACATATAAATATTTCTTTTATCAAAATGAATTTGAAGATAACGCTTCTGGTTTTGTTTTCTTTTTAAAAGAAAATTATCCAGAGCTTCCACTGTTTACAGCGCAAAAAAACTTTGAAGATTGGAATGCTGAGTGGAAAAAGTTTTACACACCAATTATTGTTTCATCACGCTTAGAAATTATTCCAGAATGGTTAAGAGAAACTCGCCAAGAAAGTACAGCAGAAAAAGTCTATATTTATCCGGGAATGGGTTTTGGAACTGGAACACATGAGACAACTTTTTTGTGTTTAAGTCTTTTTGATAAGATTAAAGATCAATTAACTATTGGATTAGACTGTCTAGATTTTGGATGCGGGTCTGGAATTTTAGGGATAGCTGCTCTAAAAACTATGCAAATGCCAGTGCTCTTTTGTGATATTGATAAAAGTGCATTAGATAATTGTGTACAAAACTTAGTGCTAAATTTTGAAGGTGAAAATCTTGAAGGATCTAAGTTAGTCATTAGAGATCGCTTTACTGTCGGAAAAAGATATAATTTAGTTTTTGCGAATATTTTAGAAAATGTACTTTTGTTAGAAATGGAAACAATTCTTTCTTCGTTGGAGAAAAAAGGGTTTTTAATTGTTTCTGGACTACTAAATCATCAAGTTGATAATATTGTTTCTAAATACCAGTCGTTAAAAAAAGTAGAAGTCATGAGTAAGAATGACTGGAGTGCTATTTTATTTCAGAGGGAATAATGAGAGCAATTTACTATCCATTTGTTAAATCAGAACTAGCAAAAAATATAATCGTTTTAGGTGAATCAGCAAAGCATTTACAAGTTGTTCGCATAAGACCAAACGATGAAGTGCTTGTTCTAAACGGAAATGGACTAAAGGCCCATACGATTGTTGGAGCAATTTTTAAGACACAAGTTGAATTATTGGTACAAAAAATTGAAGAAGAGCTACCAAAGCATTCAATTAGCTTGGCAATTGCCAATCCTAAGAAAGATGCTTTTGAAGATATTTTAAAAATGGCAGTAGAGTTGGGAATTAAAGAAATATTTCCTCTACGCTCTGAGTTTTCTCAGTATGACTATGAAGCTAGTGAGCGATTTCTGCGCATACTCGAAAGTGCTTTGGTTCAATCTAATAATGCTTTTTTGACAAAAATACACCCACAAAGGAGGCTAGAAGATTTTTTAGAGTCGAATCAATCACCTCTTTATTTTTTTAATTCGAGACCCTCGGATAGTACGCCTATAGGTAAAAAGAATGAGGAAAAAGTAATTTTGATTGGTCCCGAAGGGGGATTTTCCAATCGTGAAACAGAGATAATTCTCTCAAAACCAAATGTTTTTTCTATTCATATGCCCACACCCATCCAGAGGGCCCCCACAGCGGTTGCATCTTCGATAGGTTACTTACTCTCACCTTAATTTTTTGGATCAAAATATTATTGATGCTTCGTTCTCGGTATGAGAACCTAATCCCTGCATGCATCATTAAATACCTTTAACCAAGGAAGATTATGAATTCAGAGAACCATTCATTTTCATCTCCAAAAAACACCAACTCTTTGCAAGTTAATTTGCAAGTGAACTTGGACGAATTTCATATTGACGAAGATAGCTTCAAGCCGATGACCAAAGGACTTGGTTTTCATCAAGAGCAAAAACGCAATTCATTTATACCTGTTCCAAAAGAAGTGAAACCTTTTGGTGCGGCAAGATCAAGTGCGAGAGCTGCAACTGTTTTAAGCCCAATGTCGGGACAAACAAAAGCTGCAGCCGCTGGACATATGCCTACTGGCCTTGAGGCCTTTTATGGTGCCAAGGGATCAGCTGGTAATCAGACAAATATTATTGAAAAAAAAATGGAATTTGCTGAAGAAAAAATTGAAATTAAAACTCAATATAAAACGGCTCCTGTTGTTACTCAGTTTTTTGCTTGGATTATAGATGTATTAGTTATTGCAAGTTTTGTTGCAGTTACTGGTGCTCTTCTTGTTTTTGCTTCCGGAATTCAATTCCAAATGTTTGCTCGATTGATATCAAATCAAGATCTCATCGCATTTACGGCTGCTATCTTTTCTATCTATTACCTACTTTATTTTACAATTTTGGATTTGTCGGCAAGCCCTGGTAAAACAATTTTGGGAATTCGTTTGCTTAAAACAAATAACTCAAATGTTTCTGTGAAGCATACATTTACGAGAGCTTTAATATCGCTGCTTTCAAGTGTTGCTCTGTTTTTACCAATGTTATTAGATTTTCAAGGCAGACTCTCTGATACGAAAGTGGTGAAGTAAGTTGGAAGAATTATCTAAAACAACCAAGGAATTTTTAGCTAAAAACGAAGGCAAAAAAATAGTTTTTACCAATGGTTGTTTTGATATTTTACACCTTGGGCATGTTGAATACTTAAATGAAGCAAAGGCCCAAGGAGATCTTCTCATTGTTGCAATCAACTCAGATGCAAGTGTTAGAGAGCTAAAAGGATCTGATCGACCGATAAATAATGAACACGATAGAGCTGAAATGTTGCTGAATTTAAAGGCCGTTGATTGCGTTCAAATTTTTACAGAACAAACACCAGAAGAAATTATCAAGCAAATTAAACCAAATGTTTTAGTTAAGGGCGGAGACTGGAAGCCAGAACAAATCTTAGGTTCTGATTTTGTTTTAGCCAATGGCGGAGAGGTGAAAAGTCTGCTCTTTAAAAAAGGTTATTCTACCAGCAATTTAATTCAAGCCGTTCAAGGTAAAAAATAGTTTTCATTCCTGAATTATTCGATCAGGTAATCTAGATCAAAAATGTTAAAAAAGAATAACAATCTCCACAGTTTTGATGAGATAGATTATTTATTTTGTATTAATTTTAAAAAATGTTCCTTGTTCTTGACTAAATTCCTCCAATGAAAACATGCTCAAAATCCAAAGAAACTACTTAAGTATACTTTTGCATCTCCGATAATTATTTTAGCAACTGGATGGGACTGGTTGCGAAACTAACAAAGATTTATACATGGTTGTTTAAATCTTAAATTTTAAGGAGGAAGGTATGAATCTAGGAGATTAGTATGGGATTAAGAATTAACACAAACGTTCAGTCAATGAGAGCACAAAGTTCACTTTCTAAAGTTGAGAATGATAAATCAGACACACTTGCAAAATTGTCATCTGGATCAAGAATTAACAAGGCCGGAGACGACGCTGCAGGCTTAGCGATCTCTGAAAAATTGAAAGCGAATATTCGTGGAACTCAACAGGCAACGAGAAACGCAGGAGATGGTATTTCGATGATTCAAACCGCAGAGGGTGGTTTAAATGAAAGTTCAAACATCTTAATTAGATTAAGAGAGCTTTCAGTACAAGCAGCTTCAGATACTATTGGTGACCAAGAAAGAAAGTTTTCGGATCTTGAATTTCAACAATTATCAAAAGAGATGGAAAGGATTGCAACATCAACTCAGTTTAACGGAAAAAACCTATTAAGCGGTGAAGGTGACAAGCTAGACTTCCAAATCGGGATTATGAATGACGAGAAAAACGACAGACTTTCTTATAAGCCAGAAGAATCAAGTGCGAGAATAAAAGATTTAGGGGTGGATGGTCTTGGTGTGCTAACTAAGGGTGATGCTCAAAACAATCTTGAAAAGATCGATAGTGCTATTAACGGAGTCAACGCAAACCGCGCTTCTTTGGGAGCTCTACAGAACAGACTACAGTCAACGATTTCAAACTTGGAATCTAGAACTGAAAACTTATCTGCAGCGAATTCTCGAATTAGAGATACAGACGTGGCTCAAGAATCAGCTAACCTTGCAAAAGGAAATATTCTTTCTGCAGCTGCTACTTCGGTACTAGCGCAAGCGAATAACTCTGGATCTTCTGCCCTGAAATTGATTGGATAATTTGTAAAAAATTAAATTCTTTATTTAGAGGCCTGGGGAAATCCCGGGCTTTTTTTATTTGATTAATTGTATTATCTAAACATCTTGTGTCTGATTTGTTTTGTCTTTTTTATTTTCTGAATATTTCAATTTCTCTAATTCGTAGGCGTTTTTTAAGTCACTAAAGCGTCGCTCGTAAGTTTCTATTAAATTGTCTTTTTCCATTTTTGAGTTTTTTGCAAATCGAGCATACTCATCTTTTAATTGTGAAGTTATTCTTTTTAGGTCTCTATGGTTTTCAGAGATAAGCATAGCTTTCTCATCTTCGCTTTTTTTAATAACTCGGGTTAAGAGTACATCGTTTTGGTTTTTAACTTGTCCTAGTTCTTGATCAAACTTTTGCTTTGCCATTTTTGATTTGACTTCAAAGTCGTGCTTCATATCGATGATATTTTCGCTCATAATTCGACGATCACTTTCCCTTGCCTCTTTATTATAAGCAGATTCAATTTCGATCTGATGTTGGCTATTTCTAGAAATTTCTTCAACTTTGCCATAAGATTCATCTTTTATTTTTTCAACTAAGTTTTGTTGATTTTCAAATTTTTGCTCATAACTATTTAGCGCTTTGTCAAACTTTTGGCGATAAGTGTCTTTGATCTCTTGTGTATTGTTGTGCAAATCTATTTTTGCTTTTTCCAACATTTCACTTTTTTCTTTTGAGCTTTGGTTTTGCAATTTATCTACATTCGAAAGATTCATTTCAGTAAGCTTCTTTACGGTTTTACCGAAATCAACTTTTTGATTTTCTAATTTTGATTTCCCGAGATCTGTTTCAAAGTTTATTATTTTCTGATCTGTATCGATTTGTTCGTTCAGCTTATTTCTAAAAGTTGTACTAATTCGATCTTCACTTGTTTTAGACCTACGCTCTATTCCAGTTATATCCTTGTGGAATTGATCTTCTCTTCGGTCGGATGTTTTTCTATTTTCGAGATCTCGAGCTTTCATTTCAAGCTTCATGTCGTTTCTTAGTTCGGAAGCTTCTTTTTGGAAATTACTTGATTGCTCTCCAACTTGTTTTTTTAAATTAGATAAACGATGTTCATAATTGTCTTTTAAAATGTTTTTCTGAGCATCTGCCCCTTCGCCTTTAAAGTTCTTATCAACGTAAATATCTTTTTCTCTTTCTACGTTATATAGCTGTTTGTCAAACTGGCTTTTTTGTGTACCTAATTTATAGTTTGTATCATCTTCTAGTTTTGCATATTTGCTATCGAAAGATTTCAAAAGGTCCTGTGTATGATCCTGATATCTTTCTAAGGTACTGTCGAATAATTCTTTTTCATTTGATTTGGATTTTTCGATATTAAAATCATATTTTTCCACTAAGTTTTTCAATTCATTATCTTTTGTTCTAGAGATTTCAGCAATTTTCTTAGCAGTGTGTTCCGTTTTTTTATCTAGCTCTTTATTATGTTCTTTGTTTATTTCTTCCAAGTTTTTTTGTTGTTTATGACTAAGATCTTTTTTTTGATTAATTGAATCTTCGCTAATATCTGAAAGCATTTTGGCGGAACTTTTTTCAACTTCAGTAATCTTTTTATCCGTATTAAATCTTGTGGACTGGATTGCGTTGAAATATTTCTCTTCATTTTCCTTGGCTTGCCTGTCGTTAGAATCTTTCATTTGCTCAGCGGTCCTTTCGTAAGATTCTTTTACTGAGTTTAGATTGTTATGAAAATTTTCTTTAGTTTTTTTTTGTTCAAGATCAAAAGAATCTCTTTCTGTTCTTAAGTTATCAATAAATTCTTTCTGTCTTTTTTCAATGATTTTGTTTGTTTTCGTGCTAAAGTTGTTTAACTGCTCAACATTTTCTTCAATTATTTTTTGCTTTCTTGCTTCGTTTACTTTTTTATTATCTTCTAATTTTTTATTTGAAGTGTCTTCTACCGTTTTTAGATTAGTATCATAGCTTTCTTTAAGTTTTTGCGCAGTAGAGTTAAAGTCTTCTTTAGCCCTTCCTAATTCTCTTGAATAATTTCCGTAGTCAGTACTCATTCATGCTCAATTGGTAAATGGCAATAGTTGATAAATAATTATAGAATAAAAAGCCAATTCTAAAAAATAGAGAAAATTATAAGAAAATTTTACCGAATCACTCTAGAAAATTTAATGAACTAAATTACTCGGCTAAAAAGTTGCAGATTTGCACTTATTGCTTAAGTCTCTCGAATTTTGAGAGAGTGGAGCCGCATTGGCATTCTATTTGTGCGATTGTGGTATAGAGAATTATTAGTTTTATGGTAACAAATTTTTTATATATTCTCTAAGTTCTAAATCCCAAACTTTTGGAATTCCAAACTTGGGATCATTTGTAGGAAAATTTTCAAACTTTCCAGATGCAACAAATCCTCTGCGTTCATAAAAAGAAATTAATTCTTTTCTATATTGAATAACTGAAATGCGAATGCGCTTACATTTTTTTAAAAGTGCGACACTCTCAACCTGTTTAATTATTTCTTTTCCAAGGCCCTTACTTTGAGCCACAGGAGAGACGGTTAGCATTCCAAAATAAAGTGTGTCTTCATCTTCAAACTTCAAATGCACACAGCCAATAAGCTCATGAGAGAGACTATCAAAGGCCATTTCAATTTGATTATGAGGAGTCTTTATTATAGCTGTTAAACTTTCTTCATCAGTTCTCTGGCCATCTAATAAATGAGCTTCTGTCGTCCAACCAACCGTTGAAGAGTCACCTCGATAAGCTGAATTCACAAGTTTAGTTAAAGAAGAAGTGTCGTTAATGGCGGCAGTTTTAAAGTAAAGCATAAGATATTTTAGAAAAAAAAGATCAATAACTCACCATAATTTAAATAAATACACACAATACTTGAGTGAAACGCTTAAGTTAATACCCGAGTGTAACGATATGTTAAATGTCTGACTAAAACTGTCAGAAATATTAACGAAGAAAGCGCGGGGGCGTTTTCATTAAAGGAGATTATCATGGGTTTAAGAATTGCTACAAACATTGCTTCGCAGTCCGTTCAAAAGAACTTAAAAGAAGTATCTAATGCAGGTAATGCTGAATTAGAGAAATTATCATCAGGTAAGAGAATCACAAAGGCTTCAGACGATGCCGCAGGCCTTGCGATCTCTACTAACCTTGAAGCTCAAACAAAAGGTTTAAGACAAGCTACACGAAACGCAAACGACGGTATCTCGCTTGTTCAAACTGCTGAAGGTGGACTATCAGAAACTTCAAACATCTTAGTACGCTTGAGAGAATTAACAGTTCAAGCTGCTTCAGATACTGTTGGTGAGCAAGAAAGAGGATTCTTAGATAAAGAATATCAACAATTATCAAAAGAAGTTGATCGCATTTCAGAATCAACAACATTTAACGGTGCTCAATTATTAAATGGCAAAGGTAAAGGAACAATGGATTTCCAAGTTGGTGCCTTCGCCGGAGAACAAAACAAAATTCAATTCGAATCAGATAAGGCAGACTCTTCAGCTTCTTCGATTGGTATCAAAGGTACAGCAATTAATGAGAAAGGTGACGCTTTAGATGCAATCTCAAGCATAGACTCTGCAATAGAAAAAGTTTCAGGACAAAGAGCAGAATTAGGTTCAGTACAGTCAAGATTACAATCAACTGTTAAAAACCTTGAGACACAAACAATTAACCAAGATAGTGCACGCTCAGTAATTCAAGACGTGGATGTAGCAGAGTCGTCAGCGGCCCTTGCTTCAAACAATGTGGTGAAAAATGCAGCGGTATCAACATTAGCTCAAGCTAACCAGATTCCAATGTCTGCGCTTAGATTGATCAGCTAAAAGATTTTTTAAGAAGAGTGTTTTCCCCAAGGGGGAAGCACTCTCTTTTAAAAAATTAAACTCTGAATAGAGCGCATTTTTTAAACGAATTTATAAAATTAAGTAATCTCCAGAGAGAAATAGTTATAGCAATGAATATTTCTTTCTATACTTAAGCCCAAAGCCCCTCACTTCCCCGCATATAGGTGGGGGGCTCTTATTTTGGCTAAGTAGAAATTACTAAAAAGTTCTCGATCGAACCATTTCACTCAATTTATTTTCACACCTAACTCATCAAATCTATTAGATTTAAAAACATTTTTTTACCCGAGCGTAGTATTTTACTTAAGTATTTTCCCGAGTCGTTCGATAGGTTGTTTGACTGACAAAAGCAGTCATTTAACAAGAGAGTGGGGACTCTCAAAACAGGAGATTACTATGGGTTTAAGAATTGCAACGAACATCGCTTCTCAATCAGTACAGAAAAACTTAAAGGAAGTATCTAATGCTGGTAACTCAGAACTAGAAAAACTTTCTTCAGGTAAAAGAATTACAAAAGCTTCAGACGATGCCGCAGGTCTGGCAATCGCAACTAACCTTGAAGCACAAACAAAAGGTTTAAGACAAGCAACACGAAACGCAAACGACGGTATCTCGCTTGTTCAAACAGCTGAAGGTGGATTAAGTGAAACTTCAAACATCTTAGTACGTTTGAGAGAATTAACAATCCAATCTGCTTCAGACACAGTTGGTGAGAACGAAAGAGGTTTTCTAGATAAAGAATATCAACAGCTATCAAAAGAAGTTGATCGTATTTCAGAATCAACAACATTTAACGGTGCTCAGTTGTTAAATGGTAAAGGTAAAGGCTCAATGGATTTCCAAGTAGGAGCATTCGCTGGTGAGCAAAACAAAATTACATATGACTCTGGTGAAACAGACTCATCTGCAAGTTCAATTGGTATCGGAGGATCAGGAATTGCAAATAAAGACGACGCTCTTTCAGCAATCCAAAACGTAGATAAAGCGATTGAAAAAGTATCAGGACAACGTGCGAACTTGGGATCAATTCAATCAAGACTTGGATCAACGGTTAAAAACCTTGAAACACAAACGATCAACCAAGACAGTGCTAGATCAGTTATTCAAGACGTGGATGTTGCAGAAGCTTCAGCAGCCCTTGCTTCTAACAACGTAGTGAAAAACGCAGCGGTATCAACATTAGCGCAAGCTAACCAGATTCCTAACTCTGCACTAAGATTAATTTCTTAATGATTAAAAAAGAATCATGAGAGGAGGGTAAAATCTCCTCTCTTTACATAGAAAAAACTTCTGTTTTAATCCCCGTCCTCTCTTCATATTTTGTGAAGAGAGGTTTTTGGGGGGAACTGAGAAAATATATGAATGAGCAAAAGAGAAGCCGTGATTTTGATAGAATGATTATAGAAGCTGTTCAGGAGAACTACTCATTTTTTGCTTGGCAGTCTATTGGTGGGGCTGTTGAAAAGTGCGAGCTCAAGATTAAAGCGGTTAGAAAAGAATATAACGAAATTGAATTACAGCTTTGTCCTGGTGAAGAAGAAAAACTTGCTAAGGTTGTTTCTGGAAATCGGATACTAAATATTTATGTACCAGAACTATCAGTTTCGTTTTCTACAGGACTAAAATCGGTTTCAGCTGATAAAAAAGTTAAACTCAATTTACCGGAAGATTACACTTTTTACGAACGTAGAAAACATGAAAGAGTTCAGCCTGCAAAAACTTGTTTTTTGAGTTTTGAAAACAATAAGCAAGTTGTACGAAAATCAATTTATGATTTTAGTATGGGGGGAATTGCTCTCATTCTTTCATCTTCGGATAAAATCACTATCACAAAAGGAAAAGCTTTTGGTACTGTCATTTTAGAAGTTGGTTTGAAAAAAATAAAAGTGAAAGCAGAATGTGTAAATTCTTTAAAAATTGATCGTTTTAAAAACAATAACCTTCCTTATGGTGGTTATAAAATCGCCTTCCGATTCACTGAAATTTCCAAAGAAGACAAGGCTTTTTTAGCTGAGTTTGTTACTCATGAAATACTTGTGCAGCAAATCCAGAAAAAAGCGAACTAAGCATTGATTTACAGAATGGTAAAAGTGGCCCATAATAAGGCATGAAGTTTTCAGCTATTTCAGATGTCCATGTAAAAGTCGCCGGTGATCAAGCCGAAGAAGTCCTATTAACTTTTTTGAGAAATCCAGACGTACAATCCAGCGATATTATTTTTTTATTAGGTGATATTTTTGATCTGATGATTGGCCCACACTCACAGTATTTTGTTCGATATCAAAATTACTTTGATGAAATTAAACTGATTATCTCTCAAGGAAAAAGAATTTGTTATATTCAAGGTAATCACGATTTCCATTTAAAAAATCTTTATAATAAATTTTTTATAGTACATAAGGACTTAGACTCAAGTCTTTTTAGCCTCGCCCCTTATTTTGAATATAATGATGGTGGTAAAAAAATATATCTTTGTCACGGTGATGATATTGAACTTAACAATCCAGGTTATAAAATATTTAAAGCAATAGTCACTAGCCCCCCCCTGCGCTTCTACGCCAACAATCTGATGCCACATTTTCTCATCAAAAGTGTGGGAGAATACAGTGCAGAAAAATCACGCAAAAGAAATAATAAGCGCTACACAACAGAATCAGACTTAACACCAGTGAAAATGAATTTTCGGGAATCGGCAGAGGTTTTATTTAGAAAAAAACCATACGATGTTATAGTTTGTGGCCACAGTCATGTGAAAGACTATTATCAGTCACCGAGTGGCTTTGAATATGTAAATAATGGATATGCTCAGCACTCAAAAACTTATATCTCCATAGAAAATGGAAATATAAGTTTTAAGCCGATTTTTTAAGTTAGTGGATTCATCGCTCTAATAACGTCTGATCTCTTCTCACCTATTACTTGATCAATGAAGGAGATAGTTCTTGGTTGATCATCAATCACTTTAGTGTTTTTAGAAACGTTAATTATCTGGGTAGCAAAGTTGGCTATTTGTGGCAAATGGGTAATGGCTAAAACTTGTGAACATTCTGAAACTGACTGTAGTGATTTGCCGATACAAATAGCCGTTTCACCACCAATTCCCGTATCAATTTCATCAAATAAAAAAACCGAGATCGTGTCGTTACTTGAAAGAATTTGTCTAATAGAAAGTAAAATACGTGAAAGTTCACCACCGGAAGCAATTTCTTTAACTTTAAAGAAACCTTCTCCTGGATTTGTTTCGGCAATAAAATCAACACGTGAAAATCCTTTTGGACCTAAAGCATCTGCCTTATGGACGACAATTTTAAGTGATGCACCATTCATTTTTAATTCGCGTACTTTTTCTGTTAGCTCGATTGAGAGCTCTTCTGACTTTTGAAAGCGAACCTTGTGAAGCTCTTCTGCGAAAGTTGCACATCTAGACTCGAGGTCATTTATTTTTTTTGAAACAAGTGCAATTTTTTCATCAACTTGGGAGTATGAGTTGATTTCAGCTCTAAATTCAGTATAAGTTTTAATCATCTCTTCAGTGGTTCCACCGAATTTTCTTTTTAGGCGTTGGTAGAAATCAATACGATCAATAATCTCTTCGATATTTTCTTCATCAAAATTCGCATTCAAGTCTTTTGATAAATCATATGAAACGTCTTCTAGTATTGATTTAACGTCATATAGTTTTGTAATAGTTTCTTCTGAAACAATTCCAGGATTTTTCTCAGCTTTATTTAGGCAAATTTTTAATAGGCTCAATAAGTTTACATCGTCGTCAGAGATAGCAGAAGCAAGTGAGCCTAGGGTTGATTGGCGTTTTTCAACATTTAAAATCATGTCCTTTTTACGAAGTAATTCAATTTCATCTTCGATACTAGGACTTAGTT
>CANFHC010000026.1 GCA_947446575.1 Bacteriovoracaceae bacterium | reverse complement strand
ACCGGAGCTGCTGCCACCGGAGCTGCTGCTACCGGAGCTGCTGCCATTGGAGAAGCTTCTACTTTCTGAGATGGGGCTTCCGTTTTGACTGCTTCACTTTGGACAGAAATGGGCCCCGAGTTGGGAGAAATTTGGGTGAAGGTTTCTTCTGGTTTACTTCCATTTTCTGGTAAGGATTTGAACTTATCTTGGGGCACAGTTGACGGCACGCTCGGTGAGACACCTGCCGATGTATTTGGAGGTGAATTCGCAGTGTTTTTGTTGGCATCTACGGATACGTATTGCCCGCCTTGAGAGAGTTCAAAACCTTTAGGAGCTACAAATTCTCCTGAATTCTTATCAATTTTTCCAAAATTTTCTCCAATGACAAAAGTCTTAGTTGCTGAATCAAACTTAGCATCAGCCGGGGGAGCAATAATATTAACTGTTTTCAAATCTATGATAGATCCTGCAGCAGGTTTATACTCGTGAGTTGAGTTGTTAAAAGTCGTTTTAGCACTTTCCAATTCTTTTTTAATGGCCTCTGGTGATGTGTTAATAAAAGTAGAGCTGTCCATTCCTGGTGGGACAATCTCTCTAAATTCTTTTTTAGATTTTTTAGCATCTCCTTCAAGA
Source organism: Bacteriovoracaceae bacterium (assembly GCA_947446575.1). Classification (GTDB taxonomy): domain Bacteria; phylum Bdellovibrionota; class Bacteriovoracia; order Bacteriovoracales; family Bacteriovoracaceae; genus Bacteriovorax. Next base: position 48,387 of record CANFHC010000026.1, on the reverse strand, counting down.
CCGGTTGTATTGTCCTTCAAGGCATCTAATTGTTTGGGAGCAAGCTTAGTGGGAACGAGGGCCCGGTCTGAAACATTTAAGTTTACCGCTGAAAATTGCCCTTGTTTTACAAGTACGGCCGTAGTGCTTGAAACGAGCATCTCAAGCTTTTGTTGATTAAAAACATCATTTTGATTGGCGCGGTCAACGTGGGACATGACGACTTTGCCTTCGAAAACAATAAGTGAGCTGTTTTGGTTTTGGGGATTGTAATTGACCTGAAAATCAGTTCCCCGAATTCCCATCGCCGAGGATTTAGTTTGAATATAAAGCTTACTTTTGGATTTATCATCCATCTCCATGTAATTTTTTGTCACCTCTGCTCGAATTTGGCCTTGAATTAATTTAATAATCCCCGCTTCTTTTTTAGGAAATGCCTGGATCAGCATTTCGCTTGAAGGTCCAAGATTGATTACTGATTTATCAATAAAAATAAGCTTCACAAAACTCATGGGCGCAGTCGAGATTTCAGCACCTTCAGGTAATACTTGATCTAACTTCAGAGTCACTTGACTTCCATCCGCAAGCTTCGCTGTTGCCTTTCCTTTTAACAGAAGAACAGAGGCAACTCCCTTTTTGTCTTCAGCATCCACGCTAATTGAGATTAATATAGTGAGAATAATAGTTAATACACTTTTAAGATTCATTAGTTGCTCCATTTCCATATCAACAGGTATCGTTAGAGTATAAGTGGATTCAATAAGGTGGAGGTGAATATTCTTTAACTTCTCTAATTCTGGTTGGAGATCGATAAGTTAAACAAACCATAGGTGCCGAATATTTGAGCCATTCAATAATAAGTAATCTTGGTGCTCCCTTCCTCATAATTCTTTCACTTATTACTCGGATCAATAATATAAATTTTTCCATTCACATCTATGAAAGCGAGGTGTTCCCTATTCTTTATCTTCATTTTAACGGCATTTATCATCAAGGATCCGCGTGGAATTTGAAAAGTCATTTTTTCTTGAATAAAAGTCTTTCCAGTATTTTTTAAGACAAAAAATGTATCACCATCTTTTTTATAAGGTTTACCTTCCTGAAGAAAACGATAGGTTCCAATAATATCCAGTTGGTGATCATTATTAATATCTATTAAAACCACCCAAGGAATAAAAAAATCAGCATCTTTTATATCGGGAGTAAATTGCTGATTTAGTTTGAACTTTTCTCCTTCAACATTTTCAAAAATATTTACCTTTCCTTTTGAAAATTTATTATTGTAAATGACTTCAACTAAATCATTTCTCTTAGAATTAAAAAGATCTTTTGCGTATAGGGCCGCTACACCCCAGAGATCCTCATCGTTTCTTTTGGGAAGTGATATCCAAGCAACAAGTTTCCCCTGCTTTTTCTTTAAAATGAGATCATGATCGATATATCTTTCACTTTTTTGAGTCAAGTCACATCCACCAATTACTAATTCATCTTCCTGATCACCATCAAAATCAGCAAACAAAGCATTCATAAAACATTTACTGGCAGGAAATTGATCAAAAGTATCGATAATATTTTTAAACTTATTTTTTGCAGAAAGCTCCTGAATCTCAAATTGGCTCATCGGTCCCAGCATCTTCTGTCTCATTGTGACTTTGCGTCCATCGATAATCTTAACTCTCATTGCATTTTCAGGAACAGCCAACATATTGGCCTTTACAAGAAGTGCTCGCTTATTGACTCCTGTGTGGTTAAAAGTGCTCGCAAAAGTAAAGCCCTTATTATGATCAAGGCCATATTGATGAGTCTGATCAAGGTATTTATGAGATTTTTTATCTAAAACAAAAAGCTTAGAAATAGCTCCTTCAAAGGGAGCAAAATCAGCGCCATGATCTGAAATAAAAAGAGCTGGCAGACCCGCGCTAAAATCTGGGATAAACAAAAGGTGTCGAGCATGAAAGAGCTTAGGTATCACTTTAAAAAAATCTGTCGTTCTATCCTGAAATTTCCCCTGCTCATAAAGTTTAAAAACTTTTATAGCGGATGGAAGTTTACGATTTTTGATATTTAAGCTTGTCGCTACCAATTCATCTGTGCCATCTCCATCAAGATCTATGGAATATATATCCATCAGGGGATTCTCTTGAGTGGTAGGCAATGATCCATTTATTGTCTGGGATGAGGCAGAAGTCACAAGACATAAAAAAATAATAATAAAGTGAAATGCATTCATTGAAATAAAGGATAGCACAGAGGCTTTTAAAAGTAATTAGTAGATGATTTTTTGAGAGAAAAGAAAATCGACAATTTCTTTTGCCCCCTGTGCACTGGGATGACTAGAATCAATTCTATCGAAAGGAATTTTTATGATTTTTATTTTTGAAAATTTCTTAAAAATTGCTACGTCTTCTTCTCCAACCCAAACTATTTTAAGATCCTCTACATCAAATTGTTCTCGATACATTTTTTCAATTGAATCGTACAATCTGGCCGCGAAGGCTACTTGGTTCTCATCAGGACCTTTGAAGGACTTTGCCATAAATTTTTTGCAAAATAAAAATGGAACGCAAAATCTGGCGGCTATTCTCTGAAGGAGGGTTCCGTTATTGATAAAATTTCCCCTATGTTCAAATTTTCCAGGTGACGATTCAACCAACAGGGGAAAATTAGACGAGTAGATTAAATGATCAAGGGTTCCAATCAATCTTCTAAAATCCTGAGCGTGAGTAATTAAAATGGCAGATCCTCTTTTTTGATGGATATCAAAGCCCAGCTGCTTACTATTAAATCTAAGCCAGTTATGCTGAGGACCGTAACCTAAAAATCCTAATTCATAGGCTTCATATATTTTGCTTCTCATATTTATCAAGTGATGGATTGTCTCATCATCATTTAAGCCTTCTCCAAAAGCGATCGACCCATCAATAATTAAAAAATGTTTTGTTTTACCAGGAAGATTTGTAGCTTTACTAATTCGAAAACCTTTTTTATCAACTGTATAAACCGCTCTGTAGACCAGCTTGCCTTCTTTTAATTTAGTCATTTCCGACTTATGGTCTAATAAAAGTGAACGCAAAGACATATGAGGATTTAACTTTTCTAAGCCATTGCGCCGCAGAATAAGTTCTTGTCCCCCCACATCTCTCCAGTGCATTTCATTTAATCGTTTATTTTTAAAAAAACGATTGAGTGAGAATAATAAACTGAGGAGAACTAAAAAGCCGCCCCCCCATTTTAAAAGATTTCTATTCATGGCCTGTAGTTGATCCTAGATGATAAATTGGCAAGGTCCTTCAAAAATGCTTTGTTATAAAAAAGAAAAATCAAATTTTATACTCATTTAATGAGTTAATTTAATTCCAATTATATTATATAATTTAAATACTATATATTAAAATAAAAAGAGACTCGATTTAAAAAACTAGACCATTACGGATGAAATTTATGGAACCCGTTCGATATTCCATCAGAAAGCAGAAACTAATTTTACTATTTTTATTATTAAGATGAAAAAGTTAATCTCCCTATTATTGGGTATAATTTTCTTTTTGACTCTAAGTGAAGCCGGATTTTGGATATTTTCCCTTGTTAGAGATCATTACCCACTTGAAGTAAGTTTAAAAAATAATAAGTCCCTTTTAATCATAGGGAATTCATATACTGTAGGTCCACTTGTTTCACCAAATGAAATCTATTCAATAAAAGTAGAAAACCAAATCGGTCATCTCTATAATGTCATTAATATATCAGACTATAGCTTAAACACAGCCTTGATAAAGGAAAAATTAAAAAGCCTTGTAAAACTAAATCCTAAAATTGTTTTTTTAATGATCGGCCAGCCTAATAATTGGAACCTTTACGGGTACAATAACTTTCTGAAAACATCAATTAAAAATAATACACAGGTCTCACTGCTGTCAACTTTATCAAAGCACTCAAGAACCTTTGCCTTCCTTTCATATTCATTCTATCAAATCAAGAACAGTCATACGCAAAAAAACAACGCTCTCACAGATCAAAGCCTCACTCAGCTTTTTCTTAATAAGATTAGTAATGGTGAAGGTAAATTAAAAATTAATTATCGCTCACAAGTTTCTTTCAAAGAAATAACAACATTTTTTGATTTCTCAAAAACTAGTCTTGCGAAAAAACCTGGAAATATAGGCCTTCGTCAAAAAAGAATAATTTTAGCTGCCAATCTTAATTATCCTCTAAGGTTTTTAATCGAAGATATAAATCAGTTAACTTGTTATGGAAATTGTTTCAATGAGATTGCAGAAATTGCTCTTCAGTATTATTTGAATCTTCAAAATAATCAGCAACACAATTATGAATTAATCAACCTTGATTTTTTAAATATAAATTTCAATAAAAATATCATTTTGGAAAGACGTAATCTTGGTATCTATTCGGAGAAAGAAACTCCACTCCAATCAAATTCAATGTCATCAAATCAAAAATTATTAACAAAGGACAAATCGAGTGAAGTGAAATGGTTAAATTATTTATTAACTCAAACAAATATTTTAAAATCATCTCTTTCAACACAAAAGTTATTAGACTTAAGAAATTCTATCGAATTGGCCAATACTTTAACCAATACTGTAAAAGGATTTGATCCGAACGAGGATTTCCTTAAAAACAAAGTGGGTATGGTTGAACTCTTTAGCAATCATTTGGAGTTTATAGATCGCCCACGTCTCTACCTTTTAGGTGCGAATGCACTTTTCGAAATGGGGGAAAATGATCTGGCCTGCCTTACACTTTACAATGCACTGGAGGAATACTCATATAATTCGATCTACAGCTTTAAAGAGCTGCTATCTTCAAAATATCAACTTTGTAGTAAAAAAATGCAGCAAACAATTGATGAAAAAATGATAACACTCAAGAAAAATGGTATTTTCGAAGACTTTACACCTTTTTCTGCTCCAAGCTATAAAAGTATACAAAATTGGAGATATTACGACATTGCTTTTATTGTAAAATTCTTTAATTCAATTGGTGCAAAAGTTGTTCTTCAAACATATCTTCCACGTCGTATTGATAATGAAGACAGAGGAGAGAATAAGATTATAAGGCGAATTGCAACAAAATTCAATGTTGACTTAATTGATCACTTTAACGAGACGCTAAAGTTGTATCCTGACATAAAAGAACGCGACAAAATCTACTTGCAAGGGCGGTTAAAAGGTACGACAGACGATCATTTTAGTCCTGAAGGTCATCAGCTCGTAGCAGATGCAATACTGAAATATTTACGAACTAATAATTATATTAAATAGTCCAATAGCATCATATTTAATCCTGACCTAAAAATGACAAAGCATTCGCAGAAAAGCAATCCGATCAAAATAATATGGGCAGCTTAACTAATCGAGCGAATTTGTATTGTTCTAATTTATTGGAACGCTACCGGAGGACTCTGATAATTTTTTAACGGCATTTTTTAAAAATTTTGGCTACTATGAAATGAAGTTAATTATTTAGATACTTTTTTTAGCACTTTTTGGATAAACTTTATTAATGAAAATAGAAGACAATAATTTAGAAATAGAATCGTTAGAAATTTCAGATGCCTCACTCACTGAATCCCCTCCTGAAGCACCCACTGTGCAGACAGGGGCCATCAATGGTGATTATCCTGCTGAGCTAATGCAACAAATTCCCTGCACCATTGGTTTTAGCTATACCCGCTTTGAAGTGGATGGTTCAGTCAAGCCTTGCTGTGTCTCTCCTTTTTCACTAGGCAATATTAATGAAACAGATTTCGACAATATCTGGCACTCTGCTGAATACAATGCTTGGCGAGCAAAATTTTTAAGTATCCACAAAAAGAAATTCCATTTGCACGATGCTGAATTTTCCTTCTGTCAAATTTGCCCTCACATCCCACTCAATAAAGGATTTGCAGATAATTTAAATAAAAAATGGGAAGACTCAGCAGATAATTTATTTATTAAGAAGGAAGATTCGAAAAAGTAATGGATTTATTTAATGATAAAAAATTTTTCTGTGGAGAGACAGAACAATTTAAAATTTATCTTTTTCTCAATAATCTAGAAGAGAGAGATCTTCATGATCTTTATCGAGTCAAAACTCAGGAAAAGGCAGAGGAAACATTCTTATTAACCTCTTTGAAACTCCCTTTAGAAAATAGATTCTGGCCTGTTTTTCATTCAAGCTTTCATTCAAAAAGTAATCGTTTAGTAATGAAAAAAAAATTTTTTGAATTTGACCGAGGCTTTGTTCATGCAAGAAATTATCTTCAAGATCATTTCACAAGCAAGGACTATTTGGATTTAGTTGTCTTTGATCACGGTTTTGATCAAAGTCCATTTCCAGGAGCAAAAAATGTCTTTTTTAAAAGTGATGGAGACTCTTTTGTAGAAATCCCTGATTTTATCGACTACCCGCTTGGTAATACTTTTGCTGGATGCTCTGGTGATTGGGATGGAGATGGGGTACCAGAACTGGTCATATTTGATTTGATGGATACAAAACTTCCTGCTCTCCTGAGCTTTTCTAATAACAAACTTTCTCGAAATCTTGAAAGAATTCCTCATCTCATTGAAGAGCTAAACTTCAAACCACTTTCAGGCACCAAATTTAGAGACTTTGAAGGAAAGCTCCATCTTGCTCTCGGATCACAGGGTGATGATTTTTTTAGTCCAAATGATTTAGTTTTAAAAAATGATGGCAATGGCTTCTTTCTTAAAGAAAATATTGAAACACTCCCACAGCGAAGAGGCGGAGATAATTGGGCCTGTATCGAAATGAAATCTATTCGATTTTCAGGTGACCAACACGATCACCTTCTTGCTCTCTATCACGACGCTTCGGTACAACATGGAATCGTTGAGCTTTATCTTCAAAAAGAAAATGGAAAATTTTCTCATTTTGACAATAAAGGCCCACTTATTTCTGAAACGGATAGTTGGTTCTACAGAGTTGAAGATGTTATCCTTAATTCGGGTGGGCAAGATCCCGACTCACTTCTGTGCCTAAAGTCGCGAGGGCTTAAGAATTTTGTCAAAAAAGAATATAACTTTACACTTGTAACGAAGGTTGGTGATCACTTTGTTGATATTTCAGAGGAACTAAGTTTCTTAAAAGACAAAGAGTTTTCAGCAATCAGTAAAATGTACAGCCATGAAAGAAAAGTTCACGACTTAATCTTTTATGATAATCATGGCAATTATTACTTCTGCGAAACTAAAAATAAGAATAAAAATTAACATACGATACAAGAAAAGATTATCAGGTGAGGAAAGAGAAAATAAATTCGGCATCGAATTCATTTTGTTTAGCAAAATAATTTCAAGAAACTCTTCATCTATAAAAAAGTCAAAATCACTCTTCTAACTCTCTATCGATTGACTGTTGATTATGGCCTCCAGAAATTCTCTACCATGCATTTTCACATTTAATTGATCTACTTTTTCTAAGGCCAATTTAATATATTCTTTGTATTCATCATACTTGTCTTTGGGAATTGAATATTTACGATGAATATCATTATGAATTTCTAATGGCTTCAACCAAACACCAGAACGGAGGGTGTAAGAGAGCTCAACCATTTTAACAAGTTCGTGATAGTTTAAGGAATTAATAATATGAATTAGAGTGAATTTTACTCCAAAGCCATCCCTTTGCTCCAATCCTCTCATATAAGCGAGGTTCAAAATAACTTTGTCAAAAGTCTCATTGCTTTGGCGAGGTCTAACTAAAGTATAAGTTTCAGGAGTCGCAGCTGAAATATTAACATAAAAAGCTAAGCGAGCTTTACCACGCGCCAGAGCGTGGAGGGCCTCTAATTGCAAAAAACTAGGATACTCAAAATTAGAAAGAACTTCCGTCTCAAATCCTCTCGTTCTCCAGGCCGTAATGATCTCAAGCCAATTAGGATGAGTCAGAGGATCTCCAGCACCACCTAACTGAACATTATTTGTGGTCTCCGGAACACTCTGGATAATGGCGAGAGCACGATCGAATGAGATTTGTTGATTCATGAATTTTTTTGTGCCAGGGGTAAGAACTCCACCTTCTTGCGCCCTTAGGGCATCAATGAAATCAGGTCCCCATAATCCACAAAAAACACATGAATGGGTGCACTTATTAGAGAGATCCATATGAACGCTTTTTAATCCAGAAAAAGTATTAAAAGTTTTCGCATTCCACATGTCAAAATCTAAATTATAAGTGAAGTAGATATGTTTTCTAAAACCCCTTAGGCGAAGATATTCAAAAGCTTCACGAATAATGAGGACCATTTCATCTTTTTTATCAGTGACAGGATGGATGAAAGCAAAATCCAAATTATAAGATTGAAAAAATTTCAGCAAGGTAGGCCCCAACTGATATCTATTTAAGGTAGGTTTAAAGACAGGAATGACCGATTCTTTCTGGATAATTTCTTTGTAGAGCTCAAATTGCTTAATACTTTTTTCATCAATATTAGAATAAATTCTCGCCGCACTTAATTTATCCCCTGAGCCCACTTCAATTGGAACCCCTATCCATCTTACCGAGGGAATATTATAAACAGGGTTTTCTAAGTAAACTTTTTCATCTTTTAAATTCATGTATACAAAAAAACGAGAGGTCAGGGTAGAAATATTGGAAATATGCTCTATGGACTTCAAATCAGGATCCCAAAAATGGGAATTATCATATTCTAAAAAAACAAACTCATCTTTTTGAATTAAATTATTAATAGTCTCTGGAATATCTCTTATCTCTAGGTAGTACATAGCTTTATTATATAATTGAGCAAGAGCGACTTGCAATATTTAATTATTCATTTGAGAGTCTTTAAAAATTGTGAGATCTGTCATTTGTTGCGAGTCACAAAAAAAAAGAATCTCAACAAATCGCTCTTCATTTGTCTGGTGATACCAAAAAGTGAAACAAAAATCACATCCCTCAAGTACTCTAGGTGAAACTAGAACACTCATCGACATTTTTGGAAATACTGAACTTCCCCCTCTTGTAAAAAATTCGTGCACGTCAAGTTCACGAAATTGCTTTTTGACTTATTGGTTGTTACAATTTTTTAATAAAAAATTAATCTCAAAAAATGTAAAAAAATTTGACCATTTTGTCCTTCTCGCTTAGTAAAACATGAAAAAAACTCTCGCATTCCTCATAGGTTTTATTTTCTTTTTTGCTTTGGGAGAGATGAGTTTAGGCCTATTCTCAATATTGCGTACTCGTAACGAGAATGGAGTCATTGGCAAAAATCATAAGTCTATTTTAATTATTGGAAATTCATATACCGCCGGGCCGCTCGTTCAAAAAGATCAAATCTATTCAAAGATAGTTGAGAAAAACATTGGTCACTTATATAACATAATTAATTTCTCTGACTACAGTCTCAATACGTCCCTCATTAAAGAGCAATTAAATTCTCTGATTAATTTCAATCCAAAAATAGTTTTTTTAATGATTGGACAACCTAATGCCTGGAACTTTTATGGATACAATCAGTTTACGAACAATCCTTCAATTGTTAATGATCAAAAAAGCTCTTTTGTTTCAATATTCTTAAAGCATTCAAGAATATTTTCATTTATTTCCTATTCTTTATATCAATTAAAGGACAATAAATTGATTAATCAAAACTCAATGCTTTCAGATCCTAATTTTGCTTTTCATTTGCTTAAAAAAATTAGAAATATTGATGGAAGCATCAAAAAAGATTACCGCGAATTTGCCTCTGAAGAGGAGCTTATAACGTTCTTTCAAACATCAAAAGAGATTCTTCAAAAACACCCTGGAAATATTAGTTTGCGCGAAACACGAATCTCTCTTGCCCTTAATCTTAAATACCCTTTAGAGTACTACATTGAAGATTTAAACCAACTGACTTGTTACGGAAAGTGCTACAATGAACTTTCAGAGAGGGCCATTAATCTTTATTTGTTTTTTAAAGCATCCAAAGGCTCATTGGTCGATTTTGCTTTTTTAAACTTTAAACAAAATAAAAATCTATTTATCGAAAGACAATTTCTCTCAAACTCTTCAGAAAAAAATAAATTAAAGGCAACTAATCCCTTATATTTTTTTTATCAAAAAGAAATTGCCATAGATCCATCTTATCAACAACAATGGATGAGTTACTTAAAGAATCAATTAAGCTTCATAAAATCAATTCCGGTTATACAAAAATTGCTAACAATCAGAAATGCCATCGAGTTATCAAAAACCTTCAAACAATTTACTTCTGAAGAATCTTTTATAAAAGATAAACAAGAATTAATAAACCTCTTTGCCAATCACTCATATCTTATAGATCGTTCACGTATATATTCAATAGGAGCCAATGCTCTTAGGTATGTCGGAGAGGAGGACCTTGCATGCCTTACGCTTTATCATGCAATAGAAGAAGATCCCTTTAACCAAATTTATAGCTTTAAAGATGAACTCGACTCTAAATTTTATTTATGCAGTAAAAAAATGCAGCTTACTTTGCAAGATAAATTAAAGCGGCTTCAAAGCTTAGGCCTAATCGAGAACCTTTCACCTTTTTACCATCCCTCAATTGAAGCTATCCAAAACTGGAGACACTACGACATTGCTTTGATTGTTAATTTTTTTAATTCTATGGGAGTCAAAGTAGTTCTTCAAACCTATCCCCCATTAAGAAACTCTAATTTTAATAAAGGAGAAAATGACCCGATAAGGGAAGTTGCCAAAGAATTAAAAGTTGACTTAATAGACCACTTTAACGAAATTCTGCTCCAGTATCCTGATTTGTTGAAGCGTGATTTTATGTATTTGCAAGGGCGCTATAAAGGATCAAGTGATGATCATTTCAGCCCAGAAGGTCATCAGATTGTAGCTGCTAGAATACTTAAATATTTAAAAGAGACTCACTTCATCCAATCCCCCTGAGGACTTATCAATTAAAGATTGTTCACTGTGACCATGGGAACAATTAGAACAACGCCTCTCGAGTAACCAATAAAGACTGTTTTTTTAGTTAAATATCAATCTTAAGCGCTAATTTTAAATGAAGATATACCCTATTTTTGTGATTTCAATAAGTTTGTTGAAGTTTTTCTAGAACCTAACCGATAAGTGAGTAATTCATAAACTCCAATAAAAGTTTTAAAAAATGAAAATTTTAATAGTAGATGACGACGTTGATATCATTGAGATAATAACGTTCTTTATTGAAAGCAAATTTAAAATGCGTACCAGTCTCAGCACCTCCATAGCTGGTGCTGAGGCCATTGAGTTGCTAAAAAAAGAAGATTTTGATCTCTGTATTTGCGATCACAACATGCCTAACGGCAATGGAAGCGACGTTTTAAGGTTTATCCAAAAAGCTCAAAAAATAACGAAGTTCGTGCTTTGTTCATCAGTTGCTCCAGAAGACATGCCCAATGACTATCAAAAAGATAAAATCTATTTCAGTATTACTAAGCCGGATATAGAATCAGGTATCAACAAATTATCGCAGTTAATCGCTAAAGATTTTCAAGTTAACTCGGAAGCCATCTCTTCAACTCAATCAGAATATGTTCCAATCATGATTAATCTTTTATTTTTGATCAGTGAGATGCCTTGTGATATTTATCTTTCCTTGTCAGAACAAAAGTTTTTAAAATGCTTACGAGAAGGAGAAGTTTTTGGTGAACAGGATTTAGAAAAATATGTTCATAAAAATGTGTATCAGCTTTATGCGCCAAGGGGTAAGCATGAAGCTGATTTAATCAAAGTTGTTAACTCTGCCCTCGTCAAAATCATTAATGATAGTAAAAAACCAATTGATATCCGAATGCTTGAAATCCATTCTCAAGTTACGTCTTTGTTAAAAATATATGGATTCTCACAAGAGCTCGTTAGTATTGCCAAAGATTCAATTCAAAATACTGTAAAAGAATTAATCAAAAACGACAAAATAGAAAACTTTTGGAAACGACTAAATTTAACGGGAGATTATCCTTCTAGAATTTATGTCGCTCATTCGACTATTTGTGGGCTTCTCTCTTCAAAAATTTCTTGGCTTAATGAAACTGTCCTCGATAAATTAGTGACTGCTTGCTTTTTTCAGAATATCGCATTGGATTCAATAGATGTGATGATGATTACCAATTATTCTGACTTTATGAATAAAAAACAGACATTAACGACTAAAGCAATAGAGAATTACTTGAACCATCCACATCGATCTTTGGAAATCCTATCGCAATTAAAAATCAGCACATCAGATGTTGAAAAAATAATTTTGGAACAGCACGAGATGCCCGGAGGACAAGGCTTTCCGCGAAAGTTAAATTATTTGCAGATTAGTCCTCTCAGTGCTTTATTTATTCTTAGTGGAATGTTGGCTAAATATATTTTGAAATATGAAGATAAAGCAGACTTTAATATGATCTTTTATTCATTTGAAGAAGCAGAATATAATAAAGGGAATTTCAAAGAATCTTTTAATGTATTAAAAAACTTGTTCTTAAAATCCTGACTAATATTAATTGCAAATAAATTACTTTCTATAGCTGAGACTATAGAAAAAACTAGAGCACTATTTTACAAAAGATCAAAATTCTAATTACCCCCTTTGGAGAAAACTGACAACCGCTCCTGCTTATGTCTGCATCCAACACATCCTGTAACCTTATGAATTAATTCAACTACATTAAGAATCCTCTCTCTGTAATATTTACAGGGGGAAGTGACTTTTCTTGCTAAATTTTTTGCTTAATTTACAATTCTCTTTATGAAAACTTTAGTATTTTTATTGGGACTCACAGCTCTTACAAGCTCTTTGCAGGCGGCGGATTTTGATATACTTCAATATGCCGAAAATCTTACAAAAATAGAAAATATACTTAATCAGAATTCACAAAATATTGATGCTATCATGATGGCCGCTGAAGATTTTAATCAACAAAGTAGTCTTTATAATCAACAACTGATTTTAAAATTTAATAATGTTAATGATTTTGTTGGCAGCGATCTTTACGAAATGAATCACACTCTCATTGTAAATCATGAAATAAATTCTCTCTTGATTGACTTGAATGCTCGCGATCTTCTTTTAAAACAAGTCGATAATTTTTATCGCGAATTTTATCACACCGATGGAAGAGTCAGACGAATGATGAAGGCAGCATTGAAGAGTCTTTCTAAAAAAGATACGACTAATGAGTGGGGTCGAGAAACTCGCGAGATCAACGAACTCTTAAAAAACCAAACCAATCAAAGCACTCATGGCCTGATTGATTCGATAATTGGAGCATTTAACAATACAACTAGTTTTCTAAGTTTTGCAGTTGGAAATGTTGCAACACCATTGAGACTTAGAAACGGAACGCTTTATAAAAATGATAAGGCCACTAAACTATTAAAAGATAGATTAAAGCCGATGGATATTATTTTATGCCGAACTCCATTTACTCTTTCTAGCCAATTCATTCCAGGACATTTTAGTCACGGCGGAATATATCTTGGGACAAAAGAGCAATTGCTTGAAAATGGAATGTGGAATGATCCAAGTATTGTTCCTTATCATAATGCAATTGAGAGCGGCAAAGTGATTCTGGAAGCACTAATTAACGGTGTTCAAATAAATACAATAGAGCATTTTTTAAATATTGATGAAGTTATGGTGATGAGACGTGATGGCGATTTTAATGACATTAACGAGGTGTCAGCTCAACTAAAACGCGGATTAGAGCAGGTAGGAAAAGGTTATAATTATAATTTTGATGTACTTCAATTAGATACTGTTCTTTGCACTGAGCTGATTTATTTGGTTTATAACAAAGATCAATTTAAAACCAATAAAGAGCTAGGGCATGTAACTATTTTTCCAAGTGATGTAGCGAATATTCTTTTTCAAGAAGACAGTCCCTACAAATTGGTAATCAATTTTGAAGGAACTAAAGAGAGAGAACTACAAAATATCGATTTAGATCAATTGAAAAAAAATCTTCAATAATAGTATCCACTAAATGTTCTCGCTGTGACGAGAATAAAAAGTATGTTCATTGCAATAAATTTTCCAGATGATATAAGCTCTATGCTCTTAGTATCAGGAACACTTTGTGCCCAATTTGAAAAAGTTAAATGGTATAATTTTCCAGCTCAATGGGGGCTCATCCGTCATCTACTTCCTCATGATTTTGTCGTCAGCTCTTATGAAAGTGCCAATCTGCCTAGTCAATTAAGTGAGCTTTATCCCAAATGGCCAACTCTCCAAATGCCTGTAGCTATAATTCAAGGTCTCGCCGATAAAATTGTTAATCCAAAGACTGCGGATTTTGCCGAAAAAGTCTTAATCAACGCTTCACCTCTTCTTATTCAAAGACTTCCAGGAATGGATCACCTTATTCCTTTTTATCATCACGACATCATTCTTAAAAAGATCTGGGATTTAGAAAAACTCACCAATGAAAATCATGACTAATTCACCATAAAAAATTAAATACTCAATTCTCCCTTTAGATGCTCCGTACCTCGAAGACTTGGCCCTCGGCAACCAAGCAAAGACAGAATCTTGCGGCGAAACAGAATGAGCAAATTTCACAATTAGTTAAACAAAATATTGGAATGACCGAAATTAACCATCAACTTGCAATCAAGATAGAGTTGCTAACGAGTGAGCTGCATTAAGCAGTTCTCAAAAAAAAATAAATATCCTCATTATTTTTCGATGGCGGCTGAGTAATATTTCTTAATGTAAGAGGCATACCACTCTTCCCATCTAAAGTTTAATTTTTTATTTTTGCTCTCGATGGCACTTATTTGTTTAAAGTATTCCAAGTCCTCAACTTGGGTTTCAAAGGGATCATTCGTTGAGTAATCGCAATCATAAAAACGAATTGAGTGATAGAGCGAGAGGGCAATTTCATTTTTAATTTTAAATTGCGAACTTGTCAGTGATTCATCATCTGCGAGTAGTCCAGCTCCTTTGGCAAGGATATGATGAAGTGGGAAGCTGTCTTTTATAAAAAAGCCATTATTGATCTCATAGTAAAGAGTGTCTGTATAATCACTTTCTTGAATGATGTGCTTCCACTCTGGAACTTTAATGTCTAATTTAAGTTTTTGAAAAATTGCTTGCGAATACCGCAAAACATTTTCTTCTTCCCAGCCTCCCCATAAATCATTTCGTTTACTCGGGCAAAAGCAGGAAATTTCTATTTTCTCTAAATTATTGACGCCTACTTTTTGTGCCAGGTTCTCTAGTGATTTTTCAAATTCACGTGGTTCTGAAAGGGCAGAGTTCATCATCCCAGTAATAAGGATTTTTTTGGGAAGTGAGTTTTTGCTGTATTTACGTTTTGAATTGATATCGTAATAAATAACTTTCTTTTTCCATTCATCTGGAACGATGAAATGGTAATCTTTATGAATAGCAATAATTGGAGCGAATTGATCTACATTAGCTTCTTTAAAAAAGATAGTTAGTGGAAGTAGACCATCTCTGAAGGTGAGCATATTCTTCTCAACGATTAACTTAATTTCCTGGCCGCCAAAAATATAAACAGGTGTATGAGTTCCAAAGATGTCTTTCATGAATGGTGAGAGGTAGTTGCGGTAAAGGTCTTCTTGGAAATCATAATCTTCTCTATGATTTAAAAAAATATTTCTAATTAAGTCATATCCCCAGGATACAACGCGGGTTTCTTTATTTTTATTCATTTACTCTACCATTTAAAGAAATATAATTTTGATAAACTTGATAATAATAATTTTCAGATGAGGGAGTTAGTTCTTCGCTAATTTCTTTTCCTAATTTCCAAAGACTGTGACCAAACTCTTTTTGATAGAATTTTAAGCCAAAAGAAAAACCATCAAAAGTAGATGTTTCATTTTTTAAAATCTCAGCTAATTTCCAGGAGCTTCCTTCAATTGAAAATTCTTTTAAAAATTTATCAGACCAAAGTTTTCTTTTGGAAAAATCGACCTTTGCTTTAAGAGTATTTTCTATGAATTCAACCATTTTAAAAGCACTGATTTCAAGACCAAATGGGGTAATATTGACGGGAACGAGATCAGAGCACCACTCTTTTGACATGAAAGAAGAGTAGCCTCCCCAGTCTGTCAATAAAGTAGGCAGGCCTGTCGCAAGTGCTTCTGCCGGAGACATTCCAAAGTCTTCATCATGATATAAACTCAGGCTTATAAAAAGATCTGAGGCATTGTTGATCTTTCTCAACATTTCTTTTTTTTGATTTCCCCAGAAAGTGATTTTTTCTCTTAAATGAGGAGGCAGTAGATCTAAAATCTCTTGAATCTTATGAAACATATATCCAGGAAGATTATTGACCCCCATGAAATTAGCTCCAAGGTCATCAAAAGATCCAACTATCCATAGATGAACTTTTCCAGGAGAAAGATCATTTAAATTACTAAATTCATCAATAATGAGGTCGACATTTTTTTGTAAACTTATTCTTCCAGAATATAAAATCACAAAATCATCTTCGGCTAGATTCATTTTTTTTCTTAACTCTGTTCTTTCGTCCGAATTAAAAAAATAATCGTTAGAATTAACCGGAAATAAAAAACGAGAATTACAATTTGAGTTTTTAGAAAAATAATTTAAAAGTTTTAATTGTGATTCAGAGGCAACAATGAATTTCACTTTTTGTTCAGGAAAGTTGAGTGCGAATTTAATCCAATCACTTGCAAAATAAGAAAAATCTCCATAAATATGAAATACCAAGGTTGGAAATTGAGATTTAGTCAAAAACATTTGAAGCACTGATAGTATTTTAAAAGGATGAGGCAAATGATCGACGAACACAAGCTCGTCAGGCTCAAATTGAATAATCATATTTGCCAAATTTCTCATATGATTAGAATTAGTCTTGAGATCCTCGAGTAAAAACTTTTCGGTAATATCAAAAAAGCGAATTTCAAATATTTCTTTAGAGAGATGCTGATAAGTTTTTTGCAAGTTCGGTGAGATTACTCGACAACTGCCCCAAGAACTTTCTTCGGTTGTTCGAATAATTAATATTTTAATTTTTTGAATACTCATTTAGCAGATATCCCAGGCAGGTTTTTCTCAAAAACCTAACGTTGATAATTTTGGTCAGGCTCTATGGATTAAAACTGTTTAATATACTTATTATATTCTCTTGCAGTGTCTGGTTGTCAAATGAAAGCCAGGTTTTTCTTTGTAACGTGGAAAATGTTGAAGATCATTTTATACTGGTGCATTTTTCTTACTTTATTCTTCTGCTCAAAAGAAAGAGTATCCCAAAAACTCTATGAGGTCACTAAATCAAATGATTTCCTAACCAACATCAAAAGCAGGTGCACTCGTTTACCAAAGAATTGCTTCGTAATTTAAGATTTTTTTAAAGAAATTATAAAAGTTGTATGGGCTTGCGTATTATCGATAGCAAGGCCACCGCTATGGTCTTCGAGAATTTTTTTACAGAGTGATAGCCCAAGTCCAGAACCGACACCTCTACCTTTAGTTGTAAAAAATGCATTGAAAATTTTCTCTTGAAGCTCTTTGGGAATCCCAGTGCCGGAATCAGAGAACTTCATTTTAACCAGGCCTGTTTCTAAATTATCTTCAATCAAAGATAGCTCAATCCATTTTTCAGGCAAAGTATTTATGGCATCAATAGAATTGGTGATCAGGTTTACAAAAACCTGAAAAATTTGGGTAAAATGACAATTAAGTTGTATAGCATTTAATTGTGGATCAACTCGTAATTCAACATGTTGCTCTTTTAATTTGTTCTCGCAAATAATTATGGCATCGTCGATTATACTGCCGAAATTCTCCGACTGATAAGGCTGTTCTCCATCTTGACGAATATAGACCTTAATCCCTTGAACTATTTTTGAAATTTTCTTAGAACCCATTTCTATCTTTGCAAGCAAAGTCAGTATTTCTTCATCTTCAACTTTTTTACGTATTCGCGTAACATTTCCCTCGATCATCATTAAAGGATTGTTGATATCATGAATGATTCCCGCAAAAATCTCACCTAGGGTTGCAAGTTTTTCGGTAAATGAAACATGGCCTTTTAATTGATTTAATTCGGTTATATCCACTCCAATAACAACCGCTTTATCTTTATCTTGAAGTTTAGTTCCAGTAACGAGATAACTATGTTCAGCTTCACCAATTTTTGCCTGGAGTTCTCGATAAATGGTATTGCTTGAAGATTTAAAAAGATCGATCACGAAATCATGAAAAAATTTTTCTTTCGTATGGAAGCCAATCGGTTTACCAACAAACTCTGAACGCTCGACTTCACAAGTTTCGGCCAGGGATCTATTGACTGCAAAATATGTCATATCTCGATTAACCCAAGAAATAGTATTGGGAATTAGATCAATAATGACGTTAAGCCGTTCATATTCTGAACGCAGGGCTTCTGCTTCTTTGCTTTTAAAAGTGAGCATTTGATCAATGGCCTCTAGTAATTCAGTTCTGTCACTGAATTTTAAAGCAAGTTCACGAAGCTCTGAATTCTCTAAAGTTTTACTCATATATATTATTTTAGCTCATTTTTAAAATTAGCGCACAGATTGTGCGTGATGAAGTCGATAAAAATAATTACCCCATTCTTCTAATAATTCGCTTTTATTAAAAACTAATCCCCGATCACATTACTTTAGTGTCTCCAGACTTTAGATGAAATTAGAAAGGAGCGCCTTTGATCGATTCTGTTAATATTTTTGAGGTCACTTTTTCATTCTCGTGCAAAAAAGTATCACGACTAATAAATGAGGCACTTTTTGTTTACAAAGTTTTTTTAGCCTAGGCTTGAGCCTCTTTTAAGTCTTTAAAAGTATGAGTAGTTTAAGGAATAAATACTCCAAAAAGTGATTAGCTATACAATACAGAGATGATTAATCAATTCATTGCCGTCTCCACCAAATTTATTTGTAGCTTTAAAAGTTCATTGCCTTTTGATGTTTACTTAGAAAGAGCGGAAGGCAAATACACAAATATTTATAAGAAAAATTCTACTCATGATATTGAGCAACTCATTCGCTATGAACTCCAAAATGTGAAGACCTTGTTTATCAATCGATCAGAGAAATATAATTTTGAAGAATTTATACAAAATTTAAGCATTGATGAAAATTTGCCAACAGAAAATATTATCGAAATTATGAAAGCAGGACTAGAATTTAACTTGGAACATCTCGATGTTGAAAATGATGAAGTCAATATTAATATTGATTTGGCCGTTCACAATGTAAAGAATTCACTCAACATGTTAGAAAATGATGTCATGCTGACCGTAAATATTTTTAAGGCGATGGCCTCTAATAGTCATCTTCTCAAGCACTCTTACATGGTATCCATTTTTTCAATTATTTTGGCAAAGTTAAATGGGATTTCTTCGGAGCGAACGTTGCTCTCCATTGGTTTAGGGGCATTTCTTCATGATGTTGGACACACCAGAATCGATCCAAAGATATCGACAAATGAAGTCTTATCACATACTGAATGGGAGGAACTAAAGGATCATCCCCAATTAGGCCTAAAGATTATTGATCATAGCAAGTCGGTAAGCTCGGATGTGAGATCAATTATTATTCAGCATCATGAGCAACACAATGGTCGAGGCTATCCCAACCGTTTGGCACACTACTTGATCTTTCCGCCGGCTAAAATCGTGGCCATCGCCGATGGATTTTGCTCTCTAATTTCTAATACTTCATATAGAACAACCTATAAAAAACCTCTTGAAGCTCTAGAGATCATGAATGGTGATATCGGTCATTACGATCCCATTTTCCTAAAAAGTTTTACGGAGATGTTGACAAAGAAAAAATCTAGGTGAGATTTGAACACTAATCTAAATTTTTAGAAATACTGAATGATCATTCTAAGCTCAAAAAGAAATCTTTTTATAATTTCCTTATATTTTATATCGACAACACTATTTTGTTGAACAGGAAAAATAATTGAATTGCTAACGATAACTATTTTTAGCCTTTTTTAATTATAAAATACTATTTAATTTTCAAGGCTTTTAAAACTTCTTGCCTCATTGAAAAAGTGAGAATCAGATCCTAAATTTTCTATTTTCAAAAGCTTGTTCGAGAAATCATAGCAACTTCACACTATGCCCAAATTTATAATCTACTATCATCTGAAACAGTCTGTGCGTTAATGTTGAATTATCAATTGTAAAATGATAATTGTTTAAGGTGTTAATTAATTTTTCAACAAGGGAGATTGAATAGTGAAAACAATAATAATAGCCTTTATTTGCTTGATCTTTTCTGGCTTAAGTTTGGCCAGTTCAATTAAGACTGTCAGTTCTGTTGATCCTCTAAAATTTATTGGTACATGGTATAGAATTTCAAGTCGCCCAATCATTTTTGAACCAAGCTGTGCTTGTGCTAGACAAGTTCTAAGTGCGAGTTCAAATAATACAGTTGGAGTTTATAATACATGCAATAAAGATTTAGTTGGTGGAAAGCTTGTAAGTATCGGGGGTTATGCTAGTCCTCTCGATAACAGTTACACAAAATTTGACGTTCATTTTAAAGGTGCACCACTAACAGGATCTTACTGGGTTGTTGCTCTAGACGCCGATTATAATTGGACTGTTGTATCTGATAAATACGGCTACAGCTTATACGTAATGTCTCGTGATCCACAATTGAGTGCAGAAGATTATAAAAAAGCACTAACTGAAGCTGCTTCAAATGGAGCACCTGTTGAAAAATTAGAAATGCAAGTTCAAGACGGCTGTGCGCCTTATCCACCAGAAAAAATGTAATAACCTAAGGGAGATTTACGATTTTTTTTTGGAATTTTATTGAATACAATTTTTCTATAAAAAAACCATGTAAAAATTGGAAGTAATTAAAGATTTAGAATGAACTTTTCTAAATCTTCTGCTACTGAGAATTAGTTATTACTATTCGGGAGAACCAATGAAAAAGAATCTTTTGTTTGTGAGTCTATTTGCTTCATTAATAACTGCGGTTAATGCAAAAGCCGAAAATTTTAAAACCGTTGATTATGTCGATCGCGATAGATTCATGACTTCTTGGTATGTACAAGCTGGACGTTTTACTCCTCTGGAAAAAGATGTAACTAATGCAATTGAAAAATATACTTGGAATGAGCAAAAACAAAATATTGAAATCGATTTTAGTTATAACCAAGGGGGTTTTGATGGCAAATTAAAAAAAATTCCTCAAACAGGTTATATTGAAAATACAAAGACCAACGCTCATTGGAAAATTTCTCCATTATGGCCTTTGAAATTTGATTACCTCGTTATTGCACTTGATCCTGATTATAAGTGGACTGCCATCGGCGTTCCTTCTGAGAAATACTTATGGATTATGACCAAAGACCAACAAGTCTCTAAAGCTAAATTAGATAAAATTATTAAAGAAATAGAAGTTATTGGCTACCCTGTAGACAATTTAACAATAGTGCCTCAGCAAAAAAGATGATTAAGTAAGAAAACTTCACAAATACGGAGAAATCATATTCATAGAAATTTTAATTCACTCAATATCTAAAAGATTAAATCAATTTTTTCACTCCAGAAGTAATACGCAAAGCTCCCCGATGAGTATGCTGGCTGGAACCACTTTTAGTGCCCATCTTCAATTGTCTTTGATCAATAAAAGTGTAGGATTAATTCATGAAAATATTTTTTAGCGAAAAATATCAGCTCCCACTTCCCGCAGGACATCGCTTTCCCATTGAAAAATATCGAATGCTTCGCGACTATTTAGTCTCTAATCAAATTATACAATCTGATATGATTTTTGAAAGTCCACTTGCTAGTATTGATGAATTACTCTTTGGTCATACATTAGAATACATTGAACAAATGAGAGATGGACTCGTTCCAAAAGATATTATTAAAAGAATTGGCTTTCCCTGGTCCCCCGAACTTTATGAGCGATCGCGCGCAACAGTGGGAGGGGCCATTAGTGCTGCTCGCGCAGCCTTAAAAGACGGCATTTCTGGAAATCTCGCTGGAGGCACCCATCATGCTCATGCCGATCGCGGAGAAGGGTTTTGCGTATTCAATGATATTGCTGTAGCGGCAAAACTATTACTATCTGAAAAACTTGCCCAAAGAATTGCAATCATTGATCTAGACGTTCATCAAGGAAATGGGAATTCAAGTATTCTGGCCAATGACAAAGAGGTTTTTATTTTAAGCCTTCATGGAGAAAAGAATTATCCATATAAAAAAATTCCTTCAACCATTGATATAGGTTTGGAAAATGGAACTGAAGATGCAGAATACTTATCGAAACTTAGATCAGCTCTCGCTATTGCTCTCGAATTTAATCCAGATTTTATTTTTTATCAAATGGGTGTTGATCCCTTAAAAGAAGATGTTTTAGGCAATTTGAATTTAACTTTTTCTGGATTAATGGAACGTGACCGAATGGTCTTGTCGGCCGCTCACGAAAGAGAAATACCTATTTCATTGGCCCTAGGTGGAGGATATGCAAAACCTATAGAGCTCAGTGTACAAGCTTATGCAAACACCTACAGAGTCGTGAGCGAGTTGTGGAAATTTTAGGATTAGAAAAAAATATTTTTCATTATTTTTTACTATAACGCTTCAATATTTCCAAAGGAACGACTTCTAAAGTTTTCTGATGAGTCGCAGATAAAATCACGTGCGGAGCAACACCTGCCTCGTGGGCCTCTAGCCATCTGGCCGCGCATAAACACCATCGCTGTCCCGCTTTAAGCCCAGGAAACCCATATTGAGGAGCTGGTGTAGAGAGATTGTTTCCTCTGGATTTTGTATAATCTAAAAAATCTTGAGTTAATTCTGCGCAAAGCGTGTGAACTCCCAAATCTTCGGGACCTGTAAGGCAAGATCCTGTTCTGTAAAATCCCGTCAATGGATCGCGACCACACCCATCAAGTGGATTCCCGAGAACATTTTTTGGATTTTGGCTATTCTCATTAATCATAGTTGGCTTTCCTCCAATCCCCAGGCAAACCGGGGGCGAATTTTTATCGATATTTCGGTGACAAATAGGTTCAATCTCCTTAGCAGAGACTAAAAAGGCAAAAAGAAATAGAAATAGAAAAAGAAAAAGTCTAAAAAAAGTAGTACTCAATTTCATTCCTACCGTTATTTTAAAATAATCCTGACTTTAGGTAAAATTAGATCACTAAACTGCATTTTTGGAAATACTAAATTATCCCCCTTGGGAGAAAAAGGAACGCCTTAGGTGGCTCTCACAATTTTTTCGCTTACTTATTTAAAAAATATTCTAATTATCCTGTTCTAAAAAACTCTATTTTCCATTCTTTTTATGTATTTGTTAATTTAAAATAAAACCTTTAAATCATCTTCCGTGCTTTTAAAAATTATCGGGAGGTACTTGTGCTAAAGAAATTGACTGCCTTATTATTACTCACAGCATTTACGCAGGCCTATGCAGTGACGCCCGTTCAGCAATCATTTGCGCTAGCAGATGAACTGAACAGAACTTTTGATGAATTGAATTACAAACTCAATGTAGAGTGGGATCAATCTGATTCAAAATTTATGAATGCAACACTGAATGAATTCGAAAAAAATATTTCGTCACTTCAGAAACATGGTTTAACGAATAAAGAATTAGTTCAATTCACTATGGATAAAATTAAAGATAAAAAAACAAAAGATGAAATTAATGAAATCACTAAGGTGATTGATGAGAATCAAATGGATTCTCAAGCAGCACGCGCTTTCACTCTTTCAAAACTCAATAACACTTATTCGCATGGTGCAAGTTGGTCTGGAGGAAGAATGGGCGCACACTGTGCTTTAATTCTAGGTGTAATGATTCTTATTATTGCTTGTACTAAAATCCATGGTAAGCAAGGTCCTGCTGGTGAAACTGGAGCTACTGGACCTCAAGGACCACAAGGACCTCAAGGTGATCCTGGAACTCCTGGAACTCCTGGAACTCCAGGCACTGACGGGCCTCAGGGACCTCAGGGACCAAAGGGAAATAATGGATATGGTAATGGTGACCAAGATGCACCAGGCAACTCATGTCAAAATAATAATGCAGAAAACAGTAATTGTGCAGCTTAATTGAAATAGTTAAATAGACTCCAGCAGACCAAGGTCTGCTGGAGTTTTGAACTTTGGATACTGATATTATTCTTTAAATCCAGTAACCCTGGTTGTTAAAACCTTTAGTTCAAGACCTTATCAATTTTCAGTCTCCTTCATTTTTTTGAGGATCAACTTCTGAAATTATTTCTGAAATTATCATAGCTAAAAAATTGTTTTGAATTTATGTTTCTTACGATCTTTTTCTTCAAAAGAATAGTAATCACTATAGAACATATCCTTTTCTGTCGGAATGTCATTTAAACAAATTCTGCAATTTGATATAATTTAAATTCAACACGAATTATAATTAATAGATGTAAGTCTAATCTTGTCTTTAACTGCTATGTCTCCATCGTACGATAAAGCATTTATGATTTTTAAAACAAAAGGTCATTGATCGCCTCACCATGAAGATTATCCTCACCTTTTTCTAAGAAATGACTACAGAAACAAATGGAATTTCAATATAAAAAGAAGTATTCCCTTCATATAATTCGTAATCTAAAAAGCCATTATGAGCCGAAACAATATTTCGAGAAATACTCATTCCGAGCCCTGTGCCTTCACCAATTTTCTTTGTAGTAAAAAATGGATGAAATATTTTCTGCAGGATAATCTCCTCAATTCCATGCCCGGAATCAATCAAATATATTCTAATTCTGTCACTACTGACTTTTTTTAAAATAAACTTTATCCATTTTTCATCTTGGTCTTTTATTGCATGAAATGAATTATTTAATAGATTAATTAAAACTTGAGAAAACTGTATCCGTTTGCATTTGATGTACCAACTCTCTTGTGATTCAACAATACAATAGACTCCAGTATGCCTAAATTTTTCGTTCGACAAACCTAGAGCTTCATGGATTAAATCTTCAACCAGAATTAATTCTTGCTCGTCCTCTGCGCCATTTCTAGAAATCTGCTTTAATCCATTTACAATCTTTGCAATTCGAATAACTGTTTGAATTATTTTTTCTGAATAGTTAACTAGCTCTGGTGTTTCGATTTTTTTGTGTCTTAGGACTTTCAAAATTCTTTTGGCATACCCATCAATAATAGTGAGTGGATTATTAATTTCATGAGCTATTCCTCCGGCCATCTCCCCCAAGGATGCAAGTCTGGAAGCGTGTATAATCATCGCATCTTGCTCTTTTATGACTTTTTGTGAATTCACATCCTCAGTGATATCTCTTGCAAAAATAATATAACTATTTTCATTAATTTTTGAAAAAGTAAAATTGAAATATTTATTTTCTTTATAAACATGACTTTCAAAGCTATCAATTAATTTATTTAATGCTAAACAATCTCTGAGCCAAGTATTAAAATCATTTGAGAAATAGCTTTCTACTTGCTGGGCAATTTTAAAGTTAAATACATTTTGGCTGGTTCCAGTAAAAAATTCCTGGATAAAAAGATCTTCGTTAAAAATTACGCTATTACCAGGTAAAGCCATTAATATTTGTGTTAATTTATTTTTGTCCCCCTCTAAAGCTTCATTTAATTTATTCAAATCAAGAGTCCGAGAAGAAACTTCCTTACTTAGCAAAATATTAGACTCAAAAAGTGAATAAGCTCCACCGGGCAGAGATGTACTTTTTTCAACTCTAGTCATGAGAGCAGTATTAATGCGCTTAAGTTTTAATATCTCTAACTCGTAATCTTCAGCAGTTTTTAATTTATTTTCCAAAAGCAATACCTGTAAGTGTCTGGTTTATATGTAGTGCTCCAAACTGCTCTCCATAAGTATGAAATCCAATAGATTTATTTTTTTTATAAATTGAAAATATTTTTTCTTTCTCAGCTTGAGACATATCTGAAATTTCTAAACGTCGCAAAATACACTCAAATAAGAGGCAGCCTTCCAAAGTATTTATTTCTTTATTTAACTCATTAAAAATATCCTCAATTGATTTTGAAATACTTTCACGAGTAGCAAGAGTTAGAACTAAACCAACATCAATAGCGCAATAAAATGTTAAACTTTTATCCTGATTAACTTTTTGAATACTCCTAACGTAATATTGCCCACCAATATTTAACATCAGTGGATATTTAGAAAACACCATGGCATCAAATTGCTCAATACTAATCCCTAAAATTTTTGCGTACGCCTCTGCAGCAGGCTCTCCATTGATTTCTGTTACTATCCTCGCCTCTGGATCAGCTTCCGTAATAACTAATTTTACATCCGACTTTGAAAAATGTTGAGACTTAAATAGCTTGAAGGGTAAGTCAGTAGCAAAGAGAGTCAAGCAAGCGGAATTTTCTAAAAACTCTCCATCGTGGTAGACATAAGTTTTTTGAAAATTAAGTCCATCTCCGGCCGATCCTCCCGCCAAGGGAATTCTCTGAAGCATTGTATCAAGTAATCCTAAAACAATTTCTTCTTTGACTGATAATCCATCTATTAGAAACGTCGAAAATGCCTTGTAGTTACTCTTTGATTTATATTCTTCTACGAAATCTTTTATCTGATCATGATATTCATTCAGTTCATTAGCTTCAAGATTTTTTAAATTTTTAATGAAAATATTTTTTATCAAATAGTGATCACTTTTTAAAGACATGCCAGTAATTGAATTTTCTACATGACCTTCAACTCCAATCTCTCCAGCTGTTGAGCACGCAATAACAAGTGTATTTTGAAATAATTCTTTAATTTTTTTCCCAAGGCTCAAGAAATCATAATTATTAGAAATAAAGAGCATGGCAATATTTGGCTCATTCACATAAATAGCTTTTGCTATTTCCTCAAGTGCCTGTTCACCACTTTGATTGACTGAAAAAGAATTGATTATTTTTAAGCTCATTGCAATATCTCATTTAATCTAAAACTTTAATAATGATTCATTTTACAACAGTTCATAAAAAAATTTAACTTTAGATTATCTTAAGTTAATGCAGATAAAGTTAGAAATAATCCTTAAATTTATTATTTTTTTGACAGAATTAAGCCATAAAAGACAAACCTCAAGATTGAAATCATCCACTATTGATCAAGCCATACTAAACTTAAAAATTAAAAAAAATGGCAAACTCGGAATTTAAGACAGCGTTAACTTTGAGGAGAAATGATTGAGATAGAGAATCCCCCTTTCTATACTAATACCAATATATCTAATTATAAAAAAAGGAATGCCTGCGGCGACTCTGATAATTTTCTTGAGGTCACTTTTTAAAACGCCATCTGTTTTTAAACACACACACTTCTTATTATCAAAGATATGTAAAAATTTCAAAAAACAAGCATTCGATACATTTTTATAATATGACTTATTCAATTTTAACAAACAGCTGTGCTCCCACGCAAAACGGGATACTGAGGAGTGTTTATGAAATTTTTTTTCTTACTTTCTTTCTTAATGATTGGAAATGTTACATACGCTAACTCTTGCTCTAAGGCAGTTGAAGATAAGATTAATAAAATTGTATCAAAACAAAATTAAAATTCTGGAGTCTTAGAAGTTCGCTATCAAGGAAGGTTATCCAACTTGGCCTTTGGTACATATCCTTTAGATCAATTTGAAACCTATTATGTCACAGTTTCTGATGAGAGTGGTGGTTCTGTTTGGCACGTGGTCGCTCAAAATAAAACGTGTAACATAATTTCAACTAAAGAACTTCTAAGCTTCTAGATAAATATTAAAGCCTTGTTCAGCTAAATGAATAATTAAAGGCGAAGAATAATAATTATTCACCCTTCTATTTAAACATTTATAATATCTTGGATATTGTTTTTTAACAAAGAGCGAAGATTGAACTTCAACTCTTACTTAAAACTAATGCTGATTTCAGATTGCAGTGAGCTAGCCTCTTTTAAGGTCTTTCCGTTCAGATAAAACTCAACGAGATTATTTGTACTGGAATCTATATTCCTTCCATTAACTGAGCGCTTACATCGCGTCTTAAGACAACTGGCTTCGAAGCGAGCACCTTCATTCTTGAACAAATCCAATTGAGATGCATTTTGAGCCGACTCATTCCCTTCTGTAGATGTCAGTGAAAGCCAATTTGAATTATCAAATACTACAGAGGCGCTCACAAATCGGTAAAGGCAAAAATCGTTACCTGTATACTCTGTATTAAATTCAACAAGAACCGCTTTATCATTTATGGCCCGAATGCTTGATGAGGTATTTTCAATTTTTTTCACAATCAGTGGAAGCCCAAGTGGCCCGACAATTAGTCTTGAACAAGCTGGATTGGTTGATTCAAATTTTACAGTTGTATTTTTTAGCTTAAGAGCATTAAACCCTTCTGTATTTAGAGTGACTTGGACCTGAGTGGCCATTGCATTGAAGGCTAAAAATGGTAATAAGTATTTTAAGAATTTCATAAAGACTCCAGATGATTAAATCTTAAAAGTTATTTATCATTTCCATAGAAAATCTCAACGATAAGAGTAATTTTTACAGATTAATTGATAAGATGGAGTATTTTCAATCAAATTATAAATCAGATTGCAAATTGAAAAAGGGTACAATTTTATAAATGGCTAATATCGAAGATGTTTTTTTAAAAAGCATTGGGTAATTTAAATATATTGATCAAAAAAAAGGCCCTCTTGCGAGGGCCTTACACTTTTTTATAATTTTGATTCAATCATCACCGATAACAATCCAGTCAATTTCTCAAGATCGTTATAAGTGATATTGTGGAACATAGAAATTCTAAATTGGTTTCTTCCCAATTTTCTGTAACCATCAATTCCGTAAACTACTTTTTTCTTTTCTAAGAATTTAATAATGTCATCTACGTTTACTTTTGGATCTACGTCGATTGTTGCAACTGCTACTGATCTAAATTCTTTTTCAGCAATATAACAAGAAAGGTACGGCTTAGATTCTGCCCATCCATAAAGAAGATCGGCTTTTTTCTGAGCAAGTTCTTTTACTTTTTCGTAACCTAAAATATTCATGCCTTTAATTTGCTCATTCATCATAAACAATGTTGTAAGGGCCGGAGTATTGTAAGTTTGATTCGCTTCAGAGTTAGAA
Organism: Bacteriovoracaceae bacterium; assembly: GCA_947446575.1. Taxonomy (GTDB): domain Bacteria; phylum Bdellovibrionota; class Bacteriovoracia; order Bacteriovoracales; family Bacteriovoracaceae; genus Bacteriovorax. The sequence goes on along the minus strand of CANFHC010000026.1, from coordinate 19,349 downwards.
ATAGCGTTATTCCAATTCATGATATCTGGAACGTAACGAGATTTATCAGCAGCAATTTTTTTAGCGCGAGCTAGAGCTTTTGGAGACATGATCGCCACCCAAAGACCTCCGTCACTTGCGAAAACTTTTTGGGGAGAAAAGAAATAGATATCTGTTTTAGAAACGTCACATGGGCATTGTCCCCCACCTGAAGTAGCATCAACTGCTAAAATTGTATTTTCATCTACAACTGGAAGAGCAGATAATTGAACACCTGTTGAAGTTTCATTTAATGTCACACCAATTAAATCAGATCCAGCAACTGCAACTCCGTTGATACCTTTACCAAATTCAACACTGACTTGTTCTGTTTGAATCCATGGCACAAGTTTTGAAGATTTGTACCATTTTTCTGAGAACTCTCCACAAGTAAAATGAGTGGCCTTTTTCTCAACAATTCCAAGCGCAATCATATCAAATAAAAGTGTTGCTCCACCATTACCAAGCACGACTAAATAATCTGAAGGAACATTGAAATATTTCATCAATCCTTCTTGGATTTCTCTGACAACATTTTTTACAGCAGGTTTTCTATGGCTTGTTCCCATATAATGCACACCGGTTTTAGCTAGCATGTGCAGAAATTCGGTCGGAACAAGAGAAGGACCACAGCCAAAACGAGGGTCACTAGGAATTAAATTTTCGGGAATTTGGAAATTATCAAACATAGAATTTTCCTTTGAGGATGGAGGTTACATAAGAATTAATTCAGTTTAAACATTGCCATATTACCCTATGATTTGAAAGAATACTAAGCGAATATGAAAAAAAATAAATACCTTATTGTATTGCTCGGAATTCTTCTTGTACTTTTCACCCCTGAAAAATCTCGGGCCTATGATGCTACACTCTCCGTTGGGAATCTCTGTGAATATGTTGGAAAAATTCAAGTTGATGAAAATGGAGGAACGAATTTTTGTGAATTTAATCCTTATTTTGCTAGCTCGATCGATTACTCCGTCTCACCAGAATTTTTAATCGCTCCAGAATTTGGTTTTTCAATTCCTAAAAGTGCCCGCGATGAAAATATCTCTAAAATGAGTCTTTTTATTCTCGCCAACGCAAAATACAAATTAACAAATTTCCATTTAATTGTTGGATTGGGATTATTCTTTACGCGAATATCCGGAAGTGGTGGTACAGAAGATTTAAATAATGGAAATTCAACTTCGTCCTTCCCTTTGCCAGACTCAAGCGTCTTTACTCGAAATTTTATTCTCAATTTAGGTGCAGGATTAGATTTTACAAGAGAGTGGAGTGCAGATTTGCACACTTATATTTTCAATTTGACCTCTAGCGAAGACCGCGCTTATTCCATTGCGATAAATGGAACGTATCACTTTGGAGAATTTTAAAATGAAACTTATATATTTGATTCTTTTTTTAATTATAAGTGCTAACGCCCACTCTTTTACCTTGAACAACACTTCAACATTGGTTTTTGGACAAAATGAAGTGAAAGTCAATGTTCATCAATCAACTGTTGCATTGGATCGTTGTACTAATATTGGAATAGATGAAAGTGAATTGCTTTCAATTGTCGGAGACGCTGTTGATCAATACTGGAACCGATCTCCAACTAGTCGATTAAAGCTTCGCATGGGCTCTGTTGTGACATCATCAACAGCTTTTGCCACTGGACTTATCTGTCTAACAGGCACATCTTGCGACCCAACTCCTGCCCTCGCAGTATCTTCCGATGTACTAATCACTTGTAATAAAAATGCCGGCAATTATTCAGGTTCTGGCGTTCTCGCTGTCACAGTTCCTAACAACGTTTCTGGCAAAACAATTGTTGGATCTCTGATTATGATTAACGATCAGGCCAACAATACGTTTAAAACAAAAAGCCGCGATGAAAAGATTTCAATAATTGCTCATGAACTAGGCCATACTTTTGGTCTTGGTCATAGCCCAGTGAAAGATTCATTGATGTATTATTCAACCGTCAATATGAGAAGTGCTTTAGGTTCAGATGATATCGATGGCATTAGTTATCTTTATCCAAAACAACAACCAGTGACCTGCGGATCTGTCGATATGAACGGCTCAAAAAACAATCCCAACACTTGGCTGGGATTATTGTTTGGCTTTCTCGTTATTGCATTAATAAATTATCAGTTGCGGTATTTAAAACTTCGTCCGCGTTTTTGACACTCGCGCTCGTATTCTTCAAGCCAATTTACTTCTTGATCAGACATTAAACTTTCATCGATTAAATCGTGATCGTATCCAATATAGACGAGAGATCTAAAATGAAGCATGCCATTTAGGCTTGGGTGTTTTTCAATCGCCGCAACGTTTTCCAGACGAACCCCTCCGAATCCTGGAATATAAATTCCTGGCTCAATAGATCCTACTGTATTTTCTTTTAATGGTACTGAAGACGTTGTTGATAGGCGGTATCCACCTTCATGCACGTTAATCCCTACTCCATGACCAGTTCCGTGGTTGTAATTAAGACCGTATTTAAAAACGGGCTGACGAGCAAGACCATCAATTAAACTTCCCCAACTTCCTTCAGGGAAGACGGCATTTTGAGTTGCTAGAATTGATTTTAAAACTGTCGTGTAAATTTCTTTTTGACGACTGCTCGCTGATCCGCCAGCTAAAAAGGCCCTCGTTGTATCAGTCGCGTATCCCGATTCAAAGTATCCTCCTGAATCTAAGAGCACTAACTCTCCGGCCTTGACTTTCACATCAGCACTGGGGTTAGAAAAATGAATGATAGATGAGTTTGCTCCAACGGCAGAAATTGTTTTAAAACTTTGCTCTAAAGCTCCGTTCTTTTTATAAAATTCATTGGTCTTATTAAAAAAATCTAATTCGGAAATATTTGATCCACTCTTCACTTGATCTTTAACCCAAGTAATTGTTTCAAAAATTGCCTGATCTCCGCGCTCAAAAGAGCTCAGCATCGATTTTAATTCCGTAGGATTCTTATGAGCGTGAAATGGAACTAATCCATCTGGACGGTTTTCTAGAGTTGCTTCACCAAAATGTGTTTTTAGTTTTTCAAAATCGGCCACATTCATTGATTTATCAGAATAAAAAACTTTTTTAATTTTATTTTTATCACCGAATAAATTTTCACAAAAATTAATATCAGTTAAAAAATCTTCTACTTTAGAAAAATTACCAAGTGTAATTTCTACGTTTGGATTTGTAACTTTTCCTTCAAGATTTTCCATTAATAAATAAACGCGCTCATTAGTGGCAAGTGCTTTAGCTTTAAATGTACTTTGGTAAGGCATTTCAAAACGACGAAGATTTGTTATCCAGGCAATTGAATCGAGTGCCGTAATATAAAAAGCTTCACCTGGGGCAAGAATGCGCTGACACTTTGAAAGAGTACTCTCGCCTACTAAATCTAAGGGAAGTTCTAAAATAGTCTTATTAAAATCTAGCGTTTTAAAATCAATCACGCGGTGAAGCTCAGCGTTGTTAAAAGATTTGGCTTTCGTCACTTTTTCAAATTCTCTAAAAAGGGATAGATCAATACGGTCTCCTTCAACACCTAAATGTTTTAGACCGCGCTCAGCAATGATTTGTTTCATCGCTGTTTGTAATCCCATCCCATAAGGGCATTTAAAAACTTCCACAACACTAAGATCAGCCTCTAAATCCGCTTGTTCGTAGTAACGACCATCAACAAAGAGAATTACTTTGCCATTTAATGGGACAATAACCTCCGCCGTTGAGCCGGTAAAATTAGACACGTAATAGCGGTGAGAATCAGGAAGTGGTACATATTCATTAAGAAAAATATCATTAGTCGAAATGTAGAATGAATCAAGTTTTTGGGATTTCATGAAGTTTTTAAGCTTCGAGATGTTCTCTTGAATGTCTTTGGGAGATAAAAATCGCTCTTTTGCCATAAAACCAAACCTTTTTGCTAAAGTTTCTTAAAATTGTGCCGATATGGGACGTAGGCATTATAACCCAGAGAAAAGAGTATATGAAATCAAAACTCAATCCCATCTATATTATTGTTGGTCTCTTCTTGTTTAAAGTAGGGGTAATTGATAATTTTAGAAACCTTGGCCATCACACCAACTCTCGCTATGTGGCAAGTGAGTCTCCAACGAATAACTTGAAGCCTATTCGCTAAATTTTGCCTCGAACAAGACCCACGAAATGCTCACCTCGGTGAACATAGTTTTTAAATTGATCAAAAGACGGAAATCCGGGTGAAAATAGTAGCACCCCTTCAACTTCACTAAAATTCTTCCGCATTTCCATTAAAGTCGCCTCTAACGTCTCAGTCTTGTTGTATCGAACAATTCCTTTTATTTCAGCTTCAATTTCACCGGCCATCTCACCAATGAGATAAAAACAGCTCACTCGCTCTTTTAAAAAATCCAGGTAAGGCAAAATCGAATCCCCATGTCCACGCTTTTTTCCACCAATGATTAAATACAGCGGTGCCTTGATATCTTCCATCGCAGCGACTGCAGTAATGGTTGCATCCCAATTAGTGCTCTTGGCGTCGTTATACGCCTTAAATTTAGGTAGTCCAAAGATCCCATCAACAAACTCAATGCGATGATGAACGCCGGCAAAGGTATCGATACATTTTTGAATCGCATTACTCGATAGTTTCATTTCTTTTGCGGCCAAAAGAATAAAATTTAAATTCACTTTGTTGTGAATGCCAGGCAATTTAAATTTAGACAAATCAAAAGAGCACTCTGGTTTAAGTGTATTCACAGATAGCTTTTTTCCTTTTTGAGTGCGCGCCCAATTTGCCACAAAAGGAAAATCTTCAGGATAAATCAAAACATCGTTATCGGTGAATCTATTTGTTATAAAAAATTTCGAGCGACCATAATCTTCAATATTCTTATAACGCTCACCATGGTTTTGGTAAAGGTTGAGTATGATGGCAATATTAACTTGAAAATGATCGATACTTTCTAATTGAAAACTAGAGAGTTCCAATAAAATAAAATCAACAGCGTCAAGGCCACTAAAAATATCAAAAGCGTAATCGCAAAAAGGAATGCCGATATTTCCACCGACAAAAACTTTTTTGTGATCCGATTCAATCATTTCACCTAAGAATGTTGTCGTGGTTGTTTTTCCATTTGTTCCGGTAATTCCCACAATCGGTTTTAATTTATTAACTGATTCCAAATAGCGATAAGCCAACTCAAGCTCTCCCGAAACCGGAATTTTTAAGTCGTGTAATGGACTAAGCAGATCGTGATCACGAGGAATCCCGGGAGATAAAATAACTAAGTCGACTGTCTTTAAAACGGAAACTAAATGAGGATCATTTTCGGCATAACAATTATTCATGGGAGTAAAATCTAAGACCCCTGGGGATTTTGCCCAATAGTTAATTTCACCTGAATTAATGGCAATGGTCTCGGCCCCGAGTGCCTGCAAAAGCCTCAGCGCTGATAATCCCGAAACTCCCACTCCAAACACTGCAATTCTTTTATTTTGTAAATCCATCATGGGTGGTATTGTCCTCCCATGGATATAAAAAGTCAGGCCCAACTCATCAGAGATTTCATCAATCAATACTCTCCCATGTGGAGCAACGAAATAATGAATTCCTATCCCGAGTCCGTGGAATTTTATCCTCGGGAGTGGATTGAACTTCTTGACTCACTAAGTAGTGATGAACTCTATGAGATTGATTGCAAAAAAATAAATGAAAGAATTAATGGGTCGAGTTTTGCAAGTTTTATGCAGGCCGTGCTCGAACTCTGCATTCTTCCAATCGCCCAAAAAGATCATGAAATTTCCCTAGAAGATTGGGCCTTTAATGGCGTGAAACAAAAAAAGAAGCATGAAATTCAAATCATTGCTCCGATATTAAAAAAGTTAAAAGAAATAAATCAATTTGAATATATTGTTGATATTGGCGGCGGAGTTGGTCATTTATCGCGCATTCTCTCTCATTATCATAGCATCCCTTCAATCTCACTGGATCGCGATGCTTACTTTCAACACCTAGGGTTTGAAAGACTCAAAAAATACCGTAGAATCGCTGGAAGCGCTGAAGTTAAATTTGTAACAATTAATTTCGGCAATGACATTCATGAAGCAGAGTTAAAAAAAATTTTTACACCTAAGGCTTTTTCATTAGGCCTGCATACTTGCGGAGCACTCGCCAATATTCTCATAGAAAAATCAATATCTCACAAAACAGCAGGACTTTTAAGTTTTGGCTGTTGTTACCACAGTCTCAATCCTGTTACCGATTATCCGCTTTCTGCTTTTTATAAAGAAAATCATTTTCCTCAATACAATCTCTACGCACTTACATTGGCTACCCGCTCTCACGCTGAAATGTCGCGAGAGACATATGACACAAAAGAGCGAGTTAAGTATTATCGTTATGCTCTTCATTTATTTTTTACCAGACATTTTGGAGATAATGCCGTCATAGACGTGGGAGAATGCCCGATTAAAATTTATTGGGGGTCATTTGCAGATTATATTAAATTAAAACTTTCGGAGCTAAAAATTGAGCATCATTTTAGCGATGAGTATTTTAATCTTTTTTATCAAGACCATGATCTTCAAAAAGAATTACGAGTCATGTTTCTCTGTAATATTATCCGTTGGCAATTAGGTCGAGTTTTGGAAATATCAATATTGCTCGATCGAGGAATTTTCCTCGAAGAAAATAATTACGACGTTTGCATTGAGCAGTATTTTAACGAGCCCCTCTCTCCAAGGAATATTGGAATTATGGCGACAAAAAAGAAAGACGCTCTTTGACGATTTTAGATAAATTCAAAATACTTTGTTTTTTCTCTTCACTCATTTTATCAAAAATATTAACCATCATGGCAAGTCTTGGATTTTTTGAAAAGAAATCTCTGTTATTGTTTATAAAGCTCCAGTAAAGTGCGTCCATATCTTCACTCCACTTCCCTTTTTTATAATCACTCATTTTGATAAGATAATTTGATCCACAAATATAGGGCTTAGTTGCAAAAATGCCTCCATCACTAAATTGTCCCATTCCATACACGTTGGGTCCCATCACCCAGTCCATGCTATCGACAAACATTTCATTAAACCAGCGGTGAACTTCCTTAGGATCAATCTCGCATAAAAGCATTACATTGCTCATTACCATCAAGCGCTCTATATGATGAAGGTATCCATATTTAGTTACTTTTTTTATAGCATTATCTACAGGAATTATGCCGGTCGTACCATCATACCAAACAGAAGATAATTTCCTTTGATGATTGAAGAAATTGCGTTCATCTTGAATTTCGCTGAACTCGTGATAAATTCCTCTAACGAATTCACGCCATCCCATAACTTGTCTTAATAACCCCTCAAGAGAATTTAATGGCACATTATTCTCACGAGCATAGGATAAACTTTTGTTTATAACTTCATCCGGAGTAAGTAGCCCAAGATTAATCAACGGACTTAAAAGTGAGTGGAATAAAAAGTCGTACTCACTTGCAAGAGCATCTTCAAATTCTCCAAAATTATTAAATCGATTCTCTAAAAATTGATCCAACCATTTTATTGCATCTTCTCTTGTCACTGGAAAAATAAAATTTGAACCATCCTCTTCCAAACTCCCGGGGTGATCCGAAAATTCTTTATTAATTAATGTGATTACTTCACAAGTGATAGAGTCTACTTTTCCTATTTTAATTTCTGGAACAAATGTATCTTTTTTTAGCTTCTTTCTATTATCTTCATCAAAACTCCACTTTCCACCAATAGGTTTTAAGTTCTTATCGACTAAAACGTTGAAACGTTTCCTCGATTGTTCGTAGAAGTTTTTCATAAATGGTTTTTTATATTTTTGTAAATAGGTTTTAAAATCTGCATGTCCATTCAAAAATGCCGGACTTCTATAAGCTATTAATTCAATTTCTTGGGCTTCTGCAAATCTTTTAAGATCATTACTAAAAAATTTATCTTCTTTTTCGAAGGCATGGATTTTGGTTATGTGGTTTTTTTTGCAATAACTTGCTAATCTCTCGATGTAATTTTTTGATTGGTCTTCATCGTTAAGCAAAATCCTATCTACTTTAAAACCATTATTGATTAACTCAAAATACTTGTGTCTACTGGCCGACAAAATAAAAGCTAAGCGCATTTTGTGATACTTATAGTGCTCACAAAGGTTGTATGATTCAATTGAGACAAATTGAAGAGTTTTGTACTTCTCAAAATAATGAAGTGGAAAAAGATGATCCCCGAATATAATGAAAATTTCATTCATATAAACAATTTACCCAAGCAATATATAATGCCAATAGCAAAAATCAATGATTAACGAATGTCTACCCCGAGCGATCATTAACTTCTTCTGCCCATTGACCAGAAACCAAAACAAGACTAATTTATAGGGGCCATGTGTTCCGAGTATTATAATTAATTTAATATTGAGATTTGAATGAAAAACTTAAAAAAAATAGGCAGATTGTTGGCCATCATTACTTTAATTCCATTTTGGGGATGCTCCACTTCTATTGAATCGTATAAAAATAATAAACCAAATTTATCCTTGGAAAAATTCTTTAATGGGAAACTTATTGCTCACGGACTCTTTAAAGATAGATTCAATAAAGTTAAAAAAACTTTTGTTGTTACAATGGATGCTTCTTGGAAAGACAATACATGTACACTCAATGAGGACTTTGTTTACAATGATGGAACGAAGTCTAAAAGAATTTGGACGCTGAAAAAAATATCGGAAAACAATTATGAGGGCACAGCAAGTGATGTTAAAGGTGTGGCCTTTGGGAAAATAGCAGGAAATACTTTATTTTGGAATTACACACTTATCTTGCCTGAAGAAAACAATCATCTCCATGTTAAGTTTGAAGACTGGATGTACTTAGTAGACGAAGACACTTTGCTAAATCACTCTTACATGAGTAAATTTTTCATCAATTTAGGTGAGGTGATTTTGAGCATCCGTAAAGTAAAGTAATAATGAAAAAAAAGCAAGTTGCCATTTTTGTTCCAGGCTACTACGGAACGACACTACAAGATGAAAAAACAGGAAAACTAATCTGGGGCGATACCAAAGAAGTTCTTTTTGGGAAAAAAACTCTCGCACTACCAATAGAAGGAATAATCATTCCTGGTGCCAGCGTACTCAAACCTTTTTCACTCATTAATGATAAAAAAATTCTTGGCGGTCTCATTCGTGAAGATGCTTACGATAAAACAATTTCCCATTTAAATAAAATTGGAATACAAACAATTTATCCCCTCGCTTGGGACTGGAGGCGCGATCCGGCGCTAGGTATAATTGCACTAAGTGAATTAGTTAAAAAAACTAAAAGTCTTCACCCTGACTCATCTCTTGTATTAATTTCTCACAGTTTTGGCTCATTAATTACGAGCTATTATTTGCGATATGGAATTCAAGATTTTAATAAAGCTAAGGAAAACTGGGAAGGTATAAATCACTTTGATAAAATCATTTTATCTGCCACTCCTTTTAGAGGGTTAATGGCAATATTCCGTAATATGCATTATGGAATCAAGTTCGGGCTCAATCACAATATGCAAACAGCACTTGCTTTTAGCTCGTTTGAATCCAGTTATTATCTTCTTCCTCCACCAGGGTTAGACTTAGTTCAAGATGAAACTGGTGAACTTCACTCACTTGATCTTCATAACCCAATGAAATGGAAAAACAATCGATATGGTTTATTTCATGATAATTGTGGGCTATCAAATGAAAGCGAAACAGCGCATGAGGCTCGAATTAAATTTATAGATTACCACATTGCAAGGGCCAGAGCTTTTCACCAATTAATGGATGCACCGATAGAAATTAAACCAAAAATAGTAAAACCTATTTTGTACTTGAGCGGTCATGGACAAAAGACTGTTCATCATGGAGTTTGGTTAAAGAAAAATGCATCAGCTAATATATTTCTGTACTACCCAAAACATTTTAAAAAATGGAAAATCACCATAAACCCTGAACATGTTTATGGTGATGGAGATTCAACTGTACCCGACTTCTCATTAGAATTACCTTCATTCTTAAAAGAACTTAAAACTAAGGAAATCCGACTAAAGAAGACTCACCTAAATGTTCTTCAAAGTATTGAATCGCAAAAAATAATTACTGCTTTTTTAATTTGAATTTTATTCTAAATTACGCCTAAGCGATGTCTCATGCTAAATGAAATGCATCAGTTGATTTTAACTTTATCAATTATAAGCTACGTGGTTAAGTATGTTCAATAAAATGAAAAAAATTAGAAAAACATCTTTTGTCGCTATAAATTTATCTAAAACAATTCTATATTCTTTGGAATACAAATTATTGTATCAGATATCCAACCTTTTCTCTTTTATGGTTCGTCCACCAAAAGCTGAAACTGACAAAGACTTGATTGAGCACTTACAAAAAAATGTAATAAGAATTCATAATGAAGATGCTCAAAATATTCTTGATGGTTACTACTCTGCCAAGGTTCTTATTCCAAAATCTCCAACAAATCATATTCTCAAATTGCCTAAATTGATTATTGACTCTCTGAGGATATCTCGACGAAGAAAATTAAATTTGAAAAAAGATTTTGATTCTTCACTCGAGAATATTCCAGAGTATTTCAACAGAAACTTCCACTTTCAAACTGATGGTTACTTCTCCGCAGAATCAGCTAGTCTTTACGAACATCAGGTTGAAGTCCTTTTCTCAGGCACTGCAGCTCCAATGAGAAGAATGCTTATTAAGTTTTTAAAAGACAAAATGAGTTGTGAAAATTTTAGCGAACGCCCTTTACGGATTTTAGAACTTGGTGCTGGTGTCGGGACAGCATCTATTGATTTCTGCAAAAGTTTTAATGTTGAAAAATATGTCATTAGTGATCCTTCAGGGCCTTATCTGGAGATGGCAAAAAAAAGAATAAATACCCCTGCAGTTGAGTTTGTAAAAGCATACGGTGAAGATTTGCCATTCAACGAAGGTGAATTTGATTTGGTTTTTGCTGTTTATCTTTTCCATGAATTGCCAAGATCGGTGCGTGAAAATGTTTTAAGTGAAAGCAGACGGGTGTTAAGAACTGGAGGACTTTTTGCATTTTGTGATTCACTTCAAAATAATGATGATATAAAACTCAATGAAGTTTTAAACAACTTTCCAATTGATTACCATGAACCATTTTTTAAAGACTATACGATATGGGAAACATCATTAGCATTACAAGGTGCGGGTTTTCAAAATATTGAATCCCATTACCGACTTCTTTCAAAGTATTGGTTAGGAAAAAAATAAACATTCCGCGGCCTTACTTCTCTTCATTGTCCGAATAAACACCTGCCCAGCTAGGTAAACCGCCAAGAGATCGAGCAGTTCTTGTGATATTCATACTTGAAGTATTTTCAAGCACGCTTGAAGATGTAGGTCCTTTCACGGAACCCTGAATAATAGAAAGGAAGTTGAGTAGATCATTTTGACCTCTAAAATTCATAAAGAGTTGTTGATTCTCGCTTCTATAACTATCTTGTTCACCACCCTTTGAACCCATATCTTGCGTGACTAGATAGTAGTTTTCCTTCTTTACGATCGGAGTTGTATTGTCTATCCCGGTACAAATGAAGAAACCAGAAGTAGTAACCCTTGCAATTTCTTGTGATTTCATTGCAGAGTTGAAAATATAATTAAATGAACTGCTTGAACCAATAAAGAGTTCCGGCGCCAGTCGAATCGATGCGCACTCCTCGTAGCTGGTCAGTTCAATATTAAATGCACTTGACTGCATAAACATATATGTCGAAGCATTTACAACCGCCGTACTGCTCGTTGAATTAGACTTTGAAGATGTCGATGCAATAGCATAACTGCCAGTTGAACCAATTTTAAAAATATCAAAAAGATCAAACGATAATCCAACTGAATTACTCCATGACCAAGTTTGTGATTTGGTAGTTGCATCAGCTTTAGCGATACTAAAAGAATTTCCTACGCTGAAATTTGTTGTTGTCCCTGAAAGGTATTTAATTTCTCCCACTTTCTTCACAATAAGTTTTTTATCTGTTTTAAAAAAGCGCCCTGTATCTTTCCTCACATTTGAAACACATGATTGAACGAGGCGTTGAGTGAGGACTTCATTGATAACAACTGATTTATTATCTACGGCCAAACGTTTAAAATAATCATTAAACCAGAATGAGCAGAACTGGACTGCCAATTCAGAATTAAGTTTTCCTGATTTTGCAAAACTAGAAAGAATAGCTGATGGTAAGGCTTGTTTCTGATCTGCTTCATGATAGTAAGCAGGATTGTTTTTCAGGGTAAAGTATTTGAGAGGATTAACTAATCCATCTCTTAACAGCAGTGAATCTTTTTCATTAGCAAGATTTATTTTTTGAAGATTTTGACTACGAAGCACCTTATCCATTGCTAAAGTTGAATTTGTTGCTCCACTTCCAAAAATTGCCAGACGGTCAAATAAATCACCATCGCCTAGTCCTAGGTTTGCTTCAACCCTCATCATTTTCTGGCTTTCTTCATCGCGATTGAGAATTATCGTACCAATATAAGGAGTTGCTTCAAGACCACTGCTGCGATCAATTTCAACAGTTCTATTTTTATTCTTTGACTCTTTAATAGTATAAAGAGCAGTGATAAGTCTTGAGCGAGTATTTAATTTATCAAAAGCAGAAACTTTAAAACCTAATTCCGTTTTAATTTCGCCACCAATCGTTGTGATTGTTTTTGAACCTGAGCTAACAACAGAATCAACTTTTTCATTTCCATCAAATGTTATGACTGCCCATTTCAAAAGATAATTACCATCTCGCAACGGTTCATAACCCGCACGTCCATTTGACAATGATGAATGGTTTACAACTTTTGCATTTAGGGAAAGGATTCCATTTTTCACAATTGTGAGATCTAGATTCTTGTTAATTTCATACTTGTAATTTACAACCGCAAAGTTGTAATTATCAAAGAGAATTTTGGCGTTCTCAGAAGATGGATTCAAGTTAAGAGAGTTTAAATTTTCAACAAATCGCTCATCTCGAGCGAAATTTGCTCCCGAGTCCCACGGATTTAGAACGACATCAATTTGTTTATTTAAATTAAGCCCAGTATGAGCAATTCTAATTGATTTTTTAATAAATCTTTCATTGGCAAAAACCTTATGCCAGACAGAATCATCCCAGCTGAGGCAGCCTTCAGGATTTGATTTTAAGTCAATAGGTGCTTTCCCCGAAATAGTCTGAACAGAAAACACTTCATCTCTAATTGCTCGTTTATCTAGATTGCTTTTTATACAAGCTTTGATATTGAAGAAGACTTGTCTCTCTGTAGTATTTTCGGAACCGATTTTAAAGAATCGAATATCGAGCTTGTCGATTTCCAATCCTGGTTTAACATCCTCTTTTTTAGCTTCGTTATCGTCCGAAGATTTACTATATAATTTAGATTTAACTCCTGCAAAACTTTGATTTTTAGCGATTACAGGAGCACTATCGATTTTTATAGATGGATTATTGGAAATCATATAAACACCTTCGAAAGGGTCTAGTCCAATATCGTTTGAAGAGGCAGAAATTTTCACTCCCAAAAATATTTGTCCCTTGCTTGGCAGTGCATTCAATGTAAAAGGGAATTCTGCAATCAATGTGTCCTGTGAAAAAACAATATTCTTTTCTGCTGATGAAACAATTGGAATAAGACTCTCTTTTCCATTTTCAATAACTGCATTATAAAGAATCATTTCAACGTCAAAGGCTCCATTGCTGAGAGGATACTGGATATTCTGTTGCGCCGAATTTTTCAAAACAAGTGAGAGCTTGCTTTGAAATTTCAAAACCATCTTAGCTCCACTAGCAGAAAGTTCTTCTTCAACAATTGAAACCCTTGGCGTAATGGCCCAGAGAGGTGAATGAGTATTTTCAGCAAGAAATGCAGAAGCTCCAACTTTCTCCACTGAAAGGGCGGCAACCGCCTTTTTTCTCGGATCTACAACTGCTCCAGATTCATCGCCATGAGACCAAGGGTTAATAGCAAATTGAACATCAGTTGAACCTTTATGAAGTCCGTTGGCCACTATCGTTCGATTAATAATTATATAATTTGATTGGGCCAGAAAATTAAATACTACCGATTCATTCCAGTTCAAACAACCTTGATCATCTGATTCAATAATTTTTCCGCCATCACCACCTTCAATTTTAAAAGACTGCCCTTGAATAGCTTTTGATTGCATAATATCTTTAATACAAGTCTTGAAATTATAAAGACGTTCTTTGGGAATAAAGTAAATTGGATCCACTTTAGAAATTTCACTAGACCCTTCAATGCTGTCAACGTAAAAAGTCGCCATCTTACCAGAGTCAACATTTTCCACTTTTTTTGAACAAGCACTAACTAGTGCAAGCAAAATAAAAAAGACAACTTGAGAACATAAATGTTTTAACAACTTTTGCATTTCAAATCTCACAAAAAAGGTACGTTTCCCATTAACATAGCAATATCTATGCCTTGAAATTAACCCTATGATTATTCGAAATTTTTCGTCGTGAAATGTCTAAACTTTAGACGGACCGTGTTCAGCCGATTAAAACATATACATTAGTAAAAAAGATTCTCTAGATTGAGATTTATAAAATAAGTTTTGTCTACACTTTGAAATGGATTTTTCTGAATGAGTTTTGAATCTGCATAAATAAAACTTATCCTATATTTTTCCTTCTCGAGCGCAACTCCATAGCGATATCCATCCCTATTTGTTCTTCCGTAAGTTGTGTCTGAATAGGCTGCAACCATTGCATCAGCTTCTACACGATAGTGTTCAAAAAGCGGACGAAGGATATTGTTAGATGAATAAACATAACCAGGACTAATGGAGAAAAAATAACCTTGGTTTAATTTTTTAGGAGCAGAATCGTTTTTAATAAAACTAGTCAGAAAATTAAAAACCAATAATTCTCCTTTAAAATCTCCTCCAAATGTTATTTCATTTCCTTCATATTTATAGACGAACGCTTTTGTACTAACCGAAGGACTAACAACAGTGTTTCCTCTATTGATGGATTCAGAAGCTGCTGCACTTGAAAGTTTGCTAAATCCAAAACGAGAAAAACTTAATGTTGTAGTAAAAAGATTGGACCAATTTGATTTTATAAATGCACTTGCAGAATAAATTGAGGCGCTGGATTCCAGCTCGGTAGATGTTGAGGCAAGTCCAGAGCTCGCTGGTATGGCTGCCTGAGCACGTACTTCTAATAAATGTTCTCCCAATTTCAAAGGAGCGAGAATCCCAATTCCCGGAAACGCCTTAGTGTAACCAGAGATCGCCGGTAAAAATTCTTTTTGATAAAGCACGCCGGCCTTTATAGACCAGTCAAATCCGAGTTGTTTTTCAAATGATGCTTCTTTGAGGTAAATGGAATTGCTCAATGGACTTAGGGGATCTCTAGACGTCTGCTGCCCACTGATAAAACTTGCAATAGGACTAAGTCTTAACAGTAGCCCCTCATCAACTCCGTATAAAAAATCACCCTCAACACTGGTCGCGGCTCCTCTTGAGATGAGAGAATCTTCTTTTATATTGAATCCGGTTAGTCCGAGATTTATCTGATGTCTTGAAAACCCCTTCGCAAAGTCTTTTGCTTGTAAAGATAGAGGTAGTAGAAAAAGAAAGAGTATTTTTCTTATTGTGAACATTCCATGATCTCGCTTAAAAATATATTATCCTTTAATTATAGATTACTTTAAATAAACTTGTTGCAACAAGTTTATTTAGAGCGAGGACGCAAAAAAAACTTTCCTTTTTCAGTAAGTGGAACTGCTTCTGTAGGATTAATCTTGGCCTTGACGTTTTTTAATAAACTCATTAATTCAATTCTATAATTTTGATTGGCAGTCCTTCCGCTGGAAATTAATTTTACTAGCCCAATAGCACCGGCCTTATCAGAAACCCAGAAATCGACAATCTGTCCATTATTAGCTTTTTTATAATGAGTGGTAAGTAAGGTCCCGGCTGGAACTTCGATTTTCTCTTCTCCGATCTTAAATTTCTCAATATCACTGCTTTTCGAATAGAAAAAATCTTCGACATTCACTCCATCTGACTTGGACGCTATAAATTCCTTATTCATTATTTCTGGGCGTTTCATATCATCTGATAAAATATACCCATCATCAAGAGTAAGTCGACTGCCGCCTAATCCCAAGTGAAACTGTTGCCAAACTTCTGTTTTTAAAAAGCTTCCACCTGCCGAAAAAAAGTACTCAACTCCGAGCTTAGTAAAACTTGAATCTGTAATATAGATACTCAAATCAGCTGACTCACCCTTGTTGGTGGTCATTTTAAATTCTGATCCTGAGCCAATGACATAATCAACAGCAAAAGCATTCTTGAAGAAAAAAAAGATTAAAAAGAATAAATTTCTATTCATTCTTTATCCAAATCTTCGAGTTCTTTCAAAGCTTCAAGTTGTTTTTCTTTAAATGTGGCCATTTGTTTTTGAATTTCTAAAGCTTGTTCAGGTGAAATGGATTCGTTGTTATTAGATCCTGAAGTAAGGCCGGAAACATTTTGGTTTTGCATATCTTTACTTTTTAAAATCGTTTCATCATTATCTGAGGCAAGGGTAATTGAAAAGATTGTGGACAGAAGAAAAAATAGGCAAATTATAAGAATTTTCCTAAAAAACATTTATGCACTCCTTGAATAATCATTCTATCTATTAAAACACGATTTCAAAAAATTGAAAAGATCACCATGAGTTCTTCATAGCGACGTGGGTATTGCTTAAAATCTGAGGGCATAAAATTTTTAGAGGTGTACTTTTAACGATCAAGAATCAACCAGACAAACATTATGAAAAAAATTTTAATCTTTTTGATTTATTTTAGAGAAAGAAATAAATTTGCTATGAAAAAGAAAGGCCATCACAAGGATGGCCTTCAAGCTTTCTTATTATCTTAAAAACAACATATCGTAGTACTTAGGCAGACTGTAAAATTGATTCGGAATTAATTCTTCCAACTCGTTACAGATTGTCGCAATTGTCGTACTCACGCCCATTAGCTCCATTGCAATTTTTTCGGCATATTTCTGGTGATCATCGTGATTACCATTTAACTCTTTTCCTAAGTTTTGAGAAAGAGCATAAACTTCATCAATTTTAGCAGAAACTTTTTTAAAAGATTCCATTTCAAAATGCGATGTTACATTAATGGCCGCTTGGTTTTTGATAACTTTTGCTAACACATTTTTGTATTCAAGACCTGATGGAATAACAAATTGATGAATCATGTCAATCATCGTTTCTAATTCGATTTCACGAATTTTAATATAGCGTTCAAGCAAAATATTATAACGAGTTTCGATTTCTTCGGCTTGGAAAATTCCGAGTTTCACTAGGAAATCATAAGCTCCTTTTTCTGTCATTGTCTTCAGAGCTTCAGGAGTTGTGCGAAGATTTGGCAATCCTCTTTTGTCTGCTTCTTGTACCCATTCTTTTGAATAACCATCACCGTTAAAAACGGCATTATGTGATTCAGTCGCTAATTTTTTTGTTAGACTCGTTAGTGCTTGGTCAACACTTTGTCCCTTCGCAAGTTCTGCTTCAAGGTAAGTGTTGGCTTCCATCATGATTTCTGTAACAGCGGCATTTAGAATCGTCATTGGAAAACCAATCGCGTGACTTGATCCAACAGCTCTAAACTCAAACTTATTTCCAGTAAAAGCAAATGGAGAAGTTCTATTTCTATCAGTGTTGTCTTTCAGAAGTTGAGCAAGTTGATTTGTTCCTAAATCAATAACTTTATTTTTAGTTGGAGAAAAAGTTGTATCTTCAGCAATTGACTTAAAAATATTTCCAAGCGTATCACCTAAATAAGCAGAGATGATTGAAGGAGGTGCTTCGTTTGCTCCTAGACGGTGATCGTTTCCAGCCCCAGAAATTGCCATGCGAAGTGGTTTTGCGTGACGGTGAAGAGCTTGAACAATAATTGCTACAGTCGCTAGAAATCTTAAATTTGATTGTGGTTCTGAACCAGGCTCAAGTAAATTAAGACCAGTGTTATCACTCATTGACCAGTTAACGTGCTTTCCAGATCCGTTAATTCCAGCAAAGGGTTTCTCGTGTAAAAGAACCATCATATCGTGTTTTTCAGCAATTCTTCTCATAGTCGTCATGACCATTTGATTGTTGTCTGATGCCACGTTAGCTTCTGAGAAAATCGGTGCCATTTCAAATTGCCCTGGAGCAACTTCGTTGTGACGAGTTTTAGAAGGAATCCCTAGACGGTGAAGTTCATAATCAAGTTCTTGCATGAAAGCCAGAATGCGATCAGGAATCAACCCGAAATAATGATCTTCTAATTGTTGGTTACGAGTTGTCAGAGCTCCAAAAAGAGTTCTTCCAGTCATAACTAGGTCTGGGCGAGCAAAATAAAAAGCTTTATCTATTAAGAAATATTCTTGTTCAGCTCCACAAGTGACATGAACAGAAGTCGTTTCTTGGTGTCCTGCTAAATTTAAAAATTTAGTAGCCACTGTATTTAGTTTTGAAATTGATCTTAATAATGGAGTTTTAATATCTAGAGCATCACCGTTATAAGAAACGAATGCTGTTGGAATACAAAGTGTGCGACCATTGATGGCCTCAATTAAAAACATCGGGCTCGTTAAATCCCAAGTCGTGTAACCGCGAGCTTCGAAAGTTGAGCGCGATCCACCGTTAGGAAAAGAAGAAGCATCAGGCTCACCTTGCATAAGTTGAGAAGCTGATAAACGCTCAATTGGTTTTCCCTCTTTATTCAATTGAAAAAAAGCATCGTGCTTTTCAGCAGTCCCGCCA
Source organism: Bacteriovoracaceae bacterium (assembly GCA_947446575.1). Lineage (GTDB taxonomy): Bacteria > Bdellovibrionota > Bacteriovoracia > Bacteriovoracales > Bacteriovoracaceae > Bacteriovorax. Next base: position 518 of record CANFHC010000026.1, on the reverse strand, counting down.
GTGAGAGGCTGAAACCAGTGACAAAAGTGAGTTGCCCCATTTTTTACTGCCCAAGATGTAACTGCATTTGCTACTGCCTCAGCGTGTTCCTTTTTAATTCCTAAACCAGCATCAATCGCTTTCACGATTTCTTTTTTGATGAGATCAGAAATGTCTTCTGAAGTTTTGAAATCAAAAGTGAGTTCCCCGTAGTAATCACTTACTCTTTTAACAATTCCGCGATTGTCTTTGGGAATTTCAAAATGGCGTGGGGTTCTAGAAGTGGCTTTGGAACGTAAACCTGAAACAGAATCTCTAAGCATTAAGTCCTCCTGATTGAATGAACATCTCTCAGGCGCTAATTATAGGTATTAAAAAACGAAGATTAAAGAATAATCTTAAAATGTTTTGAGGCACATCATAGTGATGAGCATAAAGAAGAGAAGAAGAGTTCCAAGAGTTGCCTGCATTTCTTCTGGCATCATAATTATTGTCCTAAGTTAATTTTTAAAAAGTTCCCCTTTATGGCAAATTTTTTT
>CANFHC010000025.1 GCA_947446575.1 Bacteriovoracaceae bacterium | reverse complement strand
ATTAGCGGAAACAAACAATCAGTTATTTGATCTAATCAAGGACCAGACAAGAGAAAAGGTGAATGCCAATGTTGAAAATCTGCACTAAGAATTGCATTTACGACTAAGTAATAAAATGAAAATAATGAGTGTAAAAATGGCGGGAGCGAAGGGACTCGAACCCTTGGCCTTCTGCGTGACAGGCAGACGTTATAACCAACTTAACTACGCCCCCGTGGATGTAGCTGAATTCAAATGAAGCTAAAATATAAGAATAACGGGCCCTATCGTCAAGTTAAAAAATGGTTTTCTGAGTAAAAAAGTTCACTGGATTTCTCCTAGCAGGGGATTGTCCCCACGAAATATTCATCTTAGACTATTGAAGACTATTGAAGACTATTGCTAATTATTATTTCGTACATGTTGGGGTCTTGTGAACATTTTCATTACTGGCGGAACTACGGGGATAGGCCTTGCGTTAGCAAAACTCTATTTAGAGGAAGGCCATCGCGTTGGAATTTGTGCAAGAAACCTAGAAAAATTTCCTACTGAAATTAGCAACAAATACAAACTCTTAAAATGTTACCAGGTCGACGTCGTTAATCGCGACGAATTGCGTGCTGCCATTCTTGATTTTGCTAATGGTGATTTAGATATGATTATCGCTAATGCGGGAAGATCAGTTGGTGCAAAATCTAAGACTCCACAATTTTCTGTTGCTAACGATATTATCGATATCAACGTTAAGGGTGTGCTCAATACATTTGAAGCAGCCCTTGAGTTAATGATGCCAAAAAAGAAAGGGCATCTCGTTGCAACTGCATCTGTCGCAGGTTTTATGGGGCTTCCTGGAGCAGGTGCTTATAGTGCTTCAAAAGCTGCAGTCTTAAAACTTTGTGAGTCTTATTCACTCGATTTAAAGCGCTATGGAATAAATGTATCAGCGATTGCACCGGGCTTTATCGATACTCCACTGACAAAACAAAATAATCACAAGATGCCTTTTTTGATGAGTTCAGAAAAAGCGGCAAAATTAATTAAGCGAGCTCTGGAAAAGAAAAAAGTTCTTTACGTTTTTCCTTTGCGCATGAAAATCATCGTAGCAATTTTAGAAAAAATGCCACGAAGTTGGTATAGAAAATTAATGGGATTAAAAATGTTAAATTACAGTTCGGAAGAATAGGAGTTTAAAATGAAATTTGCAGTTATCGTATCATTGTCTTTACTATCATTTCTCGCTTGTTCAAAAGAAGCAGAAAAAAAAGTTACAGATAAAAAATCGGCAGTTATTCAAGCTGAAACTAAATCAGAAATTCCTTGTGACAGCAAAGAAGACCTTCTAAAAAAATTAGAAGAAAAGAAAAAAGCTGAAGCTGAAAAAGGCAAAGGATTCAGTCTGCAAGGTGGCGACACTGGATGCAAAATTAAATAATTGGCCTATTCGTCTAGTGAATCTTCTTTTTTTGCACCATTAAACTCTGCAAATTCTTCGAGGTAACTTAATTTCGAAATATCAGTAATGCGATCGATATAAAGTTTTCCAAATAAATGATCGAGTTCATGTTGAAAAACTGTTGCTAAGAAATCATCAACAACAATTTCTTTTTTCTCACCTAATTCATTGATGTAATCAATATGAATCATACGCGGTCGTTCTACAAAACCGCGAAGGCCAGGTACCGATAAGCAGCCTTCCCAGAAACCTTGAAGGCTAGAGTCTTTTACGCTTAATACTGGATTGATAATGGTAAAAAGTGGTGATGATTCGAGCGTTCCATAACGTTCGCTATTAGCTGGAAGTTCAATAAGTGTGACTTGTTTAGAAATATTTATTTGAGGAGCGGCAATGCCAATTCCACCCTCAACTTTCATTGTGTCATAAAGGTCTACAAGTAATTCTTGAAATTCTGGTGTTCCAATTTCATGGATTTCAACTAGGGCCGCAACTTTTCTTAACGTTGGGTGTCCCATGCGGATAACTTTTCTTGCGGCCATTGGTATTTTCCTCTTGTAGTCTTTCGTCTTCGGTTTAAATTATTATCATGGAAAAACCCAACAATAAACTCAAAGAAAAAAACTACATTACGCCTAAAGGTTTTAAGGTTTTACAACAGGAGCTTCATCAATTGGCGCGAGTGGAAAGGCCGGAAGTAACCAAGACTGTTTCCTGGGCAGCAGGTAATGGAGATCGATCAGAAAATGCCGATTATATATACGGCAAAAAAAGACTTAGAGAAATAGATCGGCGAGTTCGATTTTTAACACAAAGAATTGATGCCGCTGTAGTTATTGATCCTGCAGGGATTAATACCACCAAAGTTCAATTTGGGGCCAGTGTCGAACTTCTCGATGATGAAGGTATTACAAAACGCATCTCCATCGTTGGAGTTGATGAAATTAATACGACAAAAGGTTTAATTAGTTGGCGTTCCCCCATCGGAAGTTCTTTGATCGGCAAGGAGGTTGGTGATACTATAGAGGTCCAAACTCCACAAGGTTTAGTCTCCTACGAAATTGTAGTGATCACTTACCGGGACATATAACGGAAAATTATTAAGCGTGAAAATAGAATGTGAAATTTCGCTGGGTGAATTAGTAGATAAAATTTCTATTTTAAGAATAAAATTGCAAAAAATTTCTGATCCAATAAAACTAATTCACGTCAAAAAAGAAGAACAGAGTTTATCACAAACGCTGGCTGCACTAAAACTTCCTGACATTGATCATCGCATGAATCAAATGATTGAAGTAAACTCAGAATTGTGGAAAATAGAAGACGATATAAGAGATTTAGAACGCGCTCAAGATTTTAATCAAGAATTTATTAAATTAGCTAGAGCTGTTTATTTTACGAATGACGAAAGATTTAAGAGAAAAAATAGTATCAATGCTGAATACAGCTCAGGCCTCATTGAGGTCAAATCATATAAAGACTATTAAGGAAAAAACCGATGCCTAAAAAATTAACTCGCGATGAAAAGTACGAACTTTATTTAGGTTCTGTACAAAACCCAGAAGCAGACATCAATTTCATCAATCGTGAGTTCAAAAAACTTTACGGAAAAAAGCCATTAGTTTTACGCGAAGATTTTTGTGGAACTGGATCAATGGCATGTGCATGGGTTGAGCAAAGTAAAGAGCACAAAGCCCACGGAATTGACCTAGATATGGAACCCATTTCTTACGGAGTGGAAAACCATTTATTTAAATTAAAAGAAGAAGAACAAACGCGCATGGAATACATCCTAGGTAACGTTATGAGTTCATATAATTTTAAAGCTGATGTTATTGTCGCTTTTAATTTTTCTTATTTTCTTTTCAAAAAAAGAACTGACCTCGTAAAATATTTTACTCAAGTAAGAAAGCATTTAAAAAAAGATGGTGCTTTTTTTATCGATCTTTTTGGTGGAACTGAAACACGCAAACCATTAGAAGAATCAGTAAAACACAAAACACATACGTATTACTGGGATTGCAATTCATATAATCCATTAACAGCAGAGTGCAAATATTATATTCACTTTAAAAAAGGTACTACAAAATTTGAAAAAGTTTTCACTTACGAGTGGCGTATGTGGGATGCACGTGAACTTTTAGACATTTTACAAGATGCTGGTTTTGGTTCAACTCATATTTATTGGGAAGGAGTGGATAAAGAAGGATTAGGAAATGGAGTTTTCTACCGATCTACTAAAGCAGAAGAAAATTGCGAATCATGGGTAACTTATATTTGTGCGACTCCGTGATTAGCGCGCGCTCAGGTAAAATCCCAAGTAAAAACCCAAATTAAACACAAAATGAATGACGACGGGGACACTGAGAGAATTAGTTTTTAATCTTTGTCTCCCAAGTACTAATGCCAGAAAAATTACATAAGTAGCCTGGTACAAAACAAAAGATTTGAATTCTTCTGGCACAAACCAAAAACTTGCCAAATGTCCGATTGAAAAAAGAAAAGTCGAACCTATTATCAAAAACCATCCCCGACTACTAAATCCTTTTAATGTTTCCCATAAGGCCCCTCTAAAGAGCGCTTCTTCTAGTAGCGGAGCAACTATAAGAAGAAAAAAAAGTGTCTCTCTAGCTTTGAAATCAAACGGAACAATAAGTCCTAAAGGACTTGCCAGTTTATAAATGACTAGGCCCGAAGCTAACGAGAGAAGTGCAATTAACCAATCTTTGAGGCGCAGCTTTTTCCAGACGGTTATTCTTTTTCGATAAATGAAAAAAGTGAGTGCAATAAAAAAGAGTTCGAAAAAATATGAGTAGTACTCTGAAAGAGAGCGCCAGATTGTTTCAAGGAGAATTCGGACAAAGATAAAAACCACTAGCAGAATAATTGCCGTGATTTTTCCTGATTTTGTTTCCAAACTAGACAAGTTCCAAGGCATGAAACTCAAATTTAGGGTAACGTTTTTGTAAATCCTGCACCCAGTTTTTTGATGTTCGATTTAAAATCAAAACTTTTTTTCTATCAACTGAATTTTCTTGAATCAGTGCGATCTGTTCATCTAAGACACCCGCAATCTCACTATCTTGTTTAATATGGGCTAAAAAAAGTTTTTTATTAAAATTATTTGTGAAAAAAATATTTGATCTAGGAAGTGCAGAGTCGTGCTGAGTACTTTGACCATAAAGGTATTGAGAAATCAAACCATCGAAGAGGTAGTTAAATTCATCAAAGCCTTCAAGGTCACGAGTTAGTTCTTCTTCAGTAATCCAAAATAATCCTAAAATATCAGGAGTAAATTGATCGATAACTGATTTTAAATGCGAGGGTGCTTTAGACGGCATGATCTTTTGCAAGCTTATCTAAAATACTGTTGATAAAGCCCTGAGAGTCATTAGGACAATATTTTTTAGCAATATTCACATACTCATTAATAAAAACGCCAGGCGAAGTATCACGGTCATTTAAAATTTCATATGTACCAAGAAGAAGAACAGCTAAGTTCATACGGTCAACTTTAGCTAAGTTTCCATTGGTAAGATATTTTTCAATCATTTCTGAATTTTCTTCTTCGTGACGAAGAGAACCTAAAATTAGATCGCGAGCAAATATTTTTGTATGCGCATCAATTACGTTATCAGGATGTTCAGAATCTTCTTCATAGTAAGAAGTATCAAAAAGAGTCATTGCATCTTGAAGAGCTTTTTCGTCGCTGATGATTTGAGTTTTTTCGCGCACGAAATCTGAAAGCAAATGTTTATAAATAAATTTGAAGGCGTATTCACGACCAACAGATCTTTTTTGCGGTTTTGCATTATTGGTATTCACGTTTTTCACCTTTATCACTGATGGATTTTTCTGAGTGGAGATTGTTTTTTAGCCCATAGACAAAATCTTCAACGTCGCTAAAGTCCCAATAGAATGAGGCAAAACGAACATAAGAGACACCATCTACTTTTTTCAAACGATCCATGATGATTTCACCAAGATCGCCGGCCTTTACTTCAGTTTGAGAAATTTCTAATAACGATTTTTCAACTCCATTAATGAGAAGATTAATATCATCAATAGAAACTGGTCTTTTTTGACAGGCTTTCTTCAAACCTTTCATTATTTTTTCGCGATTATAATTTTCTCTACGACCGTCTTTTTTTACAATTAACGGCATTTGAATATGAATGTTCTCATAAGTTGTAAAACGGATTTCGCAAGCATCGCATTTGCGACGACGGCGCACGGAGTTTTCTTCAAGAAGCATTCTTGAATCTATTACTCGCGTGTCTTGGGCGTTACAACTCGGACAATACATGTCTTATAATCCTTGGGGATAAACGGGATACGATTTGCAAAGTTCTACAACTTGCATTTTTATTTTGAGTAACTGCTCTTCATTTGTACTGTTTGTTAATGCTGAGTGAATCCAATCTGCCAACATCACCATATGATTTTCTTTTAGCCCACGAGTTGTGATCGCAGGAGTTCCTAAACGAACACCACTAGTAATAAATGGAGAGCGTTTATCTTTTGGAATCATATTTTTATTACAAGTAATGCCTGCGTGCTCAAGAGCTTTTTCTGCTTCTTTTCCAGATAATCCAACGGAGTCTGTTTTGACAAGAACCAAATGGTTGTCTGTTCCACCGGAGACGAGCTCAATCCCTTTATTCATTAAGTTAGCTGCTAATGTTTTTGAATTTAGTACAACTTGTTTTTGATAAGTGATAAATTCTGGCATTAAGGCTTCTTTAAAAGAAACTGCCTTAGCTGCAATCACATGTTCAAGTGGTCCACCTTGAATACCTGGAAAAATATTTGAATTTAATTTTTTAAATAAATCTTCATCGTTTGTGAGGATTATTCCACCACGAGGTCCACGAAGAGTTTTATGTGTTGTTGAAGTTGTGACATGAGCATGAGGGATAGGAGAGTTATGAATGCCCGCTGCTACTAATCCAGCGATATGGGCCATATCTACCATAAACATTGCTCCAACTTCGTCAGCAATCTCGCGCATGATTTTAAAATCAATTTCACGAGCGTAAGACGAAGCTCCAGCAACTAATAGTTTTGGTCTTTCAGCCTTAGCGATTTCACGGATTAAATTGTAATCAAGTCTTTCCGTCTCAGGGTGTAATCCATATGCACAAAATTTAAAAAGTTTTCCAGAAAAGTTTACGGGTGAACCATGAGTTAAGTGTCCACCTTCAGCTAAATTCATTCCCAAAACTTTGTCCCCGTATTCCAACATTGAGAAATAAGCTCCCATGTTAGCTTGAGATCCAGAGTGAGGTTGAACGTTGGAGAATTTTGCATTGAAGAGTTTTGTAGCTCGCTCAATAGCTAAAGTTTCTGATAGGTCAACAAACTCACATCCACCGTAATAACGTTTGTTTGGAAGACCTTCAGCATATTTATTTGTGAGAATAGATCCCTGCGCTTGCATGACAGCTTGGCTCGTGTAATTTTCAGAAGCAATCAGCTCAAGGCCTTCTTCTTGACGAGTTCTTTCTTTTTCAATGATTCCGAAAATTTCTGGATCCATCTTAGAGAGGTCATTAGAGTTTGCAGGAAACATATTATACCTTCCTTAAAACAAGTGATGAGTTAGTCCCACCGAAACCGAATGAATTATTAAGAGCATATTTAATATCTGCTTTGATCGCCTTATTCGGCACATAATTTAAATCGCATTCCGGATCTTGATTTTCTAAGTTGATCGTTGGAGGAATGATTCCAGTATGAAGTGCCATTGCACAATAAATCGTTTCAATCCCACCAGCAGCACCTAAAAGGTGACCAGTCATCGATTTTGTTGAAGATACGTAAAGATTTTTTGCATGATCACCAAAAGTTTTTTTAATAGCTTTGGTTTCACCAATATCTCCCAATGGAGTAGAAGTTCCGTGAGCATTTACGTAACCAACTTCATTGAAATTAATTCCCGCGTTTTCCACGGCCATTCTCATTGAGTTGCATGCACCTTCTCCTTCCGGATGAGGAGCAGTTATATGGTAAGCATCACTCGTTGCTCCGTGGCCTACGATCTCAGCATAAATTTTTGCTCCACGAGCAACTGCTTTGTCGTAATTTTCTAAAATTAAAACTCCCGCGCCTTCACCTAAAACAAATCCATCGCGATCAACATCGAATGGACGAGAAGCTCTATGAGGTTCATCGTTACGACGAGAAAGTGCTTTCATTGTAATGAAGCCAGACATACCAAGTTGTCCGACAACTGCTTCAGCTCCACCTGAGACCATTACGTCTTGGCGACCGAACATAATTTCATAGCTTGCAGCTGTCAGCGCATGAGCTGCAGAAGCGCACGCAGATGAGATCGTGTAATTTAAACCACGAAGTCCAAAGCGAATTGAAATTAATCCTGTAGACATATTTGGAATAACGGCCGGAATGAAAAAAGGAGAAACTCTTTTTGGTCCTTTTTCAAACATCGTATGAGCTGTGCGCTCAATTTCCGGGAATCCACCAATGCCAACACCCATGATGCTTCCCATGCGGTGAGGATCATACGTGCTGTTCATTTGATTATTTGTAATGAGTCCCGCATCGTTAAGTGCTTCGTATGCCGAGTGCATAGCAAAGTGAATAAAGCGGTCATAGCGAGGAGCCTCTTTTGGTTCTAAAATATGATCAGCAATAGTAAAATTTTTTACTTCGCCAGCGATCTTAGTTAGCATTTGTTCTGTGTTTGCTTGTTCAATCAAACTAACGCCTGATTTACCCGCTACTGCATTTTCCCATGTATCTTTAAGAGTATGACCAAGACCATTGATCATTCCCATTCCTGTTATTGCAACTCTATTGAGCAAAATATTATTTTGGGTCATAGTTGGTCTCCGATTTTTTGTGTCGTAAAACAACAAAGGCCCCGTTAGGGGCCTTTATATTTAAAACTAGGCTTGTTTTTTTTCTAAGTAAGTAACGATATCTTTTACAGTTTTTAATCCTTCAGCGTCTTCTTCAGGAATTTCAACACCGAATTCATCTTCCATTTTCATCATCAATTCTACGATATCAAGTGAATCGAGGTTAAGGTCGTCAACGAAACTAGTTTCAAGATTGATCTTTGAAATATCAATTTTAGTTGCGTCGCTGATAAGTTTGATTACCTTGTCTTTCATTATAACTCCTAAAATAATCTAAAATAAGTAATAGTTTTATTAGATGTACAGTCCGCCGTCAATTTTAATCGTTTCTCCAGTGATATATGACGATGCTTTGCTCAATAAAAAACAAACTAGGCTCGCCACTTCTTCCGCTTCACCCATGCGTTTTAGAGGGATAGAAGTTAGGTATGCTTCCTTAACTTTCTCATCTAGAGCGTGAGTCATGTCTGTTGTAATAAATCCCGGGCAGATTGCATTACAGCGTATATTTCTTGAAGCTAATTCTTTGGCATAAGATTTAGTAAAACCAATTAATCCAGCTTTAGAAGCGGAATAAGCAATTTGAGAGGCATTTCCCATAAGACCAACTATCGAGCTTATGTTAACAACAGAAACGTTTTCTGCTTTTAAAAAGCTACGAGAGAGAATTTGAGTCAGCATAATCGCAGAAGTAAGATTTGTGTTAATTGTCTGCGTCACATCTTCTTCTTTCATACGTAGTACAATTTGGTCTTTTGAAATACCCGCATTGTTCACAAGTCCAGTGATTGGCCCATTAGCTTCAATAAATTTTTCTACGGCTTCTTTCATTTGCGCCGTATTAGTTACATCAAACAAAAGTGCTGTAACTTTAGAAGCGCCTAAGTTTGTCAGTTCTTCTTTTAGTTTCATCGCTGCAGCTTCGTCGCCTCTATAATTAAAAACGACATGCGCTCCTTGAGCGGCTAGAGCATCAGCCATTTTTCTTCCTAAGCCTCTTGAAGCTCCAGTAATTAAAACAGTTTTATCTTTTAGGTCATTGTATGTTGCGATCATTTTAATTTGCTCCACTAAAAAGGGTTTCTAGCTCTACTAAAGCTTCGTCTTTATCAAGAGTCACAACTTTAATGTCTTTATTAATTTTACGAACAAGCCCCATTAAAACTTTTCCCGGACCAACTTCAATACAAAGAGTGTCAGCAGGTAATTTTTCAATTGATTGAGTCCAAAGCACTGGCCCGTAAGCTTGGTGATAAAGATTATTGATTATCGTTTCTGGATTTGTTCCAACTGCATATTCATGGGCATCAATATTAGCAATATAAGGAACCTTGTTTTCATGCCATTTAAACTTAGCAAATGCTGACTTTAATTGATCTGCGGCAGGTTTCATGAGGGAAGAGTGAAAAGGAGCCGAAACATTTAATTCCATCGCACGATGAGCTTCCTTAAAATTTTCAGCGAGCCATGCAACTGCACGTGTACACGCAGCACTCTCACCAGAAATAACAATTTGTGAAGGATCATTAAAGTTAGCTGGCATTACCTCAGATCCTGGCTCAGAAACAGCCTTGCAAGCTTCTTCTACAATGTTTGCAGGTACCTTTAAGATCGCAAACATTTTTCCCATACCGACAGGAACTGCTTCCTGCATATATTTTCCGCGTAAATGAACGGCATGAATAGCATCATAAGGAGAAAGAACTCCAGCAGCGACAAGGGCTGCGTACTCGCCCACTGAGTGGCCAAGGACGCGGTCGATTTTAATATTATATTTTTCGAGTAGCGGTAACAGGTGATTATAAAGAGTGATTGAATGCTTAAGAATGGCCGGCTGAGTATTATGAGTCAGTTTTAATTCTTCATCCGGTCCTTCGTGCATTAATTTTTTTAAGTCGTATCCTAAGATCTCATTTCCTTTATCAAAAAGTGCGTGATCTAGATTTTTTCCCATTCCTACGTATTGTGATCCTTGGCCGGGAAATAATAAAGTTACTGATTTAGTCATTAACAAGTCCTTGTTAAATTAATATTTAAGGAGTGTTGCTCCTGCAGTGAGGCCCGCTCCGAAAGCATCAAAGAGAACGATGTCTCCGCGCTTGATTCTTCCATCCATAATGGCTTCGTGAAAAGCAATTGGAACAGTTGCTGCTGAAGTGTTTCCGTATTTATCAATATTCACAATCATTTTTTCCATACTCATTCCTAAAAGGTTTGCAGTCGTTTCAATGATTCTGATGTTGGCTTGGTGAGGGACAACCCAATTGATATCTTCTTTTGTCATGCCGGCCATTTCCAAAACTTTTTTGCCGTTTTCGGCAAGTGTTCTAGTTGCAACTTTGAACATTTCTTTTCCCTTCATTTGCATGAAGTGAGATCCTTCTGCGATATGCTCAGGAGTAATGGGAGTAACAGCTCCACCGATTGGTTGGTCAAAAAATTCTCCCCCAGTTCCGTCAGAGTTTAAGATAGTAGAAAGAATTTTAGATTCTGAAGCAGTATCAGCGCGACCGATAATCGCAACTCCACAACCATCTCCAAAAAGAATGCAGCTATTTCTGTCTTTCCAATTCACTTCGCGAGAAAGCATTTCACTTCCCACTACGAGAATATTTTTTGCCATTCCTGTTTTTATAAAAGAATTGGCCATGTTTACGCCGTAAACAAATCCCGAACATGCAACAGAGATATCTAAGCAAGTACAATTATTTGTGATCCCAAGTTTCACTTGTAAAATACAGGCAGAGTTTGGAAGTTTCACATCTGGAGTAACAGAGGCAAATATGATGAAGTCGATATCGTTTGGTACTAAGTTGGCTGCTTTAAGAGCATCGCGAGTAGCGTAGAGGGCCATATCTGTTGGAAATTCTCCGCCTTCAGTTGAAGAAATATGACGTTCTCTAATTCCTGTCCTTTCAAATATCCATTGGTCGTTTGTTTCAACAATTTTTTCTAGGTCAAAATTGGTTACAACTTTTTTGGGAGCGTACATCCCGGTCCCTAGAATTTTTGACTCATAGGTTTGCATAGTGATGTCCTTGTAAGGCAAAAATAAAGAGGCCCTTATTTTCTTGCGAATCTAAGGGCCTTTATTAAAGCTTTGCTTTTTTATTTAAAATTATTCTGCCGTAGCTTCAGTAGGAGCTTTTACAGTAACAACTTGTTTCCCTTTGTAGAATCCACAAGCATTACAAACAGCGTGAGGCATTACATGCACTCCACAGTTTGAACATGTCATAGGGTGTTTTCTATAAAGTTTATGGTGTTGACCAGCTCTTCTTAAACCTTTTCTTGAAACTGAATTTTTCTTCTTAGGAACTGCCATTGTATACTCCGCGACAATTTATTAAACTTTAACTGTTCTAAATTTTTTCAAATATGAAGGACATATCTTTACGTTAATGAGGGTGTTTCGGCAAGTTTTTTTTCGCTCAATGCGTTGCGTATTACAATTAACCTACTCATAATTGTCGAAGGCCATTAAATCTAATAGAGAACCGGGTTTTTACATTCCCCTTCGCAGCGCGGAAAAGGAGTGACTTCTATATAAATTTGTTCATGGATGAATTCATTAATATCTGCCATGCCTTTTTTGTAGAAATAAAGCTCCATTTCATGTCCATCAGCAAAGACCGTTGTGACTTCGGCGTACTCTGGTTTTTTCTCTTGGGACTCATGTAAAAAAGCGGCACTTAAAGAGAGTTCAAGTTCTTGGGCCAAAGGGAATAAGCATCGTCCGCAAGGCAAGTGGAAATGACTGGTAAGTTGAGCGCGAACTATTAAGTGGTCATTTAAAAAAGTATTTGTTTTTCTTGTAATTTGAGCCTTAATTTCCATTGTCGCAACCGGATATTCGGCTTCGTCATCATTGTCTTCTTCAAGTTCTACTAAAAGATCGTTAACCCATGGAGTTTTTTTATCAATTTCGTATTCTTCGATAATATCGAAGCTGTACTTGTTTACGAAAACTTGGGCATCTAGGTGAGTATTAATTTTGCTCATAATTTGGAATCCATCTACATAATTTTGTGAAGAATTCATTTAACTCAAGTGTTTTTAAAAGTACAATCCAAAGCATGAAAATCTTAATTTGTGGATTCATGGGAGCGGGGAAATCAACCTTCCTAAAAAAAATGCAACCTAATAAATTGGGCTATGATTGCATTGACTTGGACCATGCCCTGGCCAATGATTTTGGAATTCATCCCGATCGTTTAGGGGAGTGGATATTACAAAATGGGTTTCCCCTTTTTAGAGATAAAGAAAAAACCAAGCTCAAAAAGCTAATTCGCCACGATAATTCTTTAGTTATTGCTTTAGGCGGTGGATCACTAAATCCTGAAATTTTCTCTATGATTGAAAAAACAAGTGATTGTTATTTAGTTTTTTTAGATACGAGCATAGAAGTTTGCATTGAGAGAATACGAGGGGAAAAAAATCGTCCTTTGAGCAATATTTCAGAGTCTGAACTTTTCGCGCTGTATGAATCTAGGGCGCAGGACTATGAAAAAGCAGATATCCGTCTCAACGAGCAAGAGATAAAAGAGATTGAAGGCCTAGAGGCTTTAGTGCATAATTTATTAGGTAGCTAATCCAAAAAACCTTAAGAGGTATAGAAGTGAGCGAAGGACAAATATCAGTTGCATTACTCTTTTCTGACATTAACGAAGTTAAAGAAATTTCAGCTGTGTTTAGAAAACTGGGAATCATTCCTCATTTTTATGAAGATTTGAAAACTTTTTGGGCGGGAACTCTTGAGCGCATTCCCTCGCTTTGTATTGTCGATGTTAAAAAAATGAGTGAAGGAGATTTAGTTCTTCGCAATCATCCGCACATTGCCTCTGAAAAATTGCCGTTGGTTTTTTATTATACTACAAATACTGAACCACTTTTAATGTCGACGCATGATTTTTTCCATCTAGGTGTTTTGAAAAAAACAGATAATTACGAAGCTCCACTACGCACACTTTTAACAAGACTTAATCACTTAATGAAGTTGGAACATGAAAATAAAACGCTAAAAAGTGATGTACAGCTAAAGCATAATCAAATTGAAAAATTAAAAAACGAAAATTTAACCATGCAACAAACAGATCAATACCAATCAATGGTAAAAAGTGTTTGTTTACAACTAGAAGAACTGCGTGGTGAAACAGATTTTTTTAAAGCAATAGAGAATGTATTTCAAGGAATAGATGAGATTGCTGAATTTGCCATGATGGAGTTAAGCTTTAATGGACAAAAATTAATTTCACCTTTATCCCATGTACAAAAATTTCGTGCCATCCCATCTTTATGGCTGGGACAAGCTTGTCCGAATGGAATTGAATTATTTGCTCAAAATATGGCCACTCAGGTGGCAATTGATATTATGGGGGGAGATTTGGTCTCTTTGTTGATAAAAGGGAATCTCACTCGCCCAGATAAAATTATGTTTATCAAAGCTAAGAACGATTTATTTTTTAATCAATTTGATTGGAATATGTTGGAGGCCTACTTAAATGGATTTTATGCAAGTTTTAGCAATAAACTTATTAGTGAGCCCAGAGTAGAAAAGAAATTTTCTTCAGCATTTCAAGCGATGAGTTTTTTAGACCAATTTCTTTTTGGTTCAACCATAATATCTTCTGAAGAAACTAAATTAAATAAAAAAATGGATTACCGTTTAATTGATTTAGATTTAACAAATTTAGTTGATGTTATTTTGAAAAAAAGCAGCAATAGATTTTTTTGGGGTAAATTTGAAAAAGAATTTATCAATCGCCTAGAAATTCAATCGCGTGTAGATTTTAGAGTGTTTGATTTTGGAGTTAATCACTTGGGTTTTTTAATTCTAGCAGGTGAACTAGATTCTTTTTTCGATGAATTAAAAGATTTTGCAGCGAAGTTTTCTTATTGGAAATATTTTGAAGAAAGTGAAGGCGTTCTATCTCAGATCGTTAAACCAAAAGTTACAATGGTTCCTCTTTCCGCTTTTGCTTATTTAAAATCAGTGCAAACAGCTATGCTTTCTGCCAACGAAAAAGTTGCAGACAAAGAAGCATTAGCGAAATTAAAAACACGCGAATTAATTTGGGGCAAAGAGACCACACATGAAATTTAGAAGTCGCTTAGTTGTCAGTCTCGACAATCTTGCCTTTAATTATTCCGAAATCAAAAAGATGGCCCCGAATTCAGAAGTCCTTTTCATGGTAAAAGCCGATGGATACGGACACGGAATGATTCCAGTCGCACGTTTCGCAATTACGGAATTGGGAATAAAAGAATTTGGTTGTGCCACAATTGGTGAAGCCTTAAAGCTTCGCGAAGAATTAAACGATTTAGAATTTGATATTTATGTTTTCTCCGACATCCAGTTGGAGCTTATAGAAAATGCCGATATTTATTTAAAACGCAGAATTGTTCCAGTTATTTCGAACGTCAGTGAGTTAGATTATATTCTTCACACTTCTGAATTTAAAAATTTTCCTATCTGTTTAAAATTCAATACCGGAATGAATCGATTGGGATTAGATCCTAGCGAAGCGCCTTTAATAGTGACTAAATTAAAACAACATGGGCGATCAAGTGTTCATCACTTAATTAGTCATTACGCAAATGCCTCTTTTTCCATGAATACTAATGAGCGAAATATTCTTCAGCGGACTCGTTTTACGGAAATCAAACAATTTTTCCTCGATTCAGGTATTCAACTAGAGCGCACTTCCCAATCAAACTCTGGGGCCATTGAGCAAAATTTTGGATTTGAAGATACACATATAAGACCAGGTCTTATGATGTATGGACCAACTTCACTAAGTTCAGAGGTTAAAAGTGAAGGGCATTTTCAAGGCAAACTTGTATCTAAATTGGAAACTTATATTCTTCGAGTTTTTGAAGTAAAAAAAGGTGAGGTTGTTGGCTATAACTCTACTCCAGCTCTAGCCGATGGGATTATTGCCATTCTTGCAATTGGCTACGGAGATGGTTTTTTTAATCGTTACTCTGGAGCTCATTTATACCATAAAGGATTCACCGGAACGATTATTGGCAGAGTCAGCATGGATATGACACATGTGTTTTTTCCAATAGAGTCTAAGGGCAAGATTCGCGCCCATGAGATTTTTACAATCTGGGGAGAACAGGTTGGTGATTTACTCAACTTTTCTCTCGAGACAAAAACTATTCCTTATGAACTTTTTTGCGCTCTTCTCCCTCGCATTCCACGAGTTTATCGTTTAAACTAATTCAGTGAACATACAAAAAGTAACTACTATACTGGAACACAAGATCCAAGATCTTGGTGCAACCGTCATTGATGGAATCAACGGCCTAGGGGCTATTTCATTATTTACGTCTCGCTTTTTTTATTGGTCCTTTAAAAGACCATATAGAAATCACCTTTTATTTGAGCAACTTTTTTTTATTGGAAATAAAAGTCTTCTTATCATTCTGTTAGCAGGGATGTTTACGGGAATGGTGCTCGCGACACAAACTTATTTTGGTTTTAAATTAATTAATGTCGACTCCCTCGTCGGAGCGATTGTTGCGATTTCATTATCAAAAGAGCTCGCTCCCGTTTTGACTGGATTGATTGTCGCTGGAAGAGCTGGGTCGGCGATGGCCGCTCAAATTGGTTCAATGAAAGTTACTGAACAAATTGATGCATTAGAAGTCATGGGAATAAACAGCGTTCAATACTTAGCCGTTCCAAGAATTATTGCAGCAACCATTGCCGTTCCAATGCTTTCGATTGTTTTTCTTTTTATTGGAAATTTTGGTTCTTGGTTAGTTGGAACAAAAACTCTTTTAATTGATGAAGCACTCTTTTTTTCAAAGCTCGGCGATTTCATGTACGTTTCAGATATCGCTCAAGGGGTCATCAAAGCTTCAGTGTTTGGATTTGTTATCGCAGTCATTGGTACATATTTTGGATTTCAAGTTGAAAAAGGAGCAGTGGGAGTTGGACGTGGTACCAATCTCGCAGTTGTTTGGGGAATGATTTCAGTTCTCATCCTCGATTATTTCCTCACATCATTTTTGGTGAAAATACTTTAGAGGAGAATATTTGTTAACTTTTGAAAACCCGGCCATCTCTTTTAAAAATGTTACCAAAAAATTTGGTGAGCATGTCATTTTGCATAATCTCAATTTTGATATCCCAAGAAATAAAATTGTAACAATCTTAGGATTTTCTGGGGCCGGAAAGTCCACTTTACTTAAGCATATTTTAGGAATTCTCCATCCCAGTGAGGGAACGGTTATTGTTCTAGGAAAAAACTTAGAAGAGCTCTCAAAAGAAGAATTGCGAGATTTTAGAAGAAATTTTGGGATGCTTTTTCAATATGCAGCCCTCTTTGATTCTTTTACTGCTGAAGAAAATGTTGCATTTCCTCTTCGCGAATTTACAGAATTAAAAAACGAAGAAATAAAAACTAAAGTGCACGACCTCTTAATTTCCGTTGGAATTAAAGAAGAATCCTTTCAAAAATTACCTTCTGAACTTTCTGGAGGGATGAGAAAGAGAGTAGGGCTTGCTCGAGCTCTAGCACTTACTCCCAATATTATGTTGTACGATGAACCGACTACAGGTCTAGATCCAATCACGACTAAAATGGTAAACAATTTAATCGTCGAGACTGCGACTAATCACAGTGACCGAGAAATGACTTCGGTTATTATTTCTCACGACGTAAAGGCCACGTTAGAAATTTCCGACTATATAGCATTTTTGGACCGTGGTAAGATTATTGAGTATTTACCAGTTTCAGAATTTAAGAATTCAACTAATCCATTAGTTCAAGAATTTCTTAGACTCTAAAACAATTTTGATACTTATTTTTAAAAAGGTATAGATTTCGATGAATGAATTTAAAGTTGGACTCCTCGCTATTGCTACAATGATTGCAGTAGTTGTTATGTCCTTAAAAGTAACCTCCAATCAATCTGGCTTTGGCCAGTATGTTACGTACAGAACTATTGTTAAAGACGCTTCTGGAATTTTTCCAAAAACGCCAATCAAAGTTGCTGGTATTAATGCCGGTAGAATCGTAACAATTGAACTTCAAGGAAACACGGCCCTTATTACTTTTGAAATTTTAAAACAAATCCAAGTGACTAAAAATTCTAAGCTTAGAATAAAATCAGTGGGTTTTTTAGGTGATAAATACATTGAGATTTTTGTCGGTGATTCACCCGAATTGTTACGTAAATACGATTTTATCGACTCTGAAGAAGCTGCTGGGTTAGAAAATTTAATTAAAGATACTTCAGAAGTTTTAGCTGATGTAAAACTTATCGTTCGCTCCATGAAAGATTCAATTGCACCAACAGGTGAAGTCTCTCCATTGAAAAAAATCTTAGCAGATGTTGCTGAACTTGTAGCCAACACTAAAGAGGTAACTGCAAGTCTAAAACGAGTGACAACTGGAAATGAAGAAAAGATGAACGCAATGATGGATAACCTCCAAGCGTTCTCAGAAGATCTTGCTTATCAAGTTGATAAAAATAATGGCGATAGCGCTATGTCTGATATCAAAGAAGTTCTCGCTAATACAAAAAAATTAACAGGCGATATGCAGGCCATTGTTGCTGACCTTAAAAAAGGAAAAGGGACATTGGGAAAAATGTTAGTTGAAGATGAAATAGCTGATCAAGTAAAAGATACTTTAGCGAGTGTTCAAAAAATCGTTGGTAAGGCGGATGCTTTGAGAACTGAACTTTCTATCTTTACTGGTGTCAACACAGTTTCAGGTGGAGATACAGAAGCTTCACTTCGAATTTTTCCAAGCCCGGAGAGATTTTATCACTTAGGTGTTGTTAGCTCTGAGCTTGGACCAGATAAAGAAAAAACAATTGTCACAACAACTAACGGTGTAACAGTAACACAAAATACAAAAGAAAATGATAAGAACACTCTACGTTTTAATGCTCAGATTGGTCGTCGTATAAATGATTTTGATTTCCGTGGTGGGTTGATAGAAACGACTGGTGGATTGGGAATCGATTATCGTATTCAACCAATTAGTACCAAATTCACAATGGAAG
This sequence comes from Bacteriovoracaceae bacterium, assembly GCA_947446575.1. Taxonomy (GTDB): domain Bacteria; phylum Bdellovibrionota; class Bacteriovoracia; order Bacteriovoracales; family Bacteriovoracaceae; genus Bacteriovorax. The sequence goes on along the minus strand of CANFHC010000025.1, from coordinate 30,776 downwards.
CTTTTGATTATAAAAAGCATCTTGGGGCAAACGTTAGATTTGCTGCCGAGACACAAATTTGGAATGTCTTATATGGTAAAGCTACTTTCAATGATGCGTTTAGAAAAGGACGTAGTGGTACTGTCGCTGGTGGATTAAGATTTAATGATGAAGACTTAAAAGGTCTCATCGGATTTTTTTGGTAAAAAAATATAATGGAACGAAGCTGGCTTATTCGTACAACTCAAAACCAAATTCTGGGACCCGTTGCAAAGTCAAAGGTGCTGGAGTTTTTGCAAAAAGGCGCGCTTGGCTTAAATGATGAAGTGACGAGTGGCAATGGTTATTGGTTTTCTTTAAAAGAAAAAGACCTGGTAGAAAAATATCTTTATGGTGATATTCCTCAAGGTTATAATCCCATTTCAGAATCAAAAAGTGTTCTTTCTAGAAGAGATAACCCAGATAAGACAACTTCTCTAAACACTGCTCCTGCTAATAAAACTCAGGTAATGAAATTAGGCAACACTGGTCCTGCCGTAATTCCACCTTCTGAAGATTTAGAATATCCAGATATTGCTTTGGTTAATCCAACTCTCACGAGTCAGCTGTCAGCTGTAGCACAAGCATTTCCTCCAGATGAAATAAAATTGCCAGCTAATGATGATTTAGAATTTCCAGATATGGCGATGATTTCCAGTACTATCAATTCTTCAATGGGCAATGTTCAAACTCAGGTTTATGAAAATAGACCGATTGAAATGAAATCTAGGCCAGTTGAAAAAGTAGTTGATTCAACGCCATCTTCAGATGGGCCAGCAAGTTATCCAGAAGATGATGACCTCGCTTATCCCGATATGAGCTCAACTAAAGCCGAAGCAAAAGATGAAAAAGCATTAGAAGAGAAAGAAGAGTTTGATTTTAAAGTTAATATTCCTCAATCGGCTCCAGAAGCCAATAAAGTTGAAACAAAAAAAGTTAATCAAAGTTTTAAAAATGATTTCGAAGATGGCTCTGGCTTAACTCTCGTAACAATAAATCCTAATAAAGAAATTAAGAGTGAAAAGGTTGAAAAAGCTGAGCCTGCAATTTCTTTGGTAAAAAAAGAAAAACCAAGAGATCAAAGTTCACATCAAAACGATGACAAGAAGCTTTTGCATGAAAGAAAAGTTAAAATTTCAGCGCAAACAATGTTACAAAAAGAAGCGACGACCGGTGATCTGCCACAGGAATTACCTCCAAGGTCGATGCCAGAGCACTTAAAGAAACGCAATGATAATTATCTAATGTATATGTTAGTGATTCTTGTACTCATTATCCTTAGCCTCTTTTTTTATTACTATCGCACTATTTTAAACAAACCTCTTCCGGTTTAATTTTGATGAATTTTAAAAAAAATGATGTTTTTATTTATCCTACAGACACAGTCTGGGGCATTGGATGTTCACTCTACAGCGAAGAGGGTTACGCTCAAATTGCAGAGATAAAAAACACAGCAAAAAACAAACCGCTTTCAGTTATGTTTAGCAGTGTTCATGATATCTTTTCAAGTTTTCGTTTTCCCGAAGAAGTGACTCTCGATTGGTTAGAGGATTTTTTTAAATTAGAGACAACTTTAGGTCTTCCCTTAGTATCGGCTAAAATAAAAATTCCCAAATGGGCCACTGCTGAAAGTGATTATATTAGTTTACGTTGTTTAGATTCCGAGATCATAAAATCAATCTATAATGAAATTAAAACACCTTTTTTTACAACGAGTTTAAATCTAACCGGTGAGCCACCGATCACAACATTGAATGAGGCACGCCAGTTTCATATTGCTCATGCATCTTCTACTCATTTAATAGAGGGGCAAAATTTGAAAGAACTTTCAGGATTTTCTTCAACGATTATTTTTTTGAACGAAAATTTAAATTTTGAAATCAAACGCGAAGGGCGTCGTGTTGATGAAGTCAAAAATCATCTTATGAAATTATTTTGCTGATTGAATAAAAAGTGAAATCATTTTTTCTTTTACTTCGGGATCTTCAACATCTGCAAACATTTCTTCTGCTTCTTTTTTAAGCCTTCGAAATTCTGGAGAGTAAGGATGAAGTACTTGGGCTTTTTTCTTTTCAATTGGAGCGATAAATTGCTCATACTGTTGTGAGAAATGAGTGCTATCGACGATGAATTTAATAGAGAGAATTGATTTTTCAAGTGCTGGGAATTTTTCAAAGATTTTTCTTTTTAAAGTAAGCTCCATATAGCTTAGTTCACTGGCAAACGCAGAATGATTTGAAAGAATGATGAGTACTCCACTTTGATTTTTTAGGGGTATGGTATGTTCTGAAAGTTTAGCCCCTGCAATGTCTTTCCAGCCGCGGATCAAGGCCAGGAAATCAAAACTTTCGTGAATGTGCGCCTTTTCTTTTTTAAAAGAATTTGTCTGAGTGTTAGACGTATCAATAAATTGTGAAAGCTTCTTTAACATGGTTGTTTTTTAGGGTAGCATTTGGACTATGAAAGTGCGATTTTTTTATCCCATTCTATACTTACTTGCTGCTATTTTGGCGGCGGGTTGCTCGGGGTATCATTTCAATACAAATAATAACCCCTTGATAGGTTATGACATTAAAACCGTAACGGTTCCAATGTTTATCAATCGCTCAGTTATTCCTCAACTAGCTGCGCCACTAACTAAAGAAATCACTCTGGCCCTAAATGATTATTCTGGATTAAGAGTGGTGAGCAATGACAATGGAGCTGCTGATGCTATTCTTATTGGAATTATAGAATCAAGAGATCATTACAACGATGTAGTCAATACAACGCAAACGCTTTTTACCGACGGTGATGTTTTAAAAACTATCGGAAATCGATCTCCTTTTTATTATCCTGTTCAAACGACATATAATTTTTCATTGCGAATTATTTTAATAAAAAGACCAACTAAAGAAGAGCTAGATTTTTTCACCAGTGAGTTAGCTGGAAATGTAGGCGTAAACACTATTCATCCCAAAGTTGTTTTACAAGACCGAATCGATTTAACGGGAACATTCTCTCGAGTGGCCCGTCCCACAACGACAACTCTAGCTCCTGGTGAAGTAAACTTTGTAAAAAATAAAGGGATCTTTGAAAAGAGTTTGCAAGACACTTGTTATCAAGCTGCCCAGTCTTTTAAACAGGTAGTTCTCAATGCTTTCTAAAATTCTACCTTGGGATTTTCTGACTAAATTTCCTAAAACGATTGATCCGAAAGGTTTTGGAATTCATGCTTTTTTAATTGATGAACCTTATATTGAAAGAGTCATTCTTGATCGATTGCCCAAAAAAGAGATTTCTTTCTCGCTTTATTCTGGCAATGAATTCACTCGTGATTTTATAGAAGAGCATTTTGTGAACCTTTCTTTTTTTTCATCAAACGATCATGTTTTAATAATGAATGCTGAAAATATTCCCTCTAATGCGCTTGAGTTTTTATTAGAAACTCAAATTGATTGGGCTGAGCGTTTTTTACTTTTATTTTTCACCAAAACCAGCAAACAATTCACAAGCCTAGCTAAAGATAAAAAGGTTCAAGCTGTAGAGTTAGAAATGCCGCGTTTTTGGGAAGGTGCTAAGATGTGGCAGTTTTGCCAAAAAGCGCGCGAAGTTAACTTGGACGGAACTGTTAGTCGTTTTGCACTGGAAAATTTAGAACATAATTTCGAATCGTTTTTTTGGCTAATAGATACTATAAAAACTAATTTTGCCAATGGGATAGTCAATTTCAAAGAACTGCAGGATCTCGTTCGTCGTGAGCGCTACGATTTTTTTGAACTTATCGATTTATTTCATAAAGGTCCAAAATTCTTCTTCCAAGAAGTTCTAAAAAAAGAAATGGATTTCGATTGGATGAGAACTCTTAGTGCGTTTATGCAGTCACATCTTGTTAAAATTCTTTTCCCCGAAGAGCTCAAAGCAAAAGGGAAGTTATCTAAGTACGATCAGGGTATTTTAGAGATGAGTGAAAAACTTAATCGCGATATGGTGATGTATTATTTGAATTTCTTCTCTGAGTTGGAAATCTTGTCGAAATCAAGCGATGTCTTATTGGTGAATCGCTTAAGGTTAGAAAGCCTTAAATAGCATTTTTAACTTCATACAAATAGAAAAAGCCTCCATCTTGGAGGCTTCTCTTATATATTAAACTCTTTCGAGGTTAAAAATATTACTTTAGGCCGTTAAGTTGAGCAGCTAGACGAGAAGTTCTTCTTGCAGCTGTGTTAGGTTTAATAACTCCAGTTTTAGCAAGTTTTCTTAGTTCAGCTTGAGCAGAAGTGAAAGACTCAGCAGCAGCTTTTTTATCGCCAGCAGTGATTGCATCTCTTACTTTTTTAACAGCAGTTTTAGTCTTAGACTCGTTAGTTTTGTTCACAAGATTTTTTTTGATATCTTGTCTTGCTCTTTTTTCTGATGATTTGTGGTTTGCCACAATAAACTCCTACCGTTAGATATATTATAACTTTTGCAACTAGCAATTTTTATGAGATTCATTTTTTATTCTAATTTGAAAAACTTGGCAAGGTTTTATTTGTGAATCTTGCCTCCTGTTTGTATCATATACCGATTTTACTTACTAAATTTTAATTACTAAAGAGGTTTAAAATGCAAAATATCCAAAGCATTGGGATTGTTGGCGCAGGGCAAATGGGACGAGGAATCGCTCAAGTAGCTGCTATGTCTGGCTTTCAAGTCCAAATTTACGACGTATCTCCAGAAGGTTTGAAAAAAGGGGTGGAGTTTATCGAAGCCCAATTAAAAAAAGGGGTCGAAAAAGCAAAGTGGGATGAAGCCTTTGTGACAAAAACGATGAGCATGATTTCAACTTCTGCTGAAATATCATCATTTAAAACCTGTGACCTTTTAATTGAAGCGGCTACAGAAAATAAGGCCATTAAATTTGATATTTTTAAGAAATTAGATGAAGTAGCTAAAGCTGGCGCTATATTAGCGACTAATACTTCTTCGATTTCGATTACTGAGATTGCAGCCGTTACTAAGCGTCCTGAACTTGTAGCAGGAATGCATTTTATGAATCCAGTTCCGGTAATGAAGTTAGTTGAAGGCATCAGAGGGCTTGAGACAAGTGATGCAACTTTTAATACAGTGGCAGCAGTTGCTGAGAAGATGGGAAAGGTCTTTGTTCGCGCCAATGACGTTCCAGGATTTGCAGTCAATAGAATCCTAATGCCTATGATTAACGAAGCGGTATACGCGCTTTATGAAGGTGTAGCGTCTGTTTCTGACATTGATCAAGCAATGAAATTAGGAACAAATCAACCAATGGGGCCACTAGAGTTGGCAGATTTTATTGGACTTGATACGTGCTTAGCGATTATGAATGTTTTAAATGAAGGATTGGGAGACACAAAATACCGTCCGTGTCCGCTGTTAAAAAAATATGTATTGGCCGGAAGAATGGGACGCAAATCAGGGAGAGGATTTTATGAATATAAATAAAGAATGGAGCACACTAAAAATTGAAGTTGCAGAATCTTTTGCGACTATTACTATTAATCGACCTACAAAGTTAAATGCACTTAATGTTGAACTTTTAAGCGAGTTAAAAGAAGTTCTAACTGAGCTTAAAAAAGATGAAACTTTTGCGATTAAAGGGTTGATTGTTACGGGCGAAGGCGAAAAGGCTTTTATCGCTGGGGCAGATATTCTTGAAATGAGTGATATGACTGCTAGTGATGCATATACTCTAGGGCATCTAGGGCAACAGGTATCTGTTCTTTTGGAAACACTTCAAATTCCTGTTATTGCTTGTGTGAATGGATTTGCTTTAGGTGGTGGTTGTGAAATGGCCATGAGCTGCGATTTTATTTATGCAACTAACAATGCTCTTTTTGGTCAACCAGAAGTTAAATTAGGATTAATTCCAGGATTTGGTGGAACACAACGTTTAGCTAAATTAGTAGGAAGAAATCATGCGAAAGAAATTATTTACACTGGAAGAAATGTAACAGCTGTTGAAGCTCAATCATTGGGACTTGTCCTTAAAACCTTTGCTACTAAAGCTGAAATGTTGGCTGAAGCAATTAAGACACTTAAGGCCATTTCGACGAATTCTTCTTTTGCAGTGTCAATTGCGAAAAAAGTTATGAACGAAGGTATTGACTTAACTACCACTGAAGGATTACAGCTAGAGAAGAGACAGTTTTCAGGTATATTCACTTCGGAAGATATGCGTGAAGGGACTCGAGCCTTTTTAGAAAAAAGAATTCCAAATTTCAAAGGTAAATAGTTATGCAATCAATTTTTGAAGCACAGTACAAAGAAATTCGCGACATGGTTTCTAAATTTTCTGATTCGGAAGTAGCTCCCTTAGCTAGGGCCATCGACCATGACGAAAAAATACCTCAAGCATTGATTGATAAACTATTTGAAAATGGGTTTATGGGATCTTATATTCCAGAAGAATATGGCGGAGCAGGGATGGATTACTCCTCATATGCAGTAATTGTCGAAGAAATCTCTCGCGGATGTGCTTCAACTGGCGTTTTGATTTCTGCTCATACCTCACTTTGTATGTGGCCAATTCTAAATTTTGGAACTGAAGAACAAAAACAGAAATACCTCCCAAAACTTGCTAGCGGTGGAGTGATTGGATGTTTCTGCTTATCAGAGCCTAACGCTGGTTCTGATCCTGGTGGATTGACTACTTTTGCAGAAGATAAGGGTGATTATTACGAAATTTCTGGAGTTAAAAATTGGATCACGAACGGTCGAGATGCCGGGATTGCCATTGTTATGGCAAAAACGACTAAGACAACAGATCACAAGGGCGTAACAGCATTTATAGTTGAGACTAATTCTGCAGGATTTAGCGTTCAAAAAGTTGAAGAAAAATTGGGAATTAAGGGCTCTAGTACAGCTCAAATTTGGTTAGATAAAGTTCGTGTTCCAAAAGAAAATGTTATTGGTGTTGTTGGAAAAGGCTTTGGTGTAGCTCTTTCAACTCTTGATGGCGGACGCATTGGAATCGCAGCTCAAGCACTAGGAATTGCTGAAGCCGCTTTTAGATACGCTAAAGAGTATTCAAAACAACGCATCCAGTTCGGAAAGCCAATTTCTGAACTTCAAGCTATTCAATTTATGTTAGCTGACATGTCGACAAAAATTGCAGCTTCTAAACTTTTAATTATGAATGCGAGTTTTTTAAAAGATAATGGGCTACCTTATTCGAAAGAAGCGGCTCAAGCAAAACTTTTTGCTTCAGAGTCTTGTATGTCGATCACGACTAAAGCGATTCAAGTTTTAGGGGGAAATGGTTACAGCAAGGAATATCCCGTAGAACGTCACTTTAGAGATGCTAAAATTACTGAAATTTATGAAGGGACATCTGAAATTCAAAGAATTGTCATTGCAGCTAATGAGCTAAAGGGCTTATAGTCTTGACTTGATTTAACGCGAAGGTATTTAATTGATAAAAAAAATATTGGAGAATTTAGGTATGAAGAAGCCTGCAAAACCAGCAAGCAAAAAAGCGGCGCCTGCCAAAAAATCGGCACCTGCTAAATCTGCAAAAAAAGCGGCAGCTAAACCTGCGGCTAAAAAAGTGGTTGCAAAACCAGTGGCCAAAAAAGCTGTTGCAAAACCTGCAGTAAAAGCCACTTTAAAAGCTAAAGCTCCACAAAAAAATATTCAGAAAAAAATTCAGGATAAAATTGCAGCGAGTAAAAAAGCTGTGGCCATGAAAGCTGCAAAAAAAGAAATAGCAGTAAAAAAGGGACTAGTGAAAAAAACAGCACCGGCCCCTGTAAAAACAAAAGCTCCAGCAAAAGTAGAAGTAAAAACATCAAAAAATGTTGTTGCTCCGAAAGTAACTTCAAAAAAAGAAGCTCCTGTTAAAGCAGCTCCATTAATTTCAAAAGCTGAAATGAAAGCTGCAGAAAAAGCTGCAAAAAAAGCTGCAATTGAAGCCGCAAAACCACCAAAGAAATTATCAAAAAAAGAAGAGAAAGAACTTCTAAAAGCGAAAGGAAAAAAGAACTTAAGTTTTGAAGAAGAAATGGAAGAAGAAGCAGGGAAACCTCGCAAAGACGAAGACGAAGAAGAAGATGATCTTGAGTCCGCTGCACCGAAAAAAGTAAAAATGGTTTTCGATGAAGATATCGAAGAAGAAGTCGTTCCAGTAAGAAAGAAAAGTAAATCTGGTCTTGATGATGATATTAAAGAAAATCTTGCAGAGGAAATTCTGGCTTTAGCCGAAGATTTCTCAATTGATGAAGTGTTCAATTCGATAAGAAGTATGGAACTCTTTAAAGTTGAATCTGATGAGTGTGTGGTAAGAGGTTGTGATAACCCAGCTACGACTTCAGGATACTGTCGTTACCATTACATTAAACTTTGGAAAGATGTGAAGAAGAAAGAACTGATTCTTTCAGAAGGGCGTCTTGCTAAAATCATCGAAGAACTTGTTCGCAAGTATCCGATGAAATATATCGAAACAATTATTCACGATCTAGCTGACGATAAAGCATTTAATCACGTGTTAAAAGATCTCGACATTGAAACTGATGAAGCTGAAATTGATGCATTTGATGATGATGAATTATTAGACGATGATCAAGATATCGCGTTTGAAACTAAAGTTGTTAAGCCGTCATTTGACGATTAAATATAAAAAAAGGCTCCTATCGGAGCCTTTTTTTATTAATTTTTTTATTCACCTAAAAGTAAGTTAGCTTGAATAGATAATCCGATATTTTCTCTCGTTACTTTGCAGAAAAAATTTTTTTCGTTAAATTCAGTTTCTTCCCAATCGAGAACATAATCTTCCCATATTTCGTCATCACTTGTCTCTTTGGCAAAATAGCTATCTAAAAACACCCCAGCAAAATCAAACATGTCGTTAATGATTTCATCAGTCTTTGTAGCAGCTGCTAAGTCTGATGATAAAAAAAGTGTAACAGGTGAAGTTATTTTATCCATTCCGACATACGAAATAATCATGAGTACTTCATTCGGAAATGAAAAACCATAAACCTCAAATGTTCTATCGTCTTTTAAACACTTATCACCATAAATATTTAATAGAATTTGCTTTAAACCCTCTGCCCAATCATTCGGGAAAAGTACTGCAGGGATTTCGTGGTCTAATCTAGAAAACATTGGAGCTCCTAATAGTTTTTAATGTGCTTAGGTATAGCCGGAAAAAGACTCGTTTGCAACGAGTGTTGAGTGTGTTTTAATGTTTCCAATTTTTAAATTTACCAATGGAAAAAGGAGACTTTATGAGTGTTTATATTCTTTCAGGCGCACGTACACCAAATGGCAGTTTTATGGGCTCACTCTCTGGCGTTTCGGCACCAAAATTAGGTGCAGTGGCAATTGAGGCAGCTTTAAAAAAAGCTGAAATAGAAGCCTCAAAAGTTGATGAAGTATTTATGGGAAATGTTGTTGCGGCAGGTGTTGGACAAGCTCCAGCTCGCCAGGCAGCGATCTTCGCGGGCCTTCCAGAATCAGTTCCTTGCACTACTTTAAATAAAGTATGCGGATCAGGATTAAAAACAATTATTACTGGAGCTCAAACAATTCTAGCTGGTGATAACAAATTAGTTATCGCAGGTGGAATGGAAAATATGTCGATGGCACCACATCTACTAATGAATTCTAGAAATGGAATCAAGTTTGGTGATGGGGCCATGAAAGATTCTATGCAATGGGATGGTCTGTGGGATGTGTATACAAATAGACCGATGGGGAATTGTGCTGAAGAAGCAGCGGCAAAATATTCTAATCGTGAAGAGCAAGACGCATTTTCTATTGAATCTTTTAAGCGTGCTCAAGCGGCCATTAAAGATGGAATTTTTAATTCAGAAATTGCAGCTGTTACGATTAAAGGTCCTAAAGGGGATGTAGTTGTTTCAACTGACGAAGGGCCCGGGAAAGCAAACTTTGAAAAAATGCCTCAGCTAAAGCCTGCTTTTGATAAAGCTGGAACTATTACAGCTGCGAATGCTTCAACTATCAATGATGGAGCCGCGGCAGTTGTTCTTGGTGGAGAAGAGTATAAATCTCACGCAAAATTTAAAATCGTATCGTACGCTAGTCACGCAGGGAACCCAACTTGGTTTACAACAGCACCAATCGAGGCGATGAATAAAGCTCTATCTAAAGCTAACTTAAAGCTTGATCAAATTGATCTTTTTGAAATTAACGAAGCTTTTGCAATAGTTGCACTCGCTGCTATGAAAGAGTTAAAATTAGATCATAATAAAGTGAACATCTACGGTGGCGGTGTGAGCTTGGGACATCCCATAGGATGCAGTGGAACCAGAATTGTTGTGACGCTTATGACCGCTATGGAAAATAAGAAATCAAAATATGGTATGGCCGCAATTTGTATTGGTGGTGGAGAGGCCCTTTCGCTTATACTAGAAAGACTTTAATATATACTTATATGCAAATAATTTAGAAGGATTCTAAATGACAGTAACGACAGCTGGATCGACACAGAAAAAATCGGGTATCAAAGCATTGCAACCCGGGGAACTTCTCTTCAATGAAGGGGATCCAGCTGTTTCAATGTATATTATTCAAAAAGGTCAACTCAGACTTTTTCGTCCCAAAGGAAAAGGTTTTATTGAACTCGCTGTTCTTCGCTCTGGAGAGGTGCTAGGCGAGATGTCATATTTTGATCCCGATTCCAAAAAAAGAAGTGCTTCAGCAGCAGCAATTGCTTATACAGAAGTTATCGAAATTTCTTTTACCGCTCTTGAAAAAACGATGGCGGCACTAAACCCGTGGTTCAAAACTTTGATCAACACTCTGGCAGAAAGACTTCGCAAAAGTAACGAGAAAGTAAAAGCTCTTGAAAACAATTCAATAGGATTTTCCGGAGAGTTTAAATTTTTTCAATCTGCGGATGTCGTAAAAATTTTGTCTCTCTTATTTTTATGTTTTAAAAGTTTAGGAGAAAGCAAAGAGGGAAAATGGGTTTTGCACATGAGCAAGCTCAAAAATTACGCAGTGGAAATTTTCACCGTCAATGAAGCGAAATTAGAAGAATTCGTTCAACTCTTAATAACAGAAAAAATTATTGAAGTGGCAATGGATGCTGACGGATCTCCAAAAAATTTGTTAATAAAAGAGCCTGAAACGCTGAGAATTTTTCAAGTTTTTTTTAATACGCAAAGATCGATGAAGGATGATAAAAAACTTCTTATTTCAAATAAATGTGAAAAATTTCTTATTAAAGTAATGGAGCAAGCAGTAAGTCTTCAGCCAGAAGGTGGAAAAGTTGAAGTAGATCTCACCGCTGTTGTTAGCTATTTTAAAGAATACAATATTGCCATTTCCTTGGAAGATTTCCAAGGTGCACAAAAAGCAAAGTTTTGTGGCGAGTATAAAATGGAAGATAGTGGAAGAGTGACGACGCTTCTTAATTTAGATTACGTGCGAACAATGTTTCCAGTCGTGCGTTTCATGAACGCCCTCAATCGAGTAAACGATGCGAAGGCGCAACCAGTTCGTTAAAAAATATTCTTAAATTTACGGTGCAGAAGTGTAATACACAGTTACAGAAGAACTGTTAGTATTATCAAATTTTGCTGTTCCATTTAATCTTAGGAAATATCCTGATGTCGTTCCGTTAGGAAGATTGGCAACTTTGTAATTGGCATCTAGTGCAGAAGTAAACTGCAATCCTAAATAATCCCAACCATTGGTTGCGTTTTGAACAACCTTAACTCCGTTTACATAAACTTCTATCGTCGTGACATCGGGCTTACCATTTTGCAAATAAATATATCCGTAATGGGCCTTGAAAGTATTGTAGGTAATGCTTAAGCATTCTGGATAAATAACTTTATCAGCTCCGTTAGATCCAAAAAGTTGAATCATTTTACCTGTGAAATTCTCTCCAGCCGTCGGAAAGCTACGAGTGCTGTGGTTAACTTGGTTTCCAATAAATGTGTAACCATTGGCCGGAGTTGAACCATCTGCTTGGTGAGTAAGAACCGTACCATCTGTTTTACGAACTACAAGAGTTGTCGCATCTACAGAGTCATTAGTTCCGGCCACAGGCCAGAAATCGTAAACGTGTTTGACGAGAGTTTGCTTGATCGCGGTATTAACTCCATCAAAGATATGATTGAAATCGATTGAGCAGATATCGTAGTTATCAGGGTAGGCTACACCACCACTTACGAATGGATTTAAGTTATCATTCGATGTCGGCCATCCATTTGTATAGTTTGTCTCATAAATAGTTTTTGCTACTTTTCTATAGCGAGAGTTAACTTTGCCTAATCCAGTTGAACAGCTTGTTAAGGCAGAGATATTTATAAATCTCATCATTGTAGAATTTAATGAACTCGTTCCTGAACAATTTATGCCAGGAGCACTTCCGCGTATGCAAAGAAGTTTATTAATTTTTGAATCTATTAAAGCATTCCAATCTTTTGTTGCACAAGAATTATATCCAGTTGCGAGCTCACAACTTGTGTCATCACCATTAGACATTAATACGATAATTGTATATGCATCTGATCTAAAAATTCCATTGGCCTTATTGGCTTCGATAATAGCTGTCGCGCGATCTACACCAAACTCCATTGATCCTGTTGCTTGAGAAAATCCCAGTGAAGCAATAGCCGAGTCTTTTGTTTTTACAATTCCCGAAGCTGTTCCTGATACACTTGCTGAGTCTTTTAAAATTAAAGAAGCTTCATTAAGCGTATTGCTGTTTGAAGAAATAAGAGGTGCTGAAAGAATGTGATAGTCGAATTTCTCTGAAACACTGGAAATAAGTGAACCCATTGAAGCTTTTGTTGCTGAGTTAATAAAAAGAGCACTGGAACTATTATCCCACAACATTAAAATATCAACTTTGGGACTGACTAAAGTATGTTGAGCACAACTAGTGAGTGAGGTGCTTGCAACTGCATTGATTGCACTATTTTGACTGGCCTTATTCGCAGCAAATTCTTCCTTAGCACATGCTACCAATAAGAAGATGGCGATTAAAAAGAGTGTGTTCTTCATAGTTATACCTTTTCCAGAAAATTTTTTACTCACAGTTATCTTTAGACTTATCGTCAAATGCTTCGATTTCTTGAGTAGGAGACTCGAACACTTTTCAATAACCGAGCTTTTTCATTAAGATAGGGCAAAATCTTCGCGCTGTTATCGTCTTTTCAAAAGGTTAAAATAAAATTAGATAAAAAAAGAATTGGTAGATAAAGAGAGGAGAGTCAGATGTCCAACTGGTATTATGTTCAAGGTTCAGAGCGACTAGGTCCTGTTGGTGAAGAGACACTAAGAGAATTATTCGTTAAAGGTGACATTAATATTGAATCCTATATTTGGAAAAAAGGTTTTCAAAACTGGGAACGTTTAAAAGATGTTACGGAGTTGGATTTTAAATCACCAGATACTGGTAAAAGGAAAAATGATAAAAAAGAAGCAGAAGCAATAGATGAGAGTTCACCAGAATTAATTTTTCATTTTGATTGGAAAAAAGTTAGAGATGAAGAAGAATTGTTTTTTATCAAAATAGGCTTAGATAGAAAGAGTACTGTCGTAGAAGATAAATTTGGTCCATTTTCTATTACAGAATTAAAAGAAGCAATAGACGATAAAAGAATAAATAATCACACTCTAATATTTTCAGCAGGAATGCCAGGTTGGATTGAAATTGGAGAAACGCCTCTAGATCCAAAAAAAATGTCTGTTAATTTATCAAATATTAGAGAGCCGGCTCCATTATTAATGGTAGTTCAACACGATCCACTTCCATTGGTTGCATTAATAAATAAAGCAGGAATTAAAGAGTGTACACTGCTTGGTGCTGGAGCATTTCAAACAGGGAGTGATCTGCTATGTTCTATCTATGCAGGATCAACTCTAAAAGCAAAAAATATTAAAGTGAATATTAAAGAATATAGTCCAAAATCACAGATGGCGATTTGTCGAATTGTTGAAATCAATGATCAAGCAAAAAAAATTATGTTAAATTATGCAGAATGAAATAGAAAGTTCTACGACAAGCTCTATGAGCTGGAAAAAATTAGATCAGAAAATTTCTGTGAGCCACTTTTCGTCTTCTAATCCCACTCCTGGATATAATCCAAGTCAAATTTATGTAAAAAAATATGAAGCTCTTCAATCTGATGTTAAAAAAAATGTAACGGTTTTTCTTTTACATGATATCGGGCAATATCATGGAAGATTCCAAGATTTTATAGATTGGAGTAGAAAAAATAATCCAGGAATTACTTTTGTGGCGATGGATTTCGTCGGCCATGGATTAAGTTCAGGGACTCGAGGGCACTTTGAGCAGTTCGATCATTTGGCTCGAGATTTTCATTACTTTCTAGAACATTACGAAGATAAAACGGCAGATGAAAAATGGATAATCGCAGGACACGGTATGGGGGGCTTGGTCGCTCTCGATTTAATGAACCAATTTCAAGATTCATTCGGTCATAAAATTGATGGACTTATTCTTTCTAATTTTATTTTAAAATTTAATTCTTTGCTTTTACAACTAGAAGAACAGCCTTTTATGTCAAAGTCAGGAATAAAAAAAATATTAGGACACTCAAGACCTCTAAGAATATTAAAAGGTGAAAGTGTTTTAACAGGGCCGGATTCTATTTTAAATTATGAACAAGATCCTTTGGTGATTCACCGTCCGACATTTAATAGTCTCAAAGAAATTCAAAAAAAAGTGAGCAATATTTATCAAGAGTCGTATTTTCTAGGTAAACCTTTGCTTATCATGAAATCAGATTATGGTGACGTAGTGTCCTCTGGTGGTATTGAATATTTTTCTAAAGGAATAAAAAAAGAGCTACTTACAGAAAAGATATATTCCCTTATGAAGCACGACTTGTATAATGAAAGAGAAAAAGAAAAAGTCTATTTGGACATAATGAATTGGATGAAGCTTTATGAAATTTAAAAATATCTCTTTACTATTAATTTTAATTATTTCTTTCTCTTGCTCAAACTTGAGTAAGAATATTGTGAAAGAAGATAATTTCTTATTAAGAAATGGAACTTTTACAGATAAAACGTGGAAAGAAGATTTAGTTTTTACTCGTGTTTCTTGGTTTCACGAATTGACTTTGCAACTAGATGTGATGATGGCCCACGTGGCTCCTCAGTCGGCATTTAATTTTTGGTTTTCAAAAGATGAACTAGACCAAATGATTAAATGTGGTGACTCTCGAGTTGTTTTGGCTTATTCACTTGATACAAAGGACATTCCTTATTCTTCGTTATACGAACAATTAGAGAAGTCAGGCTATACTCGATTTGAACTTATAGAGTTCAAAAAGCACATATTACAGCACCCCGATTCTCAACTTAATGGTTTTCGACTTTACCACATTTTCGGTATTTGCAAGAAAGACCCTGATCATAAACCCTTGATAATGAACTTTCCGGGGTATTCAGAAAAATTGATAAAATAAACTTAAGCTTTTGAGACTCTATTCCGATAAAAAGTATCAGGAGTAGAAGAAAAAATGAGTAGTGAAACAACAAAACGTGAACGCTTCGGCCGCTATTTGATCCTAGATCATTTGGTCGATGGTGGTATGGCAAAAATTTGTCGTGCACGCTTTCTTGGGGAACAAGCAGATAAAGTTGTTGCTATTAAAATGGTTCAACCCCAATTTTCAAAAGATGAAGCATTCAAAACTATGTTTATGGATGAGATCAAAGTTACTTTTGGATTACTTCACCCCAACGTTATTCAGACTTACGATTATGGTATGAATAAGGGGCAACTTTTTGTTGCTATGGAATACGCTGATGGCAGAAACCTCAAAGAATTTTTAGACAAATTAAAAGAGAGAAAATTTGTATTCCCGGTCGAAATATCAACTTATATTATTTCTCAAGCTTGTCAGGGACTTTATTACGCCCACACTTTTAGAGATAAGTTAACTGGACAGGAAGCAAATATCATTCACCGTGATATTTCTCCGCACAATATCATGCTCACGTATGACGGTGCAGTTAAAATCATCGACTTTGGTATTGCAAAATCACAAACAAATACAGAATCAACTCAAGCAGGAACGATAAAGGGTAAACTTTCTTACCTGGCGCCTGAATATCTTGAGGGAATGGAGCTTGATTCCCGTTATGATCAATTTGCCGTGGGGATTACCCTTTGGGAAATGCTTTGTTCAAGAAAATTATTTAAAGAAAATAATGACCTCGCAGTCTTAAAAAAAATTCAGGAATGTAAAATTCCAGTACCTTCTTCAATCAATCCCAATGTCCCAAAAGAACTAGATGAGATTGTTCTAAAAGCTTTAAGTAAAGATCGTACAAAACGATTTGATAACCTAGACCAAATGAATAGAGCATTGATGAAATTTCTTTATGCGAAATTTCCAGATTTCAATGCGACTGACTTATCTTATTTTTCTCAAGAACTTTTTAGAGATGAAATAAAAAAAGATCGCGAGAAAATGTTTGAATTTGGAAAAATTGACATTAAGCCCTACTTAGAAGAAGTAAAAAAAGAAACTGAAAGCGGAACAAACGCTCGCGAATCCACAAGCACCAATAATTCAGTGTCTAGTGAGAAGGCGCGTGAACGCGAACAAATATTAGATTTTGGTTTTGATGAAGAGAAGTCGAAAGGTAAACAAACTCAGACTGTAAAAAAATCCAACACAGCGAGTAAGGACAAAAACCTAGCCGGAAATGACATGACGGCATCGCGTATTATCGAAGATGTTTCTAAGGCTACTAAGCCGGGACAAACAAAGTCTACTCTCGGAAAAAAAATAGATAGTACAAAAACAAGAATGCTGAAAAATGAATTGAAGAAAAGTTCACCAACTAAAAAATCTTCATCGGGCACGATAGCCGCTTTACTTGCAGTCGTTGTCGGAAGTGGGGCATACCTTTATATTTCATTGCAAGAGCCTGCACAATCACCTGTTGTTGTTGATGCTCCTGTCGTTAAGACTAAAAATGTTAAATCTGATGGGGCTCGTGAACCGGCCAATGATGCTCATAATTCTTTTGATAAAGGTAATATCGTTTTGTCCCATTTTGATAAACAAAAAATGCAAGTGTTCGTCGATGGACAAAAAAGAGAAGTTGATCTTCTAAGCAATATTAAAGTTCCGATGTCGAAGGAATTTTCTCTAAGAGTTCAAATCGAAGGGAAAAAACATTTTATAAAAGAAATGCGCGTAGATAATGCTTCAGCAGTAGAAGTGGAAGTTCCAGACATGCCTGCAATCGCTTATGGTTACTTAAATACATCCTCAGCCTGCGCTCAAGGTGAAATACGTTTTGAACTATATGGAGAAAAGCGTGTAAGTCCTATTCCTATGGCAGAAACATTTGGGATTGCATTCCCTTTAGCTCTAGATGATAAAGGACAACTAACTCCACAGTCATATGAAATATTCTTTAAAAAGAAAGGGGAAGACATTGAGCACAAGCTTGAAATTACCCTCAACCGCGAAGATCAAACAATTGATCTTTGTGATCAACTCTAAAAATTTTAATGGAAAAAAGTATAATAGATCATAGGAATGTTTAATAAAAACATCAAAAATACCAATATATAACTAATAAAGTTTTGAGTGGGAGAGTTGGTAAACTCACCCATGATATCTGGATCATTACAAAGTTTAATAATAAAAAGTATAACAATTGGTATAAGTAATCCATCAATGACTTGTGAGTAATAGAGAATATTAAAGAGATTGATATTCGGAATCAGTGTAATAGCTCCACCGATAACAATCATAAAAGTAAACACGGAAAAAAAATGTGGAGCTTCTTTAAAAGTTTTATCGACTCCAGACTCCCAACCCATTCCTTCGCATATGTAATAGCTGGCAGCGAGTGGTAAAATTGCCGCTGCAAAAAATGAAGCATTAAATAAACCAAAGCCAAAAAGCATAGAAGCATATTTTCCAGCGAGCGGCTGCAAAGCAATGGCCGCATCTTTTGCATCTGTGATACTTATGCCGGCCTTATGAATAGTTGCCGCACAACAAATCATAATAAACATCGAAACGATTAATGTTAGAGTGCATCCAGCGATAACATCAATTTTAGAATGCCAAAGATGTTTAGTCGGAATTCCTTTTTCTACCACAGCGGCCTGAATATAAAATTGCATCCATGGGGTTATAGAAGTTCCCATTAAACCCACCATGATTGGTAAGTCTTTTATGGAAATAGAAGTGAAGTTGGGTTTAATTATTGAAGTTGTAATCTCTCCCCAGTCTGGACCAACTAAAAATCCTGAAACTATATAAGTGAGAAATACACAGCAGCCAAGAATAAAAATTCGCTCTACACCTTTGTAATCGCTTTTTAAAACTAATAGCCAAACGAGAGTGGCACAAATAGGTACTGTAAAATAACGAGAAACTCCAAAAATTTCTCCAGACGAGGCAATCCCAGCAAACTCCGCCATCGTATTTCCAAGATCTGCAAATAGGAGAAAGAAAAGAGCATAGAAAGTAATCCGAAGTCCAAATTTTTCACGGATTAAATCGGCCAATCCTTTTCCGGAAACAATCCCCATACGCGCAGACATTTCTTGAAACATGACCAATGCCACAGTTACGGGAAGGAGTAGCCATAAAAATCGATATCCCGTTTGGGCACCAGCAAGAGAGTAAGTGGCAATTCCTCCGGCGTCATTATCAAGATTCGCAGTAACGAGACCAGGGCCAACAATACTTAAAAATAAAGTTAATTTTATCCAAAAAGGAGATAAGAATTTTTTCTTAGATTCTATTTTCATGAAAGGAGCCTATCGAGAATATCATCAACTGAAACCATTCCAAGAAGTTCATTATCATCGGAAACAATAGGTACAGTGATCATGTTATATTTATTCATGAAGTTAGCAACTTCTTTCCAGTGTGTATCTACATTCATAAATTTGATATCGGAATCGTTCATCATTTCTAAAACGGTTAAGTTTTCTTGATGAATAAGCATTTCTTGCAATGACAGAGTTCCTATTAATTTTTTGTTTTCATCAATTACATAAATATCAAAAAAAGAGACAACCTCATCATGCTTTTCTTGAATTAATTTTAATACTTCTGATTTAGTTAAGTCAGCATTGACTTCAAAAATTTCAGAAGTCATAAGACCACCGGCAGTGTCTTCGTCATGTTCTAGGAGCTCTTGGATTTCTTCTTGGATTTCCAAGTCGTCGATATTGGAAATGATGGCATCTGCTTTATCCTCATCTAGTTCATTCAATAAATCAGCAGCATCATCGGTGTCCATGTTCTCGATAATTTCAGCAGCTTTTTCTGGATTTTCATTTTCCAGTAAAGAGGCTTGCAAATCTTCGTCAACTTCAGAAAGAGTTTCAGCCGCAAGTTTTGGGTCAAGGTTAGAGAAAATCATCTCTCTACCATGACTATCTAAATCTTCTAGAATGTCTGCAAGATCCGCTGGATGCAATTCTCTTAAATCTTCGTTGGTAAGATTTAAGCGAACACTCTTTTGAATATTTCTATTGGGAATAGCATGAACATATTTCCAATTAATAGTAGTGTCATTACTTAGATATTTAGATGTTGGACGAATGACTTTAACAAAGAAATCAATAGGTGATTCAAGACTTAATCGTCTCACAAAACTGCGCAATCCAACTTCGGCATGAGTGACACGCAGATCTTTTCCTGCTCGGATAAACTGAATGTCATTGACACGAACAACTTTTTTTCCATGAGTGTCGACAATTTGTTTATCAAGAACGATTTGTCCCAGGGGAGGATACTCAACTGTTGGGCCAGCGAATTGATTCGCTAAAATACTTGTTACTGTCTTAGTATTAAGAGTTTTTGGAAATGTTCGACTTCTTCTCGGGAAAGCATCATTTTTAATGATAATTTTTTTATAAGAAAAATTTAAAACTTCTGACCATAAAATATAAAAAACAACGCCACTGCGTTTATACTGTAGTGCCAAAACTGAAGGATAAATTTCTTCGTAATCAATAAAAAAATCAGAAAGTCTTCCGAGCTTCTGGCCTTGTTCATTGTATATATTAGTTCCCACCGTCTTAGAGAAGTGCAAAGTAATATCATTTAAGTCTTTAAAGATTTCCATCTTTATTCCGTAGGCTCATTTTTTGTTTGTTTAAAAATATTATTCTTTCTCATATTGAGAAGTTTCAAAATATCTGCAGCCGTTTCTTCTAAGGCTTTATCTGTAACATTAAAAACAGGCCAACGCTTATTTTCTTTAAATATTTTATTGGCCCATTCAATTTCTTCTACAATTTTATGATGTTCAGCGTATTCACCTTGATGTTTATCAGCGCCCAGTCGTTGAAGTCTGTTTTTTCTGATTTCAGAAAGAGAATCAGGATCAATTGTTAATGCAAAAATTTTTCTTTGATCAACTTCCAGCAATTCAAGTGGAAGCGGCTGATCTTTAATCATGGGAATATTGACAACTTTAATCCCATGTTGAGAGAGATAAACAGACAATGGAGTTTTTGAAGTACGAGAAACGCCAACCAAAATAACATCAGCTAAATGAAGTGACGCTAGGTTTCTTCCATCATCATGATTAAGGGTAAACTCCATCGCCTCCACTCTTTTATAGTACTCTTCGTTTACGGCACGAAGAAGACCAGGCTCAGACATAGGTTCTTGATTAAAATAATTTGAAAATGCAGTTAGAGCAGGGCCTATAAGATCGAGAGTTCGCACATGTTTAGTTCGAGAAAGTTCTGCAATATATTCACGCAATTTTCCAGAAACAATTGTATGAATAACAAGATCGTGATGAATCGCCGCTTCATTAAAAATGGCATCAATTTGTTCAATGGTTCTAATATTTTTATAACGAGTAAAATAAACTTCACGATCTTTAAATTGTGCCATAACTGCTCTTGAGATCGCCGTTGCCGTTTCGCCGGTACCATCAGAAATTACAATAATTTTTAAACGTTGAGTTTCTAGTGACATGACTATTCCTTTACTTGTGCCTGTATAAACATAAGTTTATTTTATCACTATCTGAGGAATAGCTCCACGAGAGAGAAAATTTTGTCTTGATCTTTTAGGGGATTGCAGTTGTACTTAGGTATAATTCTTTTAAAAAAAGTGCGTTGTGATTTGGCCAACTGGCGTGTGGATATTGAGATTCGCTCAATGCAGGCTTCTTCACTTGGAAATTGACCATTTCTTAGTTCAATGGCCTCTTTATACCCGATAGAACTTAGTGGTTTTTCATCTAATGAGAAGCCGTCGTCTTGTAATTTTTGAATTTCAGACATAAGTCCATCAGCAAACATTTTTTCTGTACGACTTGTAATGATTTTAAAATGTTCATCCTTCGGTAAATCTAGATAAAAGTGAATAAATTTCCATGGGTGAACGATTTCGTTAAAGTCATAGGGGAAAAGGTCGTCTAAGTTCTGCTTTTGCTCAGAGATTTTTGTCCCTGTCATCTCGAAGTGGATAGCGGCCCTCGATAATCTGTAATGATCATTTAAATGCAAATTTTTCAGAGATTCGGGATCATGCAGTTGTAAATAATCAACTATGGCGTCAATCCCTTTATCTTTTAAAATTTGGTCATATTTATTTTTTATTTCTTTGCTTGGAGATGTCGATTCGTACATACCTTTTAATAGAGCACGCAGATAAAAAGCACTTCCCCCAACTAAAATCACACAAATATTTTTATTTAATAATTCAGTGATTTTATTTTCGCAAATTTTAATAAAATCAGATGCGTTCATCGGAGAACAGATTGATTCAATGTCTATCATGAAGTGAGGTATGCCTTTTTGTTCATCGAGAGTAGGTTTAGCTGTCCCAATTGAAAGTTCTTTATAAAATAAGAGCGAGTCAAAATTAACGATGGCCGTTGGAATTTTTAATTGATTCATTATTTTTTCTGCTAAATCGATGCTGGTTTTTGTTTTACCTGAAGCAGTTGGGCCTGAGATGATAATCAGCTTATTGGCATGACTCATTTCAATAGTCCTTTAACGTTTTTTTCAGACAAAAGAACTAATGAACTTCCTTTAGCCTGGTGAAGTCTTTCAACTATTAAAACAATAAGATGTTCTGGAATAGAAAAGACCTTTGGGTAATTGGCTTGAAGGAAAAGATTTACTTGATCGAGACTGTACTCACGATTTTTTGCTTGATCAAAAAAATTTATGAGAGTGTTAGTTATATCGCGAGAGAGAGCTTGGGGAACGAATCGAGGGAGAGTTCTGAGAGCGATAACTTCAGAATTTAATCGATCTAATTCAAAACCTAAGTTTTTTAAATCTTCAAAGTGATTATCAATTTTTCCCTTAGAAATTTTAAAAGGCTCACTTATAAGCAATGGCCCTGAGACTTCTTCTTTTTCTCTAAATTGTGCAAGTGAAGTAGAAATATATTCAGCCATCATTTTGTTTAAATCACAAACGTAAAATGATCCATCTAGTTTTAAGAGTACAATGGATGTGTCTATAAAACCTATCAGAGGGGATGAACTCTCTGATGCTTGAGAAAATAGGGAAGACTGATCAGAGACATCCATCGAGCCTGTCTGATTTGTCATATTCATAAGATCGAAAGTTTGATTTTCATCTCTCGAAAAAAACTGATCTTGCTTGTAAGCTGGAGTTGGATCTGCTTCAGCCACTGCATTTTTTTTCATTGCAGACTTTAAACCCGTGACCAATAAAGAATAAATGACATCTGCTTTTAAAAATTTTATTTGAGTTTTATTAGGATGTACATTTACATCGATGTCGGTGGGAGGGACTGTTATTTTGACCATATAATGGCCACTTTCACCAAAGCGCCAAAGTGGCTCAAGAGTTCTAAGAACTGCCGAGTGCAAGGACTTATCTTGAAAAAAACGATTGTTGGCAAAAAGATAATGGTGGCGGTATTGAGGAGTCGTGTGAGTAGTCGGTGAAAAATAAACTTCTACTTTATAGTTGTCATATTCTTCGTAGGAATTCCAAAGTTGTAAACTTCCATCTTTTGCGGCCCTTCCGAAAAAAACTTGGGCAGCTCTCGCAATACTTGTTTCAGGCTTAAAAATCTCTCTCTCTTTTTCATCCCATTTTATGGAAAAATGAGTATGAGGATTAGACAAAACGAAAGCATAAAGCATTTTTTTGAGTGCAGATTTTTCGCTGACTTTTGATTTAATAAATTTTAAGCGAGCAGGTGTATTGTAAAACAAATCTTTGATATAAAGACTTGTTCCTTGCGAGCTAGCACGGTTAGGAATTAATAATTCTTGTGCGCCTCCATTAATTATAAGTTTTCCACCATCAACATTTAAATCATGAGGCTGACTCGTGCATGTCACTCTTGCTGAAGCTGCTACACTTGCTAGTGCTTCTCCTCTAAAACCAAAACTATGAAGACGATAAAGATCGTCGTAAGTTTTTAATTTAGATGTAGCATGGCGTAGAAAAGCATACGGAAGATTTTCAAAATTCATCCCATGCCCATTGTCTTCAATAGACAAGAGGTCGAGACCATTTTCGATGAGGTGTAAATTGATTTCAGTTGATCCAGCGTCTAGCGAATTCTCTATCAACTCTTTAACTAAAGAGGCAGGGCGCTCTAAGACTTCTCCGGCCTTGATTTGGTCGATAATATGTTCGGGCAAAATTTCAATTTTTGGATTAGAAAAGTCGCGTTTCTCTAGACTCATTGGCCCCTATAGAATTGTACTTGATTTCTGCCGCCTTCCTTAGCTTTATAGACGGCCTCGTCAGCTCTTTTGAAAAGATCTGTTCCGGTGACAACGCCTTGGCGATAATCTGCAACTCCGATAGATGCTGTAACAGGAAGTCTTTTCCCATCGTAAAGAAATTCTTTGTTCTCAATCAATTTTCTAAGTCGTTCAGCGATTTCGAATGATTGCTTTAGATTTGTTTTTGGAAGAAGAATGACGAATTCTTCTCCACCGTAGCGAGCAAATACATCTTGCTCACGAATGCCGTTTGCTCGAATAATAGCGGCCATTTCTTTTAAAACATAGTCACCAGCATCGTGTCCGTAACCATCATTTAATTTTTTAAAATGATCCAAGTCAAAAATAATAAGTGAAAGCGGCTCACCTGTTACTTTGCATTTGTTTACTTCTAGGGTGATGCGGTTGTTGAAATAACCTTTGTTATAGCAACCAGTATGTTTATCAGTATTAGCTTCAAGATTTAATTTATCGTAAGTTAATCGTTCTGGGTCACCTTTAGGTAAATACTTAAGGGCGATACTTCCAATTTTGATAATGTCACCCTTAGCAAGGGGAGTGAGCATCTCTACTTTTTTATTATTGAGATAAGTTCCGTTTTTTGATCCACAATCTTCTAATACATGTGTTTCACCACTTGCTAAAAGTTTGAAGTGGTATCTTGAAACACCATTGAATTCCAATGCAATTGTATTGTCAGCATTTCTTCCGATTCCAACTTGCGGTCCAATTAAATCAAAGAGAGTTCCATTTAAATCGCCACCAACAACCAGAAGTGCCGCAGGTTTTAGTTGCGCTTCTTTTTCTGAAGCTTGCAAAGCTGCTCTTATATCTGTTAAGACGATGGTTGTATCATCAGTACTCATTAAAGTTTGATCCTTATAAAAAAACGATTACTAGGCTATAATTTTAACTGGAAGCTAGAATTTTTTCAACTGGTTCAAAAAATGAAATGCATAAATCTTTCCTGCCTCAACTCCTGGTTGATCAAAAGGATCAATCATTAGATACTCACCCATTAAGGCCGTTAGAGATTCGAAGAATACAATAAGCTCTCCCAAATGAAATTCGTCATTTCTTTCTATTTGGATATGGATTGTTGGCCGGCTATTTTCTGCTAATGCTTTAATCGTTCCGTTTAACTCTGCTCTCATCAATTGGGATAAACTAAAACTTGATAATTTATCTTGGGTTTTTCCCGTTAAAACTGAAGAAAGCAAATAGTCGTGATCAAAATTTAAAACTTCAATCAAGAAAAGGCATTTATTCTTTGGACCTTCCATAAAAAGTTGCATCTGAGAGTGTTGATCTGTAGCCCCATATCCAACAATTGGCGTGAATCCAATATTGACGGTTTCACCAAGGCGATTCATTTTTTTTCCTAAACTTTCAGCCCATAATTGGGCAAACCAAAAAGAAAAGGAGCGCAATTTTGATGAATAGGGCATCATTACTGTTTGATCAATCTGATTATTTTGTTTTAACTCATATAAAAATTCAGCAGTTTTTAAAAGTAGATTCTCTTTAGATTCCAACAGGCAAAGTTTCTGAGCTGATTTTGCACCAATAATAAGTTGATCGATATTTATTCCTGCAAAAAGAGCAGGGAGGTAACCCACTGGAGTAAGCGCACAAAATCGGCCTCCAACATCACTGGGAACTTCAAGGTGCAATATATTTAACTCGCGAGCCATGTCGAGAAGTTCACTCTTGTTTGGATCAGTAGCAAAAACAAAATAATTTCTTAAATTAGCTTTTGCGACATTTTTGTCTGTGAGAAAATTTGTGATGATTGCAAGGGCAGCCATTGTTTCAGCTGTCCCACCTGACTTCGAAACAAAATAAAATAGGCATTCATTGATGTTTAGATTTTTTAGTTGAGAATGAATTTCGTCAGGGTCAATATTATTAACAAAAATAAATTCTTGATCATTTTTTTTAAGAGCATTAACAAGCATTTCTGGACCAAGGCTAGAGCCGCCAATTCCAATGTGGACAAACACTTTTTTTTCTTTGAAAAGATTAAAAATATTTTTTGAACTCTCAATTAAATCTGTTCGTTCGAACGTATGAAAAAATTGAGTCGCGGGATTTTTAATAATGTTCTTAAAAGAGTCTAACTTTTTCAAATCAATATTTTTAGGCTTCCCAGAAAAAATAAAATTTAAGCTCATAGATACCTTTCAAAAAAAATTAATGAGTCGTGTATTCTTTTTTTAGATTGCGAGCAATAACGACTCGTTGAATCTGATTAGTCCCTTCGACAATTTGCAGAACTTTGGCATCTCTCATGAAACGTTCAACAGGATATTCGCGCGTATAACCAACACCACCTAAAATCTGAACAGCATCAGTTGTGACTTTCATTGCCGTATCAGTTGCTTTTAACTTTGCCATACAAGCAAGCTTTGCGTTGGGAGTTTGGTTGTCATAGTCTCTTGCTGATTGCAGAACTAAAAGTCTTGAGCATTCAATTTCTGTGGCCATATCGGCCATCATAAATTGCAAACCTTGAAAATCGAAAATGGCTTGCTTAAATTGCTGACGAGTAAGGGCGTAGCGAACTGATTCATCTAGAGCTCTCTCTGCACACCCGACTGCAATGGCCCCTATCGTAAAGCGCCCTTTTTCAAGTGCCGCCATAGCTATTTTAAACCCTTCACCTTCACTTGCGAGAAGATTTTCGGCAGGTATAAAACAGTTGTGAAAAATAAGTTCGCGAGTTGGACTAATTCTCCATCCCATCTTTTTTTCTTTTTTTCCGTAACTAAATCCTGGTGTGCCGTCTCTGACGATAAAAGCAGATACGCCGGATCCTCCCGAAGCTCCAGTGCGTGCCATGACGATATATGTTTTAGCAATTCCCCCAGAAGTAATCCAAATTTTTGATCCATTTAAAACGTATCCATCTATTCCATTTTGATTAGATTTTTTTGCTGTTGAAATAAGAGCAGCAGCATCTGATCCAGCTCCTGATTCACTTAAGCAAAAAGCTCCAATCTCAGCTCCAGAAGTCAGGGCCGGAAGGTATTTTTTCTTTTGATCGGCATTTCCAAATTCATTAAGAATAGCTTGAACCATGCTTGAAACAGAAATTGTTACGGCATAACTCACAGAAGATTTAGCGATCTCACAAAGTGCGATGGAAAAATCTTCATAAGATAATCCCATACCTCCAAATTCTTCTGGAAGAGTCATTCCAGTAAAACCAAGAGCGCCTAGTTCGTTAAAAATATCCATGCGAAAATTTTCCGTCTCGTCATCGTGCTCCATATGGGGCTCAATTTTTTGTAAACGGTATTTTTCTAATTGGTTTTTTAATTCAAGTTGTAATTCATTCATCTTAGCTTTCTAGTCCCTTTAAAAGATTTTTTGCAATGATCATAATCATGACTTCATTTGTTCCAGCGCCAATTTCATTTAATTTATTATCTCTCATCATGCGCTCAAGAGGAAACTCACGAGAGTAACCGTAACCGCCATGGAGTTGGATTGCATCAAGAGCAATTTTCGTTGCCATTTTGGGCAAAGCTAATTTTACTTGTGCGGCCATAGAAGGACCGCGCTCTCCCATATCGTATTTTTTAGCAGTCGTATAAAGAAAACTTCTCATCATTTCAGTTTCTGTTGCCATTTCAGCAAGCATTTTTTGAATCAATTGGTATGAGCCAATATGTTTTCCGAATTGTTTTCTCTCACCAGAATATTTCACACATTGTTCAACACAAGCTTGAGCAATGCCAAGAGAAATTCCTGAAATCGTGATGCGTTCAATATCTAGGTTTTTCATCATGTGATAAACAGAATCACCAACGTTACCTACTAATTGAGAACTTTCAACTTTGGCATTTTCAAAAACTAATTCACCTGTAGGAGAAGATCTCATTCCCATCTTGTGAATTGGCTTTCCAACAGAAAATCCCGGAGTTCCTTTTTCCACAATAAAAGTCGAAAGATTTTTTTTCTCAGCTCCAGTGCGAGTGTAAACATAAGCGACATCAGCGTACTGAGCGTTTGTGATCCACATTTTTGCACCATTGATAGAAAAAGTTCCGTCAGCATTTTTAGTCGCTTTCGTTTGAATTCCAACAGCATCAGAACCATATTCAGGTTCACTCATTCCCATACATCCAACATGCTCACCAGAGATAAGTTTTGGAAGATATTTTGCTTTTTGTTCTGCTGAACCATTATTTTGAATATTATTTACACACAAAATAGAGTGAGCAAGATAGGAAAGAGTTGAGCCAGCACACGCTTTACCAAATTCTTCCATCACAATTGTTGCAGCCACTGCACCCATGCCAGCTCCGCCATATTCCGGGTCAGCTGTAATACCAAGAACACCTAGCTCCCCCATTTTTTTAAAGGCAGCCAAGTTGAATGATTCTTTTTCATCATGCATTTCTGCAAATGGAGCTAATTCTTTGCTCGCGAAATCTTTACAGAGTCTCTGGAGGTCTTTTTCTTCTTGAGTGAAAAACCACATTGCTTTACCGCCTTTTTGCAGATTATAATTTTTGTAATTATTAAGTCCTGAATTTATAACAAATTTAGACAGACACTGTAAGACATGAGGTGTTAGTAGTGACTCTCACGACCCCCGTCCCACGCGACCTAGACACAGTATTTCCTGGCGAAAATTGGTTTTTCTATTGGAAAACTTCTGCGAGCTTATGGAGAACCAAGCTTCAGGAGTTTCCTGGAACGCGAATTATTATTCCATTAAATTGGTCTTTTCACTCTGATACAGGAGACCAATTTGATTTTGATGAGCACCGCCCAGAGACAAATTTAAAAAAATTGGTTGAAATCGCTAAAGAAGTTGGAAAACAGGTAGTTTTTTTTCTTCCTTTGACGCCAGCTCCTTTTCTTCCCAATGGCGGCCTGCCCCATTTGCTCGCTCGCGGGTTAGCACTAAACATAGAACAGATGGCCTATGGAATTATCGATGCAGACGACAATTTAATTAAAATTTATTCTTTTTTTGATCCTCGCGTATTCGAAGCTTTTGACCGTTTCGTAAAAAAATTAGGTCAATATTTTGCTGCTAATAAGATCGCAGAGGATGTTTGGGGAATTCGCTCAGGATATTTCCAAGATGGGCAATACAGAAGTTTTTTAGAAGATTCTTCAAAAACTTTTGATTCAGCCTTTGGCCGTTTTCTTCAAGGTAAAAAAAGAGAAGGAGAGACCCTTTCTCCGATTGAAGAAAAACAATTCGTATTTGAGTTTAATAAAACGGTTCAAGACTTATATACAACGAATGCTCGTGAATCGATTGGTGCAAATTTTGAAGGCACTTTAGATGTAGCCTTTTTGGGTGCATCGACTTCTAAATTTTTAAAACGTTTATCGGGAACTATTTCTACCATTGATTATACTGCAGAACTCTATGAATCGTTGGCAAAAGACATTATTCCTTCATCTGTTTTAATTTCTCATAGAATGAAAAAAGGTGTACTCACACGCGAACTTAATGATCTGGTGGCCAATTCTTATTTGCCTGCGAGACTATCTGCCAATTCAGCTTATGAATACGAAGATATCTCTGTTTTTACTCCACTTTCTTTTTTTAAAGTTTACGAAAAAATCGACGGCGTCAGTGCCATGTTCCAAAGTTGGGAGCACCTTGGGTTATGGAGCTACCTGCATGCAAATTTCGGCTGGAGTTATAAAGTTATTTCTAGCGATACATTAAAGTTGCACGAAAATAAAAGTCCATACCAAGAGTACGTCCATCTTTTCCATGGTCACGATGTCGACAGAACACTTTTTAATTATATGTTAAAAACATTCATGAACGGAGGCCGAGTCATCTTAAACCGCTCTGGTTTATCAGAAGAGTATGCCAAGCGTTTTGAAACTTTCTTTCTGGAAAATTCTCTCGTCGTCGAAAAAGTAAATTACAAAACTCAAATTCAAAATATTTCATTGGGCGAAGGTCGTCTAATTCTCATAGAAGGTGATAACTTTGGAGAAATGTCTGTAGATGATTATGCTGAATTTTGGAAAAATATTGTTGAAACTTTTTCCCTTATGCATGTTCCAATTCAAAATGTTGAAGGAATAGACTATTACTGGCGAACTAGACCAAGTTCTACGAACGAATTAAAATTTGAAGAAGTCAGAAGACTCTCGCTTTATAATCCGACTAGCTATCGCAAAAAAGTTAAAATGAATCTTTCTAAAAATTTTGTTGTTTATAAAGTTTTAGATGAAATTAATGTTATTGTTCAAACTTATCCTAATGAACTAGAAGTTGAGCTTTCTCCAGAAGGTTCTGTCATCGTCGACTTTGGAGTTTTCTCATGAAAGATATAGAATATATTGTAGGCGTCTATAACTATATAAACGCTTTTCCTGAGCTTCATAGTGACTCTGCCTACTATCTTCTTTATCTTTTAGATGAAAAAGGTTTATTAGACCCAGCGGCCGCACATATTTTATATGATGAAAAATTTAAATCGGAACTCTCAAGCGCCAATATTCATCAAAAGATGATTGGCCCATTTGATTCCACTGATCATTTAAATCAATTTGCTTTTCAATTATGTGAAGAATTAAATGCGGAGAAGGTTAGTCTACTTTCTGTCCAAGAATATAATGCTTTATTAGAAAGCTCTCAACTGGCCTCGGATTTTCACCGAGACCTAGTCGAGAAAGGTAATGTCA
This sequence comes from Bacteriovoracaceae bacterium, assembly GCA_947446575.1. GTDB lineage: Bacteria > Bdellovibrionota > Bacteriovoracia > Bacteriovoracales > Bacteriovoracaceae > Bacteriovorax. Next base: position 398 of record CANFHC010000025.1, on the reverse strand, counting down.
TGGAAAATATCGAAAGAAAAAAGAAGGGTTTTTTAAGCCGTTTTTTTTAGGTCTAATGTAAATCTTTAAATGGTTAGTTTTGAGGGTTGTGTCGAAACTGGAAAAAAACAGGGTCTGATCAGAAGGGCGCACTCTAAAATCTTTGATTTCTGTTTGAAGCTCCGTTTTTAAATCCTTCATTAAAAATCCGCCTTCGTTGCAAAGTTTTGATCCATAAGTTCCATTCCAAAGTTGTACAAACTTTTTAGCCTGTTCGGTAGAAAATCCTAGCTTCTCTAGTTCCTAAGTATGCCTCAAAACATGAATCATGGCCTATCTCCCTTGCTCTTTTCTTTGATAAGTGCAAAGTCTTAAAAGGTATTGTGGAATCAAAAATTAAATTAGAGTTTTCGACTTTT
>CANFHC010000024.1 GCA_947446575.1 Bacteriovoracaceae bacterium | reverse complement strand
CATGGGGCAAAGATTGATAAAGATTTGGCAGAAAGTGCAGATCCGAAAATTAATCAATACCTAAGAAAGCAAATGGATAATCCTTTTGATGTTTTAAAGCAATCGGGTAGAGGAAATTAAAAATTCAGTGTTTAGTTATCAGCTGCTTAATACGAACACGCATCGGTTCTCCCAGGTATTTATAGCATAGGATGCTAATGATTATGAGACCAATCACATATAAGATGGACGAAATTTTATCGAGAAACACCATTATTTATTATTTGCGTGCCACTATCCAAGTAGATCCTGCAAAGGACCCAAAAAGTCGCTTGGTTTGATAATCTAAAATACTAAATCCAGTTTTTAGTAACATCTCTCTCATATCGATAGGATTTAATAAAATAACAGCGTCAGAGTCACTTATCGCAGGTTTTATTAAGCAGGGCTTTCGAAAAATAATATTGCGCTTGCTTTTTAATAATAATTTTAGAAAAGTCCGATATAAATTAATAAAAATAATAAAAAAGCATTCAACAACGGTACTGCCAAATGGGAATTCATATCCATCGTTGCGACTAAAAAAGGGTGTATCCCATTTGCGGGTGATGGCCATAACAAAACTCTTAAGACTGGTTAAAGGTGAAATTAAATTAGGACCTACTAATATAAATGAACCTCCAGGTTTAAGAGTTCTATATATTTCTGCAATTGCTATTTCCGGCGATTCGATATGCTCCATTACTTGATAAAGACAGAAGTTATCAACAACATTATCTGCTAATGTTATTTTGTTCACATTGAGTTCTATGACTTCAATGGAAATGTTATTTTTTAAAAAAGTTTTTTCTGCATTTTGGGGAAAAATATCTGTTGCACTTACTTCTACTCCGGCCAATTTGATTGCTAAGGCTGCAAGACCAAGTCCTGATCCAATTTCAAAAACTTTATTAGACACATGGGACTTTACATATTCAGCGTATTCTTTGTATCGCTCAACTTTTATTTCTGATCCAAATCCGCAATAAGCATCATCCTTGTAAAACTGTTCTAATTTTGAATATTCCATATTATCTATCCTAACTAGTAATATTTCTAAAGTAGACCCTATTCTTCATAAATTTATTACTTAATTTATTTTATTAAATACCGAAAAACAAAAAAATCCGAGTAAAAAAGCGAGCCTTTATGATCCCTTTGACAGATAGCAAGTTTAATATGTGGCGGGCCTGTGTAGCAGCAGTTCATCTAGACAATATAGTGAGCACTCAAGAGCGCAAATGGGTGGAAGATAGAATTCAAACACTTCCTTGCACATCGGAACAAAAGTTGATTTTAAAAGATGACCTTGAGCGTGGGAAAAATTTTGAAGAAGCCTATGGGAAAATAACTGACAAAGTTGATCTGGCATTTTTACTGAATACCTTAAGAGTGATTGGCTTTCTAGATAAAGATTTCTCTGCCAATGAAAATGCCAATTTTAAAAAACTCGAAGGCATTATCTTGAAGGGTTTAAACCTGCCTGAGATCCAAGCAAAAATTGAGGCAATGGAGTTGCAGTCTTATCGCGAGGACGAAGTTTATAAAGACAATAATCCCAATTCTAAATTTGAGCATATTTACCATTCTTTTATGAAGTGGGCCAATCCAGGAGATTATAAATTTCCTGGGAAAAAGTAGTCTTAGACTTCTATGCCTGAAGTCTCATATCTCTAGGAACAAAAATCATTTGTCTAATCAATGCAAACCGACAAATACTTTTCATACTAATTTATTTTCGATATAAATCTATATGGAAAAAATAAATAAAACTGGTATTCAGAAACTCTTACATCACCGTGATCCTTATCTACTTATTGATGAAGTCTTAAGTGTTTCGGAAGTAGAGATTACGACTTACAAAACTCTAAGTCTTACGAATGACTATTTTTTTAAAGGTCATTTTCCTAATGCCCCTGTCGTTCCTGGTGCAATGATGCAAGAAATGACGACACAAAGTGCTGGTGTTTTGATGACTAAGTTTTATTCTCCAGTTGCTAATTATGATTCAGAAAAAACAAAGGGCCATGCGATTGGTGTTCTCTCTAAAGTTTATAGCTCAAAATTTTTAAATTTTGCCAAGCCCGATGATTCGCTTGAAATCAAAGTAAAGTTATTAGATCGTGAGAATAACTATTTTGTTTTCAGCGGAGAAATCATAAAAAATAATTCAATGACTATTATGAAGAATAAATTTGCCCTGACTATTATCAGTGATGAACACCTGTATTAATTTAGGAGCTTGGTAAAGATGATCCAAGACACGAATTATGTTATTAAGTACGATTAAATTTTAAAATATAAATATAAGAAAAAAAGAATTTTTTTTTAGTCCTCAAGACTTATCTGGAAAGAGGTGAATCTCTTTAATCGAATCATAGAGGACTTAAAAAATAGAATTTAGTCCCAAAAGCACATGTATTTTTTACACATCTTCCCTCAAATCCTATATATATGTAAAAATAGATCATCATCAATTACATGAGGATTGAACGTGGATTCAAGACACAAACTGGCGAGTTTTAAAAAGGAGGTTAGTCCTCTTTTAGAGCTGGTCACTAACGACATTTATCTCGAGTCGATTTGGCTAGGCAATATGTCTATGTTAGAAGACATTGCTGCAAAATATATTTTAAGCAATATCACAAAAGCGACTCCAGCAGAAGCCCTAAGAAATATTATTGAGCACGTAAAAGACGAGCAAAGACACGCAAGAATACTTGAAGAGATGCGACCAGTTACCATTTACCCTGAGCTCAAATATTATCTTATTGAAGAAGAATGGAAAAAAATCGGGCAAGAGTTTATCTTGGGATTTTTCAATACTCCTCTTTTAAGAGAAGCCAACCACAGGCATGCAGCCTATGTTCATGGAGCTCAAACGATTGAGCGCTTTCCATTTAGAATTTACAGCTTGTATCTATCGATGAGTAAGCTGGAAATTGTTAAGGCCGAACTTCCAGGAATTATGGAAGATGAAAATGAGCATATCGAATTAGGTAAACAAATGTATGCCAAGCTTGATGCAAGTGAGCGCATGTCTTTATCTAAATTATACCGTCTAGAAGAAGAGCTTTGTTTGATGATGTTAAAGCGAATGAACTTGGCCCTTAGACAAATACTTAATCTCTATGGACCGGAATTTAATTGTGATCTTGAAGAGCGTATTTCAAAAGATGGTCAATTAGAAGTTGCATGGAATTATGCTTTAAGTTGTGGTGAAAATTGTTTTTCACCACCTAGAGCTCAGCATTTAAAAGATGCTAATACGTTACAAAGAATGGTCTTTAGAAAAAATAGTGAATTTCGTGATTTGGAAAAATCACTTTCTGCTCTAGTGAATGATTATATTGTAAAAGCAAAAGTTGCTGGTGTGAGTGAATCAATTATTTTAAATCGATTTGATAATCATTATAAAAAAATGATTTATAATACCAACAATGTTCCCTTAAGTTATGCCTATTTTAGAATTTTAGAAGATCTTCCGAGCAACGCAATCTCAGATGAAAGTGTTGGTGTGGAAAGCACACTGTGGGCAGAATTGAATTCAGAATTTTCGAGGGTAAATCAGAATGAAAACGGCCTTCGTTTTTCCCGGGCTTAATGGGCTTCTACGCCAAAAAGATCGCGAGAGATATCTTAAACTTCCTCATGTCATCAAACGTCTTGAACAGGCGCAGACGGCCCTTTTGCGCGAGCTTAACCTTAAGACTGATCTTATGGGAATGCTTAAACAAAGAAATACTGATGAAATTTACCGGATAGATAATATCTCTCTGGCAGCAGTTGTTATCTCGGCCATTCAAGTGGGAGTTGTCGATCATTTGCGCGAACATTTTCCTAATCCAGAGTGGATGGTTGGTGTTTCCCTTGGGGATATTGCTCGCACCGTTTCGGCCGGAGCTTATGATTTTGAAGTCGCTGTCGTCTCACACGTAAGATTCACTTACAAAATTGATGGTATTGATAAGCTCGGTGGAAATATTGGTGTGGCCACAACGCTCGCCCGTCCTTTTACAACCGAAGACTTTGACTGGTTTGAGAGCATGGGAGTTGATGTCTCTATTTTAACTTCGCGCTTTTTAAATGTAGGGGCACTATTTAAATCTCTTGAACTTGTTCGAGAAAGAGCGCGCGAGCGTGGATGGCGGATTATGCCGATTATTGATTATCCTGCGCATTCACGCTATATCTTGCCATATGTAGATGCAAGTCGTGATGAGTTTATGAACGTGCAAACGATGAAGCCACTCATTCCCATTTTTTCGACAATAAGTTGCAAATCACTTACTGATCCAAAAGAAATAAAAACGGAATTTTTAGAAACGATTACTCGAACGATTCATTTCGAACAAGCTATCACCAAACTTTATAATGAGCATGGTGTAACACGATTTGTGAATATTGGGCCATGTAAAAGTTTATATACACTGCTTCGAGATATCTCACTAGATTTTGATATTGTAGATGCTGAAGATCTACTTGCCACTACCAAATAAAAGGAATGAGTCGCGAGCGTTTTTGGCAAAATGAGTTATATTTTTCACCTAAGTGAGCTACCAACATTTTTTCTTCTAAAATAATTCGTCTATAGAATGCAAACAAAAGTAAAAGCACAGAGAGTATTGCCGCTCTGTATGAACCTAAAAAAAGCGGAATGAACGAGTAAGTCAGAAATGCTCCCGTATAGCTCGGATGACGTAAAAAGCGGTATGGACCATTTTCAATGAGGGGTTGATCGTTTTTGGTTTGCAAATGCATAGTAAAGAATTTCCCCAGCGTAATATAGGCCCAACTCCTAAAGATAAGACCAAAAAGAGCGATCGCTAAAAATAGATAAGTGAACCAATCATATTTAAAAGCTTGCTCACGATTCATAAAAAAAGCTTCTGATAATGCCAGAGCTTCCGTTAAATAAACCGTCCAGATAATTTGCAAAACAGTGCCCTTATCTAGATCGTTATTATTGCCTTTTAATGGATTGTAATCTGCCTGGTAATAAGAAGCGACAATCCCAATGAGAAAAATAATAATGATTTTGGATTCAAACAGAAGATGAATATTGATAAAACTCATTAGTACTAAAAAAGGGATGCTGACAATGATTCCAACTAATATTTTTTTCATTCTTTCCTCTTATAGTCCATTCCCAGGCCAGGTTTTTTCGCAAGTGAATATTTTTTCCAATTGATAGTGGCCCCCATTCCCAATTTTAAATTAGGAAAGAATGGATCATAACTTAATAAATGAGTGCTAAATCCACCTTCGATAGCCTTCAGGTGTTTGTGATGACTTCCTGAAATGAGAAGAGAGGCCCTCGTAAGTAAACTCATTTCTCCAACATGAGATCCTAAAATCCAATCAATCCCCAGGGATTCAAGTTGCTCTATTAGTGTTAGAGTTCTTAAAATTCCTCCCAGTTTAGAGATGCGAAGGTTCGGAATATAGAGATCTTTCATTCCTTTAATTGGCTCGATTGATGATTGGTTTAAAAAACTTTCATCTAATATGATTTTTAATTTTAGTGTCTCTGCGATTTTTTGCATTCCATGAAAATCATTTGGAGCGACAGGCTCTTCTATGGCCCAAATATAAGTGCGTAGGGGAGTTAAATACGCAATTGTTTCATCTGCTGTTTTAAATAAATTATTAGCATCAACTCGAATTGATTTTGAAGAAAGTTCTAGGAGTTTTAAAACTTTCAAATCTTCTTGCTGGTTTCCGCTTAATTTAAATTTGAAATCCGAAAAACCAAAAAATTTGTATATAAGAAATTTTATTAAAACTTTTAGGAATGAGTCAATACCCTGAACTGCAGTATAGGGGGCGCGGTTTTGTTGAGTTGAGATATTTAGCAATTCTTCTATCGAAATTTTTTTTTCACGGGCCAATAAGTCGAGCATTGCCATTTCTAGTGCACACCATGCGCTGGGGTTTTTATCAATTTCATTTTTTAAGCTTATTTGTAATATTTTTATGTCTTCTAAAGACTTAATGGCGCTCATATCTGGTGTAACTTGTTCAAGGAACACACTGACTGATACGACTGTCTCTCCAGTCACATAAGAGCGTGGACATGCCTCACCAAAACCAATTAATCCATTTTCATTTTTAATTTCAACAATAATCGTTTCAGTAGATTCCCGAATTGCAGTATGGTGAGCAAATTTTGCTTTAAAAGGGATTTCAATAGACTGAAAACTTACGATTCTCTTTTTCACCGTTCGTGAGCCTCAAATGGGAAATCTATATTTGTTTTAAGTTGCAGGAATAAAAATTTAAATTGAGCTTCGCTCTGCCCTTTTTTTATGCAGTGACTGCGAAAGAGTTCAGCCGTTCCCGTTTTTAAAAGAACGATTTTTATGGGGGCCAGTCTCTGGTCGGCAACTTTACTCGCGTATTCAATGTTGACTGTTTTTAAATAGTGATCAAGTTCAACTTCTAATTTTGAATTTTCTATTTTGCAATTAGGGTCTAATTCTAGATAAAGGGTGTAACTTTGAGAAACTAGATCAGCGAGACAAATAAAAAAATGCGCTATATGTTCTTTGCTGTTTTGCATTTCAAAAAATGAAATTAATTGTTTCTCAGAGAGCTTTTCTCCAGTGATATTTGTAATTCCCTTTCCCTTTTGAGAAAAAACAATTGTTGGAGTTGATTCGTAGAAGCCAGTAACTTTTATAATATCGAATATATTGTAGCGATAAAAACACCCTGGAGTCGTGACTATTATATAATATTCAGAATTTATTTTTAATTCATGGAGATCGATTGTTTCACGAGAGCCAGATTCATAATCATTTTTTTCTATAAATTCGAAATAATTATCTAAGAGAGTAGGGATTTGATTATTAGGATTTGCATCAACTGGAAGGGTGCCGTAGAATTCGCTACATAAAAAACCTAATTCTGTTAAATGTGTCTTAGGAGCGATTTGATTTTTTATTTGCGGAATTAAGTATGAGCAGCTTCCATGGGTCCAAAGAGAGAGCACTTTAAGATTTTGCCAGACATCGCTGATTTTCAGTACTGTTTCCGTTTCAAGTAACTCGAGTGCATGAGGGAAATGATTAGCAAATCCAGAGATAATAGGATCACTACCATCAATTATTAATTTTTTTAATTCAAATCTTTTGCTATTAATCACTTCGAAAATTTTAAGTAGTGTCGAAGGATTTGGTGAGACATAAAAACTAATATTAGGAGAAAGAAGAGCAAGGGCAGCTAAATAAAAGTATTTTTTTTCTGAATCATTTAATTTAGCAATGTCTTTTTGAAAGACATGTTTTGCTTTTATAGATTTATGCGCCAATGAATAAAGTTTTCCAGACATCGATCCACAGGGCCATTTATTAAAGAGAATTTCTTCGCACTCAACTCCTGTCACAGAGAATATATCACCAGAGAGATAATCTGGAGCTAGGGAGTAAAGGGAATGTGAAAGAATTTGTTGAGATGTAATATAATTGTTTTGGGCATCTATATTAACGGGAATATATTTAGGAAGACCTGTTGTTCCACTGGTCTTTGTAAAATAATGAGGTGGAGTGGCACTTATTGAATTGTCTTCTCCTGTAAAAATTCGCTCAATATATGGGCGATGTTCTTCATAATCTCTGATCGGTACGCGAGCTTTAAAATCTTTTACTGATTTTATATTTTTAAAATCATGTTCAATTCCAAATGCCGTTGATTCATTGATCTTTATTATATGTAATAGTTGTTGGCTTTGGGCCTCTTTTGGATTGCTCGCAGCTTTTTTCAACGGAGTCACCTTCTTTATGTTGATGACCTTCATTGCGATTTTTAGAATGAGCTTGAACGACTCTGCTTTGTAGTAAGTGATGGGATAAAGAGTTTCTTCTTGTAGGTTCTTCGGGGTATTTTTCGAGCGAACTCCAACTAAAACTAATTTTTCATCGGGTGCTCTTTTAAACGTTTTAAAGAGCAAATCAAATAAAACAAAGTTATTTGCGTAATTTATTTTGCTTTTACTAATATTAGAATCATGGTGAAAACGGTGAGTTTCTCCAGAGGCAATAATATAATCAAGCCAGCCCATTTTAATACCTAAATTTGAATGTTGAATATATCCGGTGATAGCAAAAAAGAGGTAGTAGTAGGAGAGGATTTCAAAACTTAATCCCAACGCCATAAAAATAAAAATGGTGAAAAAAAATTCCACAAGTTTATCTAAGAAATGAAAGCGGGAAGTATTCCAAGAATAAAGTTTTTGAGGGAAGTGATGAGGAGCATGCACCGGCCATAATATGCGATAAGTGTGACATAGGCGATGCCACCAGTATTGAAAAAATTCACCACTGATAGCAAGGAGAAAAAATTGAGTTATTTTAGAATAATGATGAGGCCATATATTTAAAACTATACCTACTTTAAATCCTAAGCACTTTAATATGGCCGTACCGGTGAAGTACAAAAGGAAAGGAAAGAAGACTTGAACAATTACTGAATAAAAAAAGACATCAGTTACAAGATCATTTTTTTCTGGAATCCATTCTGTATGTAAGGGATAAAATTTTTCGGCAATATAGACAATAATGGCGGACAAGGTAACCCCACAATAAAGAGCAACCAAATGCATATGGGTGAGCTGATAACTCAACAAATAGGCAAGCGTCGCTGTTATCAGTATCATTGGATAAAGTGTGTAAGAAAGAATTCGATTCATGGTTATTTATCGGTTAATTAAGAGGAAAAGTGTAACTCAAATTCATCCCAAATCTTGAAAAACTATGCTTGTTGGTGTCTTTAGTTAGTGTAGTCGAGTCAATGAATGGTCCTACCATAATGTTCTTTTTCACTTCCATTAAAAGATCTGCATGTAGATCAAGTGTTCCACCAAATTTTGCTTCAGCATTAATTGTTACTTTTTCAAAATTCTTTTGTATAAAAGCGCCTAAAAGTGGAGAGGCATGAGTTGCGCTAGTAATAGCGAGATTTGATTCTACATAAAGTGTTTTTTTGATAAAGGCGAAGACTGGCCCCCACGAAAGCCCCTCAGAGAATCGATGAACTTTAAAATTTAATTCCATATCTGTAAAGGTGGTGCTTTTAAAAACTTTTCCTCTACTTATGTAGAAGGTTGAATTAAAAAGCTGAAAAAATTTCCAATCAACTGGTGCCTGATACATCCCATACCAACTATTCAGAGCATTTCCACTTACTTTTGCCGTGTAGGCAGTAGCCGTATTGGTGTAGGTGAGGTGATGAGGATAAAAACCAAGACGAGCAAATTTTAAATTTTTAGCAACAATTGAAATTTCTTCTTTTTTTGCAACAACTATTGGTTCAGTTGGAGAGATTACTGTTTTAGGAAGGCAATTCGCATGAAGCATACGGCGTTTAGATGAACTCCCCTCATTCGTTAAGACTTTCCAATAGTAGTCTCCAGCAGTTTCTTTGAGATCCTTACATCGAATTTTCACTGTTGTTTGATTGAGCTTTGTTTTGAAAATCATCTTTTCAAATTCTAAATCACTCGCTATGTCCAATTCATAAATTTTCGTCTCAGGAATTGCTTCCCATTGAAATTCGGCTTCATCTTCACTATTTTCTAAAATATTTTCCCTGTGTTTGGGAGAAACGAGATAAATTGGGGGAGGAGTAAGCTTTTCAACAGCTTTTGGAGGCTCCGGTTTTATAAATGCAGGATCAATCTCAGCTTCTAAAACTGCAATTTTCGAAAAATCAGTTTTTCTTCCCCAATAATCTTCATAAGAGACTCGCCAATAAAACTTACCAATTGTAGCGTTTTTCCAGACAACATGGGGAGAAGATGCTTCAATTCTTTTTATGAGCTTTGTTAACTTCTGGTCTTCATACACTTCGACAATATAATTTTTTGCTCTAGAATTTGCAGGTAAATCCCATTCGGCGACAGCAATAGGATCGTCAGCAAATGCTTTGGCAATAAGTAAATCAATTAAATGAAAATTAGTTGTTTTATCATCTAAGTATTTTATTTTGATTTTAATGTTGGGTGATATCTCTGGTCGCTCAAGAGGAGGAGAAGGTTTGATTTCAACACTTACAGGATTTGAGTATTCAACTTTATTTCCCTTTTTTATTTTAACTCGCCAATAGTATCTGCCGGTTTGGGCAATTGTGGTTGAAAGATTGTTACTCTCTGAGTCTTTAGTAAAAACAATTTTTTGAAAACTTGATTCATTGGATAATTCCAATTGATACTCCTTAGTGTTTTCAATTTGATCCCATTTAAAAGAGACGAGTTGATCTGGTTTATCTAATTCGATTACTGCACCTTCAGCAGGATTTTGGGCTAATCTCATTGGCGACTGGAGAAGAATTTTTCCATGTATTGAATTTGTTAAAATTCCGGCCGAGCTTTCACCAATTATTTCCCACTTGTACTCCCCTGGAGAGTTTAAGATTAAGGGGAAAGTTGTACTTGTTGTTTCAAAATTTTTGTTTATAGAATCTTTAGTTAATTTTATTTTATATGTAACATCAGAACTAGGCCCATTCCAAGAGAGAATTTGGGTGAGTGGTTGATTATTATAATTAACTTTTTCAATTATTTCTGAAGTAATACTTGTTATGGAAATAGATTTTGCTTCAAGTACTTCAATCGTTGTTGGTGCACTCCAAAGAGCGAGGGGGCGCAAATCTTCGTTTATTTTCACTGAGACATTATATGTTCCGATTAAATTAGCTTGCAGATCAAAATTGTTTTGAGCTAATTCTAGAGTCTCAATTTTTTTATTAGGATTTTCTATTTTTAACACAAAGTTTTTGGCACTTTCTTTAGACCAATTAATAAAAACTTTTTCGGCTTTTTTTGGTCCAATGTATAAAATATTTTTATCTATCGTAACTTCCGGAGCATGTTCTTCTTTTAGAGTAAAACTTCTAATGGGACCAGAGAGGTCTTCAATATCATTGGCAGAAGAAATTTTCCAATAATAGGTTCCGGCCTTATTAAAAGATTGAGTGTAATGATCAGTGTCTATGACCTTAGTTTCTAAAATATCAGAAAATATTGAATCTCTAGCAATTGTGATTTTTAGGGGGGTGGGACCAGATGTGTAATTCCAGTTAAAATCTATTGCCTGTTGGTTTACAAAGTATTGATTTAAGTTTTGAATAGGACCTTTTAAAACAAAAGGAAGTTCTTTAATTTTTACTTTCCCTGTTTCTTTGTTTTGAATAAGAATTTGATTAGGGGAGAGTTCTTGAGCCTCTTGGTTAATTTTTATTTTGGCCCTTCCATCCAAAAGCATAAATTTATTTTCAGTTTTTCCCTGCTCGATTTGAATATTCGCATTTTTGGATTCGAATGAATATTTTTTCCCATTTAGGACAACATCTAAGTTGGGTGATGTAGGAGTTAGTCTCGCTGAAAGATTTCCTTTTTCAAGAGTGAGGGTGTTGCCCAAAGTCTTCGCCTTTATTCTTAATAAGGAATTTTCAAATAAACTAATTTCTGGTCCATTTACAAAGTTTATTTTGGCCGAACTTTGTCCATGAGTATAGATCTCATCGTTTTGCGAGAGTGAATCTCCAGGGCTTACATCCACCCAACTTTGATAGAAGTCTCTTTTTCGTTTGACTGTTTTTATCTGCTCTACAATAGAAGCTATTTTTATATCGGGACCGTTTGGGTGATTGAAATATTTTGCACCGTAGAGCATATAAACGCAGATGAGCGCTACAAAGCTCATTGTGCCGATTAAAAGGTTATCAAAGGATTTAAGTCTCATTTCTTCCACTATTGGGTAATTTCTTAATTTTATTGTAACATTAGATAAAAGAAATAATTGCTAGGAAGATTAATCTTGATAAGAAAAGTCAAATTTCCGTTGAAATATAAGTTCGTCGTGGTGATCACAACTCTCTTGTTATTGACTATGGGGTTCTATCTTTCGTACGCACTAAATATTTTTAAAGAAGATAAAGCAGCAGATGTTTACTCTATTACTCTTACAAATTCTATTTCAGTAGCAGAGCGAGCAAAACTTTTAATGAATGAAGATGTTTTGCTTTTAGATGGATTAAAAGATTCTGAGATAGCTAAAAAGCTATCCTCTATTATAGCAAATCATGAAGAGATTTTTGGAATTGAGTGCCTCGTAAATAATCAAGACTACCTTTTTGATAAAAAGGCTTTATTAGAATTAAGTGCTGAGAGTGGAGTCTTAAATTTATTAAAAGCAACTCCCTTTGGTGAAACTCGCCTAGAGATGTCACCTGTTAAAAATTTCCCAGCACACTTTTCTGTTATTCGCTCTATAGATAAAAATCTTAAATGCGCTATTCATATTTCATACGAAAAACTAATGCCATTAATGAATGAAACTCTAAAGTATGGTACTTATATTCTTACTGATAGTGGAAAAGTCTTTTTCAAATTAAATAATATCTCTGAAAGTTCAGACTTAATTAGCGTTATAAAAGACCCAACTATTCAAGATATTCAACAGGGAGTAAAACGCTTTACGAATAATGGAGTGGCCATCATTCGCGCTTTTTCAAAAGTTCCCGGTTTGGGGCTCATTGCCATAACTGAGATTGAAGAAAATAAAGCCTTCTTAGCCTCAAGAGAATTGATTCAAAAATCTCTTTATTTTGGAATTCTTATTTTATCAATAGCTGTAATCGCGGGAATTCTCTTTACCAAACGGATGACCAAAAATGTACAGACTTTATTTTTAGCAACTGCCCAAGTGGCAGAAGGAAATTTCGATGTCCATCCTATCGCTTTAGGAAATGATGAAATAGGAGCATTAACAGATTCATTTGTGGACATGAAAGATAAGATTGTAGGTTTTATGGAAGAGATGAAAGAGAAGGCAAGGCTAGAGAGCGAATTAAAAGTAGCTCACTTAGTACAACACTCATTTTTTCCAAAACACGCTGTCATTAAAGAAAACTATAGTTTTGATGGCCTTTATAAGCCTGCTTCAGAATGTAGTGGTGACTGGTGGGGATTTTTTGAACAAGGATCAAAAACCACTATAATTGTATGTGATGCTACTGGGCATGGAGTTCCCGCGGCCCTTATTACAGCAGCAGCGCATAGTTGTATTTCTACTTTGAAAATTGAGTCAGAAAATCAATATGTCTCTCCCAAAAGAGTTTTAGAGCGATTAAATAAAGTTATCTGCTCCATGAATTCAGAAATTTTAATGACTGCCTTTGTTTTAGAAATCGACGATGAAAATAAATCAATTAAATATTCAAACGCTTCACATATGACACCGTATCTTATTCGTAAAGTTGAAGACAATTATTCCAAAGAAGGTGTGCATCCACTCCAAGAAAATAATGGTAAGAGAGTGGGGGAAGCATACGATTCAGAATATCTTGAGGCTCAACAACTTATTGGCACTGGTGATCGCGTGATTTTATTCTCCGACGGTCTAACTGAAATGGCAGTAGATGGAAAAGCTTGGGGACAAAGAAATTTTCTAAAAAGTTTATTTAAGGCATGTCCAAAAGATGCAAGTGGAATCATCTATTTAGTAATGGAAGATTTCAATGAACATGTAAAAAACACCCCCTTACAAGATGATATTACGTTAGTTTGTGTTTCATTTGATAGTGCAAAAATTGTAATCGATACAGTTGAGCAATTTAACAACCTAAAAACTAAATTAACACCAGACTCTGTCGTTATTACCAAATTATCAAATGAAGATAATATAGCCCAACTCTTAGCTGAAAGTTCTGTGAATCATCTTATCGGTTTCAATACGATTAATTTAGGGCGGGAAACAAAATTAGTTGAAATCCTTGAGAGTAAATTAAAATTTAATTTAGATGATTATATAAATGAAAATTATAAAAAAGAAAAATGGGAACTAGATAGCAATAAGAATATTGCAGGTATCGTCTCTGCTATGGGAAATCATTTTAGTGAAGATTTCTCTGGTGCCATCAATATTGATATTCTGCGATTAGTAAGTGAAGAGCTTCTCTCCAATGCTTTTTATCACTCAAGTGGAGATGGGAATTCTTATACTCGCGGTCAGGAAATTCTCTTAACTCCCGATAAGATTGTTGAGTATTTTTTTGCTATTAGCAGTGAATACGTGGTGATCTCTGTTAAAGGTCCTTCGGGATTTTCTTCTAGAGAAAAAGTAATCTCTAGCATTCAAAGAGGCTACAAAGAAAAAAGTCCTTTGGATGGAGACAAAGGGGCAGGCCTTGGTCTGTATATGATATATGAAAATTGCAATCAATTTTGGATTATCAACGGCAAACCAGACAGTGGGCAAATTATTTGTGTCTTTGAAAGATTTAATAGATATAAGCAAGCCAAAGAAAGAATAACTTCATTTCATTTCTTGGCCAAGGAGATAAGTTAATGAGTGATAAATTATCAATAAATACCCGCATTACAGGCGAAGAAGCGCATGTTGAGCTTATTGGGGTCATCGATGAAGATTCGACATTTGATAAGGTTAAAAATCTAAAAATGAATAAATTTATCTTTGATTTTAATAAAGTTAGCATGATTAATTCATGTGGAATTAGAGGTTGGATTAAATATCTGCAAGAAATTGAAGGCGCTGAAATAAAATATATCAATTGCCCACAAATCATTATTGAACAGGTTAATATGGTTCATGGCTTTATCCGAAAAGGAATAGGCGTTGAAACTTTTTTTGCACCTTATTTTTGTCCCAATTGTGACACTGAAAAAAAGATTTTGCTTCAAAATAATGAAGTTTTCAATTTCAAGGCTCCTATTAAGCAATGTAATACTTGTAAGATGGATTTGGAGTTTGATGCTATCGAAAAACAATATTTTAGTTTTCGCAGTCAAGGAAATTAAGAAATGGAATCATTTGAATTTTTAGATGATCTTTTTGAGCCTGTTCTAATCGCTGATCAAGATGAAAGCATTGCTTATTTTAATTCAAGTTTCTTAACACTTTTTAAAACAACTCCAAGGAATTTAAAAAAACAAACTAATATCAAAGAATATCTTTGTGGGATTATTCCTGAGTTTAATCAATTTTACGCTGAACTTGAGAAATCGTTGCAGGCCGTAAGTCCTGAACTAACTTTTATTTTAGAAAGTTATTCATGTACCATCATCGTGAAAGGAATTAAAAAAAATTCAGGTCACACACTTTTATTTTTTAAAGATGCAACTGTAGAAAAACAACTTAACGATAAGTATCGCGCCCAGCTAGATGAATTAAAGAATACGCATGCTCAAATTATCCAGTCGGATAAGTTAAAAGTTATAGGAGTAATGACAGCTAATATTTCTCATGAAATTAACAATCCACTCACCGTGGCAATTGGAAATTGTGAACTGATTGAATTTGCTCTTGAAAATACTGACTTAAATAAAGAAAAAGAAAACATTCAAAAGTTTCACGAAAATATTAATCATTCATTGGATAGAATAAATAAAATTATCTCCAATATGAAAGAGTATTTACACAAAAGTGAAGACAAAAAAGAATATTGCGATGCTGAAGTTATTATAGACAGAGCATTGTCCTTTACACAACCATCACTTTTGGGAAATCCTATTTCTATCAAAGTCAATATGGTTGGCGTTTCTCCAATCTTATTAGTGAATCAAGTGAAAATTGAGCAAGTTTTAGTCAATCTTATTCAAAATGCAATAGACTCACTTAAAGATGCCCATACCAATGCTCCTTCGATTACTATTAATTGCCAAGGGGATGCCGGTGGAAATTTTGTGCATATCTCTGTTAAGGATAATGGTCCAGGGATAACGCCTGAAAACCGAACAAAAATATTCGATACATTTTTTACTACCAAAGATATGGGAAAGGGGACAGGTTTAGGCCTTTCTATCTCAAATAGAATTATTGAATCCCATCAAGGAAAATTAGAGTTATTAGATTCATATGTAGGGGCTTTATTTAGAATCACTTTGCCGGCCATTGGAATTGCAGGGCACATGAATGGCAATTGGGAAAAATTAATCACTGAAGGTGATAAGATAACAAGAGTATTGGTCGTTGATAATGAAACCAATATTCTTAATTTGTGTATGAATTTTCTTTCTGATAGCGACTATCATTTTTTAGGTGCTACAAGCCCAAAAGAGGCTTTTAAAGAATTAGAGCGAGCTAGTGTCGATATGATTATTACTGATATGAAAATGCCTACATTAGATGGAGAGAGTTTTATTAGAGAATTGCGTGCTCGAAAAATTATGGTTCCGGTATTATTTATGACCTCTAAAGATTTTGTAGATAAATATAAATCACTTAAAAATGAATTGGGGTTAAAAGGAATTATTATTAAACCTTTTACAAAAGATGAATTAGTCGGTGCAATTGGAGCTGCGATTAGTGAATAAAAAGATAGTCATACTCGTCATTGACGATGACCCTAAAGTTCGTGAATTACTCCAGGCTTTCTTTAGTTTAAAAGGAGATAGTGTTACTTGCGTGATGGCCGCTGATACTCAACAAGCCGTTTTGAAATTATCTAATCAAGATTTTGACATTGTTCTTATTGATAATATTATGCCTGGCAAACGGGGTATTGATTTTGCTTTAACGATGAGACTATCGCTAAAGTACTCTCAGCTTCCAATTATTTTAATGTCGGGAGCACTTCAACAAGATGATGTCTTGAAGGCCATAGATGGTGGATTAAAAGATATAATAGTTAAACCATTTTCACTTAAGCAATTAAACGATAAAATCACTCAGTGCTTAAGAAATAAAAATTAAATAACTTTATCTTTCTCAAGCATTGAAACTAATCCCCAAGAATCAACTTTTAAAAGCATATCTCTTATCTTTCTTCTTCGCGCCGTCAACGTTTCTTCGTATGAAATATTCTCTAAAAACGTTTTCTTTTCTTCTATGCTCATGGGGCCAGATTCTCTTTCAATGGCGTTAACAAACCAACTTGCATTTTGAAGTGCGTGGATGAATTTTTTGGTGTATTCAAAAATTTGTTCTTTTTCATTTTGATCAACATCATAAAAATTAGCGAGTATTACTCCCGAGCCATGATGACGTGCCTCATCTTGCAATATTCTTGAATAAACATTTCTCATAGGAGAAAATTCACAAGATTCGCCCAAACCTGAATAAAATGACATTCCAAAACCTTCAAGTAAAACCTGAACAACGTAGATTAATGTATTTCGTTCACCCTCGCACATAACTTCACCCAAAACATCTAGCATTGGATGCCAATGAATATCTTTGTTGGGAGTAAACCACATATGATTAATAAATTCTTTTTGATGAATGGCCTCTTCAGCAGCAAACAAACTATAAAGTGCTTTTTCATCTTGATTTTTGGCTAACAAAATCATTTTAGCGCCATAATTATGACCAGATTTTTCAATAAAATAGGAAAGAGATAAATTTAATTCTGTTAAGTGGCGAAGCGTCCTCTGCTTTTGTTGGACATCTAGAGCTAGATAACTTTTTGACTTATCAAATCCATATCGTTTTTCAGACCAAAAATGATTTGGGAATTCAGATTTTTTCGGTTCAATTGTTAATTTTCCAAAAGCAGATTCTAATAATTGTTGAAGGACTTTATTTTTTGAATCTGTTGGAATATGAAAGACTTCATCTTCAGAAAAAAATATTTTAAGCGCTTCTGTTTCATTTTTTTTATTATTCATATAATTGACCTTCCGAGATTTTGGCGTTTGGATGAACGGCAGCCCTCGCCGAAATAAATGCACGATCTCCAATGATCGCACCAGGACCAACGATACTTTGAAGAGAAAGAACAACATCGGATCCAATTGTGACTTCTTTTAAATAGAGCAGGTAACGATTATCTTTTTTCTTAATGGCGTGTGCAGAAAGATAGGATTCATTGCCAATAAGACATCGGTCTCCAATGTGAATAAATGGGCGATCAACTATTTTACTTTGTGCTGTCCAGTTAATTTTTTTTCCAATTTTTGCTCCCCAAAGCCTAAGCCAAGCAGAGTAGAGACCAGGGATTAGTTTAAGTACTGCTTCTAAAAAAGGTAGTGCATTATAAATTTGTTGAATTTGATAACTAACAAACCATCCATTTACTGAATCAGTGTTCACTCCTAAATAGCTTGCTCCCATTTTGGCAGGAATGAATGGACTTAAAATCCTCCACATAACTGGTGGTAATAAATAAATAATTCCGATAAAAACAAAGGCCAGAACCGTACTTTGCTCCACGACACATTTAATGAGAACACCCACCATAAGCATAATCAGCATGGCCGGAATGAGTCCTACAAAAAAAAGCAGAGATTTATTGTTATTATTCATATGCCTACTTATTTAAAAAATCGTAACGATTAGATATGCCTTTTTTTAATTTAACAAATTCTTCAAAAACAGAATCCATCACTCTAGCTTTTAAGCGCAACGATGTTCTCATACAATTTTCGATATCCTCCCAATCTTGCTCCGTTTTAGCGAACATATTTATTGCGCGATCGACTTCTTCAGCGTGATCAGCATCAATTGTTGAATGGTCAGTTAGAAATGTCATCGCCGACTTTTCTACTCCTAAGTGAGTAAACATTTCCATTAAAGGTGCTAGGTATTCATAAACTCTTTCTGCCCAAAAACTATAACCTAAACGAGCAAGTGGATTTCCTGTCGTCGAAACTCGGTATAAATAAGCAATTAAAACTTCTGTAGTCATCAATGGTTTTGGCAGATCTGTGTCTCTAAATTCTTTTAATTCTTTTTGCAAGAACCCAGCTTTTTTTAAATCGTGAACGGCCATGAGCTCATGTCCCGTTTCTTCCATTGCATGTTTTAAGCAATACTTCATATAACGAGCGTCGAGTTTCTCTGGTCTTGTTGCAACAAGGGCCTGGTTTCTAGCATTGTGATAGGTGTAGTGATAAGTCTCAATTAAATAAATGGCATAAAGTCTTTTATCTACGAATCCTGGAGTTAGAACTTTTTCTAAGTTATCGCCATTAGCAAGATTTCCCATTTCATCGTCTAAGATAAGTTTTAATTCTGCAATTGTTTTTGATGCTGTCATTTTTAATCCTATAATTTATTTTGAAAGAGAGCCCATACGATAAGCAGAATTAAACATTCTATTATCAGTGAGGTATTTCTTTAGTATTGTCGTTAATATTTCTTTTCTTGATCCAATAAGCATCTGATAGTTTTCTTTTCTCTTTGGTAAATAAGTTGTAAGACCTGTGACTGAAGAAAGACCAAAACTATTTAAGAATTCGATTCTTTCAGGTCGGCATATTGCAACTATTCCTTTATAATTTGATCGCTCAAATAGCCACAACCCCACATAAAGCAAAAGTAGTCTGCCAAAATACCCGCGCTTAGGAATATTTGGGTCAGCTACAAGTCGATTGAATTCGATATAATCATCATAGTGTCTTGAGATGGCACTCCAAGATTGTCCTAAAGTACTTAATTCAAATCCGGCCGGAGTTAATCGGACGTAGGCTACGACATTTCCTTGAAATTTCACACCGAAGTGAAATGATCGCTGATCAAATTCTCCGAGTGCTTCGTTTTCTAATCCTTCTTCATCATAAAGATAGGGTGCAGTTTTAGAAAGGATTCCATCTCTAAAGGTAATTAGATCTTGAGTGCTTGAACTAGAAATTGTTTCAGGTCCAATAAACTCCAGCGAGTGTTGTCTTTTTAAAAAATTTCTCACTATCCAAAAGAGCATTGAGTTAATAATCTTCATAAATTTTCCTAAATACTAAAGTCACCTGTGTTTTGTGAAATTCTAGCATTGTCAAAAATTTAGTGGGTGGGATAGGAGGAGGCATGAAAAGATTACGGCCCCCCCTGTAGAAGAATTTTACAACATGTTACCCTTTTCGAATCAACAATTTACGAAGGACACTTTATGCGCGCTTATATAGCCCTTGTAGTATTAGGACTTAGCTCTTTGAATTCTTATGCAGCAGGTGCTGGAAAGATCAAAATAGACACAGGAGTAGAATTATTTACCAATCAAACATCCGAGCCTAGCGCTCTAGCGGTTAACGATGACGGTAGTGAAATTTTCTGGATTGCGAAAAAAAGTAAACACAGTTTTTTACAACCAATTGATGTTTGGCATAGTTCAACTAGAGACGTAAATCCAGAAAGAATCAAGCGAGGATTTGGAGATATTTACTCTGCTGCTTCACCAATTGTGGGAAATGAAAATGAAGTACTCACGAATCACGAAATTCATGGTTTTGGTTCAATTGTAAGAACTATTATTCACCAACTCATTACCAAAGACGATACTCCGCAAGGGTATAATTCTTGTATTGATATTAGAGATGCTGGTACAAATCAAAGCATTAAACTTTTATGCGCTAAAGAGTTGGGGATTAAAAAAGAAATGCTTGATCATGCAAGGTTATCTCCAGATAAGAATTGGCTAACTTTTTATTTAAAAGGTGCCTCTAATCCAGCAGGAATTTATTTGCATAATATGAACACAGGAAAAACGACTTCACTTGGTGAGTTTGATGACAAACATCCGACTTGGAATGCTGAGGGAAATAAAATTATGTTCCACTTTCAAAGAGGTGGAAATGTAAAAACTGAAGCGGATACAGAAGAAGCATTTATTGGATGGTTTGATGTGAAGCTTTCTGAAGATGAAGTGATCAGTGCTGAACGCCATTTGATTGATAATCCTAAGCTTAAGAATGAATACACTTACCAAAAACATCCAACAATGGTTCCAGGAACCAATTTTATTGTTTATCACGGACAAGAAAAAGTAGATGGATCAAAGCATCTATATATTAGAGAGCTAAAAGAAGATTCAAAAATTCGTGAGCTTTCAATGAAGTTTCATGATTGTTCGATTAAATCGACAAAACATGCTGCTGCTGGTTTTCATGATCACTATATCTATTTCGTAGCTAAGTCTGAATGTACAGTTGATGAAAAAGAAGTAAAGTCA
The DNA here is from genome assembly GCA_947446575.1 of Bacteriovoracaceae bacterium. Lineage (GTDB taxonomy): Bacteria > Bdellovibrionota > Bacteriovoracia > Bacteriovoracales > Bacteriovoracaceae > Bacteriovorax. The sequence continues at coordinate 28,228 of CANFHC010000024.1, read as the reverse complement.
GATGCCGCTATATTTCGCGTTGATATAAATTCATTCATCGGAAAATTAAAATAGGTAATCACATCTACTAAAATTATTAATTAAGGGCCGCTGCAAAGCCGGCCCTTTCTTTTTGGCGCTCGATTTGTTGATCTTTGTAATCACTAAAAAGTGGGCTTTCTAAAACGATTTTTGAAAGGACATTATTTTTATCTGACAAAAGTGGAACTAGAATATCTTTTCCTTTATATAATAATGTTTTTACAGGGACGTTGTACATTTTATTTTGGTAACGAATCTTCATAATAAAAGCACTTTTAGAATTAATTCCCATTTTTTTAAGTGTTTCAATTTTTAACTCAGCTAAGTCTTCACTATTAACAATGGCCTCAGGAGTTTCATTCCCAGATCCATTTGCCACAGAAGCATTTCCTTTTGCATTTTTACCTTTATCGCTAACTGATCCACCTGCCGATAAAAGAAGCGAAGAATCACTTTTTAATGATCTGTTTGCAACACTCTCTAAACTCTCAGGTTTTTTTGCTTGAGGAGTTTCGATTGAGCTAGCAGTAGAGCGTCCGTTATTTGAAAGATCTGCTTGCCAATTTTGTAATCTATTTTCCCAAGCATTTAGATTTTTTTGATATTGCTCGAGTCGATCTTTCTCCGATGTGTTTAAGCCTTTAAGTGGTTCTGATTTGCTAGTGCCACCTAGATTGGCTGAACTATATCTTGAATTATTATCAGTGACGGTAGCCAGTTTTTCAGAATTATTTCCTTTAATTGAATTTGTTACGGACTCTAAATCAGCTCTTAATTTTTTTATTTCCGTTTCTTTATCAAAATCAACAGCAGGAGAAACTGAATCTTTTGAGGGAGTATTCTTAATTGTTATTGTCTTTTTAGAAGGTAGAGCGCTAAGGCTATCATTAGATGCAAATTGATCAATTCTGGCCGTAGTTGGAATGACAGTGTTTTGTGCTTCTATTGTTTGTCGCTCACCAAGGCCAGCAATAGTTGAATTATTAGCAATCAGAGTAGGGGTTTTATCTAGGGGTTTAATCTCGTGTGTAATTGGTGTTGGATCTAATTTTCTTTCTACAAATTCTTGAGAGCGCTCCGCAATCGCCGCTGTTGTTATTTTCTTTCCTTCAACAAAAAGTGTACCTTCAACGCCGAGAAAGTTTTGTGAAAATGTAGACATTCTTGAAGCACTTGTATCTGTCGATGACAATTTGTTTTCTGGATATTGTAACTGTTGATATTCTTCTTCAAATTTCATTGTTTCTAGATAAGCATAGATACTTGCATTTTGCTCACTGCATTTTGCTTTAAGATTTGAGCAATCATTCATTTTTTTAAAATCTTCAAAATTTAAATGCCCTTTTGTCTTACAAGAAGAGGTCGATTTGCTGGCTGGATCTGAGCAAGTATACAAACTACAGAAGTTAGTAACGTCAGTGTTTAAATCAGCCGTTTTATTTGCTGGTCGAATATTGGTAGTAAAATTTTTGTACCATGAATCTACTGATAATTCTGCTTTAGGCATTGAGGCTTTATTTTGATCACGCTGCGCTAGGCACTGAAAAGCGTAGGCGGCATAAAAAGTTGAACCTTCGTTTGTTTTAATATTGGGAATATCAAACATATCCTCTAATTTTGTTTTTGGTTCAAGGGAAAAAAGAGCATTAGATGTAGTAGGATCTAAACTTCCTACTTGCTCAAGATCATTGCATAAAAAAGTTTCAACATTTCGATTAATACTTTCACATTGAGAAGCTAGACCTTGAGCTAGCTCTGGTTTGTTTTCATTATTAAATAGAAATTGTGAAAGATATGCTTTAGCTTCTTCAGGTTTACCATTAAATGAACTTATATAATCTTTAAATTTTTTTAAGATTTTAGGACCACTTTTTTCTATGAGTTTTAATTGTGGGAATTGATTGAAGTATAGGTTCCCTTCAGTGGAACCAGTTTTAATTTTAGAGATTATGTTTAATGCTGCTTCATTACTTAACTGACTAGAAAGAACAAATGCTCCTGATGATTTATCTAGTGGGCATGTTTTACTGGCGTTACTGGCCCCAATGTTCCGTACGGAACTGAATTTATTTATTATTTGCTCAACTAAATTTCCACCCTTTGTGGGGAAATGTTTTTTTAAAAGTTCTAACTTTTTTCCACCACACTTTGATTCAATATTTTTTATATGATCAACCTTACAGCTGTTTTTTAGTTTATCACTTCCCATTGTAAGATCTTGTTTATTAGATGAGTAGAATTGATCAATTAGGGCAATGTCTTCTAGATTTTGCTCAAGTTGAGTGGCTAATTTTTTTGAGAGTTTTTCATAAATTTGATTTTTTTGATATTCTTTAATTTCTGGAGCATTTTCAACAAGTGCACCAGCTAATTTACAGTTTTGCATTTCAAGTTTACTGAGTTCAAAAATTTTTAATTTTGCACTACAGGCACCATCCATATTAGGTGATGCATAAATGCTAAACGAATAAAATAATAAGAATAAAGATAACTTCATTTTAATTTCCGTTTTTAAGGGCATTTTTTATCCTTGTATACTGAATAAACTGCACCTTTAGAGCAAATAAAATTTCTCATATTAATTGCAGTGTTCAATACTTCGCTATTAGAATAAACACCAGACTTCATCTTTGTTTCAATATAATCAAGAAATGTTTCACCTTTTTCATTTTTAGCATTAACAGCTTTTAGCCATAGTGATTCATCTTTACGTTTAATTGTATAGTACTTGTAAATAACTTCAGTGAATCCATCGCGAGTTACTGGCCTGTCGGCCATTATTTGTAACATTGGTGCTTTGACATCAGATCCATATGCTCCAGGTTGGCACATGGGTTTTTGAAAATAATCATCAGTAGGATATGCAGAATTATCCATTTCTTTTGTAAATGAAGCTACTTCATTTCGCTCTATTTGCGTGACTTTCAAACAGAAGTAACCAGCAGTATCGGCAAAGGATTCAACTCCCGCCTTTTCTTTTAAAGCTGCAACTAATTTTGCATTAATGACAGGCATGCCAATAACTTCTTTTGATACACAATCAACGCAATTTTTATCAGCAGCAACAACTGTTGTTGATAATAAAAGTGTACACAATAAAATGTTATAAATGCTCATCGAAATTCCCTCGAAATTAGCTAGTTTCTGATTTTTCTTTGTATCTTCACTAGCTTATCGAGGGACCTTTAGGTATTCTTTAATTTAGAATGCAAGAGTTGTTTACCCAAAACTTTTTGCCTATCTATAATGAATTACTCGAGCTTTTTACGCGAGTAAATTCTCACCCGATTTACTCCACCATCAGGATGAGCAATCACTTTTACTTGTTCTATTTTTTTGTCACAAGTTAGGATGAATTCTTTTTTATTTCCTGCAAATGGCTTCACTAACGTTTTTTCTACAAGTGGTATCCATTCAGGGCCCACCAGGCCCATGAGACTTGCATAGAGTGGGCTATTGTTCACAAAATAACTAAAGTCCATAACGATACGGTGAATGACGGAAGGTCTTGCAAGAGCAATAAGAACTTCTTCGTGATGACCCTCTTCACGGCTTCTGGCCGATTCAAATCCATCAAACATATGCATAGGACCAAACGGTGAGATGGTTTGAATCGCTGGACCATAATGCTCGTTAGAAGCGTATAAAAGTTTTGCTCCGTAAGCCAAGTTTCCAACGTCCACTTCATCGCCAGCTTTTAAGAGACTCCAGTTAAATTTTATTTCTTCAGCATTTGGAGCATAAGGAGCAGCAAGTGGCTTAAGAGTTTTTGGAATTTCATCAGAGAAGCCTTGTGACTTGGCGACAGTCACTTCTTGATATTTATTTTTTTCATCAGCCGGCAGAGAGTTATCATATAAACCGAGCCTAGAAATTCCACCATCAGGAAAATTAGAAACTCGAATTTCATTGAAGATATTATTTTTATCGTTTGTTGCAATCATCAACTTGAGTGCATGTCCACTTAGTGATGTTTTAGGAATTATCTCGATCCATTTCAATTCGTTAATTTCAAATCCTTCAATTTTTATAAATTGTGCCTGATTCCCCAAGTGAAACTTGGTAGAGACGGAAACATAGTGAACTGAAGCGGGTTTTTTTAATTCTAAGAGTAATGTGTCACACGGAAGTGGATTATGCCGTACGGTCTCCCAGCTATCCATAATTTTTCCCTGTACGCCAAAAAGGTCAGGATTAAAAACCGGTAAATAAGGAGAGAGAAGATTTTCTGCGCGTGCAAACTTTTGGTTTGTTACTTCGAGAATTTTGCCACCAATACCTAAATTAAATTTTGCCAGTGGATCCAGAGGCCCATGATCTTTAATTATTTCAGGAAGAGCAGGTGTAAATGAATTAAAGACTAAATTTTTATAACCAATATTTACAATTTCTTCTTCTGGAATTTGAGCAGCATCAAAACTAGCTTTGAAAGCTTCTAAATTCACTCCTTGCATTTTAAATTCAGCTAAAATTGCTTGGGCCACTTCCGAATTAAATAACACTCCATTAAATTCAGCGTTACAAAGAATTGTCATTCCCAGACCTTTATCGGGACCAGCATAGCAGTGAATATAGAGACATCTAAAACCATCATTGGCCCCTTGATGAAGGGCCAATTTGTTAGGACCAGCGTCCGCAGTAAAAATTCCAAGTCCCATATTTGAGGCCATGAATTTCTGACAACCAAGATCTCGTCCAAACAACATCGCCATAGCAGTGTCGTGAGAGATGGGACCTGATCCTTCTAATGAATGATAGGCGACAGTTAGATGTTGAAGAAATTGTTGCATATCAAAAGCCGTGCCCATTGCTCCAGCGGCAAAGGCAGGAAACATTTTTCTTGAGCCTAATACAATCGATCCATCAGCTAAATATCCAGAAGCATATTGAACATCTTTAAGTGTCTTTTGTTGGAAACTATAATTCTTCATTCCTAATTGATCTAAAAAAGGACGAGTAAGATCATAAATAGATTTTTCTTCCAGTGCTTCAATTAAATGTTCAAGAACTAAAAATCCTCCACCGGAGTATTGAAATTTTTCTCCTGGAGAGTTGAGAACACCAATCGGGGCGTAATGATAATCAGCATTGCCTTCGAGAAAATTTCTTACGTTTGGCATCTCACGATCAGCGGGAACTCCATTCACGTAGTGCATATTAAGAGCGGAGTGACTCATTAAATGAAGTAGCGTCGTTTTAGCGGCCCATTCAGGATGAGTAGTATCTAAAGATTTTAATCTAAAGGTCGATTTCGTTTTTTCTAATAGGTCATTGACTGAGGTAGAAAGCGATATATTTTTCTTTTTAAAATACTCTAGCGCAAACGCACTGCCAATCGTTTTACTAAGCGAGGCCATTTCAAACCACGTTTCACTAGTTGCTGATCCCAAGACAATGGTTTGAGTTTTAAATTCACTACTAGATATTGCGATTTGAGCGTCATGAATGCCATGCTTTTTAAAACTTGCAATAATTCTATCCTGCAAAAGTGTGATAGGTGTAGCTGACATTCGCTTATAAGTGATTTGCCATAATTGTTCTTTGGCATTTACTAATTCTTCTGCTTCAGAATTATTTATTCGAGCTTGTAAAAGAGCTAGAAGTTCACTTCCAGATTTATCTTTAGCTGAAACTAAAAATTTCATTCCGAATTTTTGGCGGTATTTTTCCCCCTCAGAACGTAAAAGATTCTTGAGTGTTTCTTCTTCATTAAGTACTTTTGACTGCTCAAGTGCTGCCATCGCATCTAAAGTTGTTTTGCCTTCTCCTATATCGCCGTGAAACCCAGCAGCTTCTAAGATATTATTTTTATCAAAAGCTAATATAGACTTCTGTGCTTCTGAAAAATCAAGTGCTGTGTTTTTTGCCATTGCAGCTGCAAATTGCAAGCTTCCACACATTTCAAAATAATAATTGAATTTTTTGATTGAAGCAGAAATTTTATATTTTTTGGAATCAATTTTACAAACAGCTTGCCAGGGATCAATTGAGTCGCGAACTGACGGAGTCGTAAATGGAAGAAGCAATTCTGTTGCAAACTCTACTGGCTTATGATCAGTCATAAGCTTTATCATAAGCTTCATCGCCACAGGATACCAAAGGGCCGTGCGCTCATTCCATTTAACCTGAACAATCTTTTTATTATTAGATAAATCTTTTCTGATAAAATGCAATTCTTCGTGAGCAATTTTTAAAAATTCTTCAATTCCAAAACGCCCATGGTGAAGTTCATGCCAAACTTCCCATCGCGATCTCTCTGCTGTTGCAAGATCGTCCATTACACGCACAGGAATTCCTTCTATGCTTGCAGGCAAGGCTACACAACCATTTCCAGAAAGCCAGTCAGTTAAATACTGCAACGATTGAAATACATTATAACGAATTTCATCAGGATGATTGTTAGCAATAAAATTTGATTCTTTAATATCGGCCACAATTAAAGAGCGGGGATAAAGCGCATCTTTAATATCTAATCCAGAAATATCAGGGCCCGAGATAAAATCTAGTATTTCTTGATGGTATTTTTCATCTAATAAATCACATACCAATCTTTCTAGTTTCTCTTTATCGCCGCTGGCATATTTTTTCCAGCCTTCAACGAGAGCAAGGCCAATTCGCACGAAATCCGGATGGGCAACCCAAAATCCCGTGAGGTCTCTTTTAAACTGAGTAATGACATCTTTGATAAAGCCTTTCATGGTAACTTGAAAAGATGGGCTGCTAAGATCAGTAGTAACCGGTAAAATTCCGTACATTCCACCAACTTTTATTCCACCACGAGATCCAACAACTTCAGCAAGCAGGTGATGAGAGGCCTTAATATATTTAATAACAATATTTGGATCTGCTTTTACTGGAATTCTATAGTTGGCGTCTTCTTTAAAAAGTCTTGCGGTGGAGGCTAGGTAATCATGCCATCCCAGCGAGGCCCCTACAAAGTAAGGATGTAATTCATCCATGATTTCGTTTACGCGAAAAACAGCTCTGGGATTTTCTAAAACAATCATTAAACGTATCGATCCCAACTTATATTCAGGATGAAGTTTTTTAATCATAGCTTCAGCAGTTTCAATCATTACTCGAATATAACGGGCCTCTTCTTCATTTTCTAATTTAGGAACATAAAAAGCGAGCGCTTTTTCGTTATTCCAATTTTTAAAAAAGTGAAGAGCGAAATCATACATGTGCAATGGAAGTGGATTATTTTTATAAAAAAGAAAAAAAGAAGGAAGTGCTAATCCAGGAAATCTTTTAATAGGAAGTGCTAAATGATCTTTTTCTAAATTATATTCTTTTTTTGTTTTAGGATCAGTGTGGGTAATTGTGCCAGCAATACATTCAGTTAAATTGACTCCCGCAGATTGTAAGTCAGCTCGCATAGGAGTTTTTGAATCCTCATCATCTGCTCCCCAAAAAGGATTATTTTTTTGAGTGGCCAAGAGTTCTTCTATTACTGCAGGCTCTTTCGGTAGTTTGCGGTGATAGGCATTCATAGCATTGATAGACAGTTTGGTGTCATCAGGTGGACCAAATAATGTCACATGATTTCCATCTAAGTAACTTGGAATTTTTGCAATAGGAAGGCCTGCGCCTTTTTTAGAATAAAATTCATTTTTAGGGCCAATAACAATTCTACCAGTAGAGTCTGTAATGCCTATGATGGTTTTATATTCAGCAGAGAGCAAATCGCGTTTTAGGAATTGATTAAATTCAAAGCAGGCACGCGTTTGTTGATCAATAAATTGTCGATCAATAATCCTTTGATTTAAAACTTTATTCAAATCATGTTTTAGGGATTCATAGAGCTCACATAAAAAAGCTAGTGCTTCTGGAGTTTCTAGGCCCTGATGGCTGCCAACTTCCATTAAATCAGGGACACCCAAAACAGGATTTGCTTCTTTCATTAAGTAAGAAAGAATTGAATCAGAAACATAATCTTTATAGTAGGGAATATCACAATTTGTGTTAGACATTTTAGTTAGCTTCCTCGGTAAGTAGAGTATCCGTAAGGATTAAGTAAAAGAGGGACGTGGTATTTGCGATCAAGATTAGTGATCTTAAAAATAACAGGTGTATCCATAAAAAAAGATTCAGTCCCAATTCGTTTAAAATAATCTTCAATTTTAAAATTCAGTCGATAAACGCCTTCTGCTTTTGGGCAATCAAAAACGAGTCTACCGTCAGCATTTGTATTTCCCGTACCTAAGTTAATCCATTTATCATTTTCTTTTTTTTCTAATATAATGGCGACATCACTGGCCGGCATTCCTTTAGTCGTATCAAGTATATGTGTACTGATCATAATAATCGTCCTTTTTATTTTGCACTAAATTGAAAATCTAAATTAAGAGGAGTGCCATTAATAACTGTGAACTCTTTAGTTTGAACGCCAAAGACTTCATGCCATACTTCTAATGTGTAAGTACCAGCTGGGATATTTTCAATTTTATATTCACCAAAATCATTGCTCACACTAAAAAAAGGATGATCAAGAACTGCAATCTGTGCCCCCATCCAGGGGTGAATTGAACATTTTGATTGCATAAAAATTTCTGGTTTATCGAAAGTCATAGTTATGCGTTGATCTTGTTTAGGCATTGGTAGGTTAAAAGATTTATTAGCAGTCGTGACCGATCTAATATTATGAAAAACCGGATCACTGTTTATGAAGTCAACTTTTTGTCCCACACGAACTGCGATGACTCTTGGAGAATAGAGACATCCTCTTTGATCTAACTCAATAGTGTTGGCTGGAATATCACTATAAGTTTTTCCTTCTAGTCCTTTGGTTATGCGGATTAAAACATTTTTTAGTTTTCCGTTTTTAACTAAAACTTCATTAGAGTAAACATTTCCTTTAGCATTTTCACTGCAGCCGCTCGGAAGATTTAATTTTTTCCCCAACGGAGGAGTGCCTAAAAAGGAAATAGTACCTTTTAGCGTCGTTGTAGCTGTCGTGGTTGGTGCAGCTGTCGTTGCTGCAGGGGCCTCTTTAGCCTCTTTCTTTTCAACAACTATAGCAGGTTCTAAATGCTGATGAACTTCAACGCTCGGAGCTGACTTGCCGCGAGAGTAGAACATCAAAGTTGCAATGATTAAAATACCAAGAGCTAAAAACTTTTTAGCTCTACTAGGATTATTCATTCTCACCACAAAAAATTCACGAATAGCTGCACCTGCCGCACTCATGGCCAGTAGGATACACCAATTGTACTCATGTCCGTATGTTCCAGGAAAATGATTTGAGAGCATGATAAAAATAACTGGCAAAGTAAAATAGGTATTATGAGTGGATCTATTTTTGGCATTTTTCCCCCAGTCCTGATTAACTGGTTCACCCTTTCTAGAAGCTTCAACCATTTTTAATTGGCGAGGAATAATTCGCATAAATACATTGGCCGTCATCCACGTTCCAAGCATACCACCAATATGTATGTAAGCAGCTCTGCCACTTAATGTATGACAAAGAAAATAATCCATTCCAATAAACCACAACATGGTTAGAGCATGACCGACTATCGGAGTTGTCTTCGTTAGTTTTCTCTCCCATAGAAAATCATAAAAAAACCACGAGCCAACAATTGAAAACAGCCCGATGCTAACACCTTGCCAATAAGAAATTTGGGAAACACTAGCGTCTAAAAGATACGTTCCATCTCCAGTATAAAAAATAAGAACGATTAGAGCGAAACCACTCATCCACGTCCAGTACGATTCCCATTTAAACCAATGTAAATGTTCTGGAACTTTCGTAGGTCCCATTAGCAGTTTTTCTACATGATAAAATCCACCACCGTGAACCATCCACAATTCGCCAACGTGACCATCTCTAGTTGAACTTGCATTTACTTTAAGTGTGCGATCCAGCCACATAAAAAAGATTGAAGTTCCAATCCATGTAACGGCTACAGTTATATGCAACCAGCGAGTCAATAAAAGTATCCATTCAAAAATATCTTGATCCAACGACAGAGTCCTTTGTAAGAGCAGCATGAAAAAATAGTAAACTAAATTAGACCACAATTCGTTGTTTTAAGGCAACTTGTTCTGAACTTAAATTTATATTTAAACCATTAAAACTTCATGGATTAAAGTAGCTATGTACCTAATAACACATTTAAGCATAAGAATTATTATATTAAGATATAAATATGTTGGTCGATATGTTCTGTATCACTCCATAATAAAAGTAAGGCTAAACAATGAAAAAAGTTTTAATTGTCGACGATGAAAAAGAAATTAGGCATATTTTCGAAGAAGTTTTTCGTAATGACTTTGGTTTTGAGAGTATTACATTTGCTCAAGATGGTTTAGAGGCATTCACTGAATGCTCTTTACAAAAATTTGATATTATTACACTTGATCATATGATGCCACATTTAAGAGGTGCAGATTTTTTAACGGCGCTTCGGATAAAGCCAGGCATTAATCAAAATACAACTGTTGTTATGATCTCTGCTCATATTCCTGAATTGTCTGATGCAATTAAAACTATCGAAAATACATTCTTTATGGATAAGCCAGTTGATTTCAATAGACTCGCTCGTTACGTAAAAATGTCCATGAAAGAATAATCATACATAGAAATTAGCTCTGCTTTTCTTTTAAAAAATATATTATTTTTTATTTAAAACATCTGTCATTCTCCTTTTAGAAAAAATTTTATAGAGGAGAGTGATTGTGAAAGCACAAAATGTGATTGCCGTTGGTTTTTTTTTGCTCAAAATTTCACAACCAGTTCACGCGTCACAGCTCGATTTAAAAAAATACTCTACCAAGAATTTTCTAATGAATACCACTCCCACTGGATGCATGCCGAAGGGCATGAAGCTGGACCCCATTGGAAATTCACTTTATGTCGCAGAAATGTGCGGCAAGATAGATCCCATCACAAAAAAACGAGTGCCGTCCATGTCGATTTACGATTTAGAGAAGAGGACTCTTAGTAAAACAATTATTACACCTGTTGGTAAGTCCGATGGAATTTTGGCTAATACTGAAGTTGAATTTTCTCTCAATGAAGAATGGGGATTTGTGACACGAGCAGAAGGTGATGAACATTCTGAAGTTTACAAAAATATGGGACTCTTGACTGTCGTTAATACGTTTTCCCAAACAATTTCTAAATACATCCCGCTTTACGGCCTTGGATCAAAAATAATAAGTGCGAGACCTTTTGTTTCAGGAGATCCACAGCGAAAACAAGTTCTTTATGTCGCCAATTATTTTTCAGATGATGTGAGCGTAGTTGATGTAACCAATTTAAAAGAAGATGGAAAATTAGATGGAACAACTCATTTTGTGGGGAAGATTTCATTACATACTAGTTTTAAAAATCCCCATTCAAAGGCCTATTTTATTGCACCGAGAGGAATTGCATTTACTCCCGACGGTAAATTTGCGCTGATACTCTCTACTGAAACAGGAAGTTTAATAATCGTCGATGCAATAAAGCATCAGCAAATTGCTGAACTCGCTCCCCTTAATCCAGCAAGTGTTGGGAGAGAATTAAATCTTCGCCATATTGTGATTTCTAGCGATGGACAAACGGCTTATTTAAGCCATATGAGAGGGAACTCAATTTCGAGATTTAATTTACCAAAGCTGATTGAACTCGTATTAAATTTGAAAAAATCAGGAAAAGATATCACATTGCCTTCGTCTCTATGGGATGATTTATTAATTCCTTTTAAAATTCCTGAAGGAGTGAAAAAAATTTTAGTTTTGGAAGATTATCCTCTCGATCATCCCAATTTTCCTGGAAAAAAATGGATATATGCTCATCCCAATACAATTGTTTTAAGTCCCTATCAGAATCGTTATCTCTATGTCTCAAGCAGAACAACTTCTAATGCAGATGATAGTAAAGTTGATCCCAAAATAATGGGAAAAATTGATATCGTAGACACCAAAAAAGATAAGGTCATTTTTACATTAGTTGCAGGTTCACAACCGACGGCCCTTGAAGTTTCTCGCGATAATAAAATACTTATTTCTGGGAGTTTAATTGGGGATAAACTTTATTTTTATGATATTAAAAAATTAATAGATTTGTATGAACTTGGTGAATAACAAGAGAAAGGTAAGACTTTCTCTTGTTAAATATTTTTAGTTAAAGTTGGAGTGCAGAGAGAGCAGCCTCATAATTGGGCTCATTGGCAATTTCTGCAACCTGCTCTGTATAAGTGATTTCATTTTTTTCATTTATAACGACTATAACCCTCGAACATAATCCTTTGAGTGGTCCATCAACGAGATCTACAGGAAAAACTTTAAAAAAGTTAGATCTAAAAAGAGAACCCATAACAACATTATTGATTCCTTCGGCACCGCAAAAGCGTTTTTGGGCAAATGGAAGATCCATTGATAAATTAATAACGGCAACGTTGCCTAAGTCAGATGCATCTTGATTAAACTTTCGAACACTATTAGCGCATGTACCAGTGTCTACACTTGGGAATATATTTAAAAGTTTATGTCCTTTAAAAGAGTAAAGATTAGCTTCACTTAAATCAGTTTTGACAAAAGTAAAATCTCCCGCGATTGAATCTACATCTGGCAGTGTCCCATGGGTGTTAATTTCGTTTCCTTGTAATCTAATTTTTGTCATTTGATTTTCTCCTGGTTAATACCTGATCAGCATATCGAAGAATAAAGCAGATTGAAAACTACGCTTTTGATTATGTTTGAAATAGTTTAATATCATTTACATGCAAAACATATTTACCAAAGATAGATTTCTTGGATCATTGCTGGGCTTAGCAGTGGGAGATGCTCTCGGTGCTCCGATTGAATTTGAAAAACGTGACTCATACATTCCAGTAACAAATTACAGAGCAGGTGGACCATTTGATTTGAAAGTTGGTCAATGGACTGACGATACTAGTCTTGCTCTTTGCATTGGATCAAGTTTATTAGAAAAAAAATCTTTTGATGCCCTAGATATTATTAAACGATTTCACCAATGGTTTCGCGAAGGCTATATGAGTTGCACGGGAAATTGTTTTGATATTGGCAATACCACCAAGGCTGCCTTACTGCGTTTTGAAGAGCACAGTGATCTTTATTCCGGAGCACCAACTGATCCAGCAACTAACGGATCAATTATGCGGCTTGCTCCGATTCCCCTTTTTTATTTTCACAACGTAGAGAAAACTCTTTTTTATGCAGGGGAGAGCTCGCGAATTACTCATGCTCCAATTGAATGCATTGATGCTTGTAGAGTTTTGGCCCTATTTATTCATCGGGCCCTGCACGGATACTCAAAGAGTGATATTTTAAAATACAAAAAAGAGGACATGCTTGTTTGTTCTTCTATCGAAGAAATTCTTTTAGGTAGTTATCAAAAAAAATCTCGAGACGAAATTTCAGCCAAGGGCTTAGCAACCACTTGTTTGGAAGCTGCACTATGGTCTTTTTATCAAACAGATAATTTTAATGATGGCGTATTATTGGCAGCGAATCTAGGCGAAGATTCAGATACAACTGCAGCAGTTTTTGGCCAATTAGCGGGAGCTTTTTACGGAGTCAAAAACATCACTCCACATTTCTTGGAAGGTCTTTGGGATAAAAAACTCATAGAGACTATGGGGAATGATCTTTATAAGAAAGTGAATCCTTATTTTTATGAAGGGGTAAACCCCACTGTCGATTTAATTATCATCAACCCATTGAATGAAATTCTTTTAATCAAACGCTCACTTACCAGTGAAGCCTGTCCAGGAATGATGGCCTTTCCTGGAGGATTCATTGATTCAAGTGCTCTTGAAGGAAGTTTTTGGATCGATGGACTTGAAAATCCCAAATCGGCAGCTTTGCGCGAGTTAAAAGAAGAAACAAATCTAAAACTTGAAAGTTTTGTTGAGCTGCAGTTAGTCGGAGAGTTTGAAGGCAATAACCGCGATCCTAGAGACAATAGTATTTCATGGTCTAAAACTCATGCTTTTTTTTATCGCATAGGTGATAAAACTTATCTATCTCAAAAAGATTTTATCCGAGGAATGGATGATGCTGATGAAGCGAAATGGATTCCTATTACTGAGGCTCAACAGATGAACTTAGCTTTTGATCACAATAGTATTTTAGAAAAAGCTTTAGTGCTTGCACAAACTTTCAAGTAAGTTGGCATTTGGTTCAATTCGTCTTTTAGACCCAAACATACTGGCGACATGCTTTAATACTTCGATAGCATCGCCAGATCCTATGGGATTAAGAACAGCTCCTGTTCGATAAGTTGGAGTATAACCAACGCCGAAAATACGGGCCTTCTCATTTTCTTTTTTAGAAAGTCCCAAATAGGCGACAGGTCCAGTTTTTCGCTCAAGACCTGCTTGACCCGCGACAAAATTTCCTAAAGAGTAAACGATGAATCCTTCTCTTCCATCAGTCGCAATGTATTTTTCCCACGGTTGAATCACATGGGGATGAGAACCCACAACAGCGATTGCTCCTGCTTCGATGTATTGGTGGGCAAAAGATTTTTGTATTGCCTCTGGTGTATGGGAATACTCAACTCCCCAATGGGGAAAGACGATAATGGCATCGATCTCAGAGTGGTTTTTTAAATCGCGAATGATACCTAAAATTTTTTCAGGATGATTGAAGCATTTCAGGATTTGATTTTTAAAATCATTATTCCCATTGGTCATTTCCGTACAACCTAAAAATGCAACATTGATATTATTTATGAAAGCTATTTTATAAAATAATCCATCGGGATTAAAACTTTCGTGAACCCCAATTGTTGAGAGGCCTGCACTTCTCGCCGCTGCAATTGTTTTATCAATTCCAGTAGCCGTTCTATCCATAGCGTGATTATTAGCAGAAGTAATTAAATCAAAACCAGAATTTTTTAAATCAGTAAGAATTCGTGGATGATAATTAAATGAAAAATGTGTCCCCGAATAAACAAAGTCGTCATACACAAAACCAATATCGCCATGATCTTTTCCACTCCCATCAATCCCCATTGCCGCAGCTCCTTCTAGGTTTCCAAGGGAAAAGTCTGCTTTCAAAAAAAGGCCTTCTACTTTTTTCCAGATTTGAGAAAAATGTTTTGTTTCATTAACAACCACTTTGTAGAGCGCCTCATGGATGAGGATATCGCCTACAAAAGAAATGGTTACCTGATTATTGGATGAGGAACAATTTGTTGAGTAACTCAAATCTTTATCTTGGGCCGAGATTATTTCTGGAAATACTAATATTAGGAGTATTAAATATTTCATTAAACTTGCCATAAAGAATCAATAAAGTATTGACGAGTATCTTTAAAACTTGAGATATGTGTAAAACCAGTTTGTTCACATATCTCTATAATATCTTTTTCTAAAAACTTAAATGAATATTCCATGTGAATAGCTTCAAATTCTTCGAAATGGAATGTTTGATTGAGGTCATTAATTTCTACATCTTGATCAATAAGTGAAATTAGATAACTTTCCATTGCTCCAATTGTGGGATTATAAAAAGCTTGATGCCTAAAATTTTCTTTAATAAAATTTCCATGCAATTCACTATTAATTCGCTCTAGGAGATTTAAGTTAAAGAGGGCAGTTATTCCGCGCTTGTCACTGTAAGCATTTTGCATTTTATCTATATTTTTTTTCAAATCAAAACCGATTAAAAGAAAATCATCCTCGTTTAAAGTAAGTCTTATTGAATTAAGGATTTTTAAACTTTCATGTCGGTCAAAATTTCCAATATTTCCCCCTAAAAATAAAACAATTTGTCGGTTACAAGAATTCATTCTGGCAAATCGCAATCCTTCAAGGTATTCAGACACTATGCCATGCACTTTTAGGTTGTTGGATTTTGGAAGATTTTCTTCGAGTAAATTCATCGCTTCTAGCGAAATATCAATGGGGTAAAAATTAATTTTTATTTTTGATTTAATAAAACTATCGATTAAGATTTTTGTTTTGTGTCCATCTCCAACACCTAATTCGATAATATCAACTTCATCCCGTCCCACAAGATCTGGCAGTATATCTTTAAGACTTAGTAAAATTTCTTCTTCGGCTTTCGTGGGATAATATTCATCGAGTTTAGTGATTTCTACAAAGAGCTGACTGCCAATATCGTCATAAAAATATTTTGAGGAAATTATTTTAGGCATGGAATTTAATCCGTTGGCGATCTCTTTCATGAATTCACTTCGATAAAAATCTTGGCTGAGTTTTTTTTCTTCTATTAAATTTGTTATGATCATCTTACTGTCCTTGGTCTCTAGGTTTGTTTGTAACAATCATCTTTTTCGAGTTAATTTAATAATACTTTTTGATTCTTCTTGAAGCATTGAAAGGCCCTATATATAATTGCCAAATGCAAAAAAGCGTTTCTAACTATCTAATTTATCAATGTTTCTTACAGAAATTTTAAACTTACGCAAAATGTACGTATCTTTTTTTCAATGGCCCATTTAAGCTTTCTTTAACGGAGAAAATTTAAATGAGAACAATCTCTTTTGATGGAACATTTGAAACATGGATAAGTGAAGCAAGGATACTCCTTGCAGAAAAAATTCATTACGATCAAGTTATTTGGCAAAAGAACATTGGCAATAGATTCACGGGGACTTTTTTTGACGGCCTTTCAATTCCTCCAAAGTTTAAAAATGTTGTCACACTAATTCCTCGTGAATTACTGCTTGAGGCTGAATTCGTTTCTTGCTTTAACGATTTTTCCACATGGCGTTTATTGTATAAAATTTTTTACCGCACTTTATTTGAAGATATTAATCTTTTACATTCAAAAAATGATTTTGACTTGATTGAGTTTAATAGACGAAAACTAGAGGTGAGTGATGAATTACAAAATTTAAAAGCGACTACTCAATTTCAGGAGATTAAAGAAAATGACGAATCAATTTACATGGGCCGGTACCGTAGTCATCATCGTATTCTCAAATTTTCTGCTGCATTTTTTACAAATTGTTTTGAAGGGATGAATTGGGTTGTTCTTACGCCTGAACAAACAATGGCCCGAGTGCTAGGTCAATACCAATTTGGTCCAGGCTTTAGTGAAATGATTGAACTCAGATGTTTTATTGAATCACTTTTTAATTCACCGAAAAAAGATTTAAATATGCTTTTTAACGACGAGGCTTGTTCCAAGCAAAATAGTAATAGTTCCGAAAATCATTTGTAGCGTGATAATTTCTTTTAAAAACACAGCTCCCCAAATCATTCCAAAGACCGGCATAAGAAAAGTCACAGTTAAGGCCTTAGTAGGTCCGATATCAGCGATTAATTGATAGTAGAGCAAGTATGCTACCATACTACAAATGAGGGCCAGTCCTAAAATGCAGAGAATGATTTTTGCATTAAAAACAAGTGAGAGATCTGCAGAGTGAGTTGCTGAAAAAGGCAGCATGAATAACCCCACCATAAGCTGGCTACCTCCAGCAATTGCAATTGGCTTTAAATCGTTGGTAAATTTTTTAATATAAACTCCGGCCAATCCATAACAAATTGCGGCCAGTAAACAGGCAAGGACGGCGAGAATAAATTGAGTCGAAAGATCTGCTCGTCCTAAGTTCACGACAATCGAAACACCTAAAGCTGCAATTATTAATCCAATAATTTTTTCTCCATTCATTTTATCGCCCAACCAAACCCAAGAAAAAATAGCGCCAAAAAGTGGAGCCGTTGAGTTTAAGATGACTTCATAGGAAGCAGGAATGGATAGAGCCGCATAGGCGAATAAAGCAAAAGGAATTCCAGAACCTATTATGCCGATGATTAAATATTGTTTCCAATTTTTCTTCCACTCTGGATTATATCCCGTAAGTAAAAAATAAAGTGAGAGAACAGCTCCAGCGATAAGTACTCTAGAGTTTGCAGTGGGAATTGCTCCTAGAACTGGAGCAATAACTCGCATAAAAATAAATGACCCACCCCATATAGCGGCAAGAGTAATTAAACGAGCTAGATCAATTGGTCTCATTTTTTTAATAACAAATCATGCATTTCATTCAAACTTTCTTTAGAACGCTCTGATTTAGCAACGGGCAAACTATCAGCTAATTCAATCGTTTTTTTCATATCGGCAATTAAGCCTAACTCTTTTTGAGTTTTGGCTAAAAAGGCTAGATTAAAGATTGTCACTGGCTTCTCAAGCGCTGTTGAGGCTTGAAATTCTTTAAGGGCCTCAGAGAATTTTTTACTTCGAAAATAATATCCTCCAAGCTTCATATGATAAGTGTGACTATTTGGATAAGTTTTCACTAATGACTCAAGGGATTCTCCTTCTTCCGGCATTTTTGCTTCTCGTTGGTATTGCACAATCATCATCAATTCCCCTGGTTTTTTGGGAGTAGTTTTGATTTTTTTTATTTCAGCTTGAAAGTTTTCACGAGATTTATTTTCTAACAATGGTGATTTTAATTTCTCGTATGTTTTAACGAGATATGAGTATATTTCTAAGTCTGGAAATGAAATAGTGCCTACTGAAGTATTGGAAAACATTTTTTCCTTCTCAGACTTTTTTAATAAAAGATCAACCAGGATACGGGCATTTTCACTTAGTAACTCATCCGCATTTTTTTTATCAATATCACTTAAATTTAATCTCCATTCAAGCGCTTCATAACTAGACGGATAGTTATCAATATTTTTCTTTAATAATGTTGCATATTCAACTTCATTTTTTTTGTCTTCTTCATAGACACTCGCGGCCACTGCCGTTTTTGCTATTGCAAAGTCTTGAGATTCCTCTGCTAAGAGTTCATACCATTTGAGCGCTTCTTTATAGTTGCTTTCACTAAAGGCCCTTCTTGCCAAAGTTTTAAGGGCTTTTTTATCTTTTTTTAGAGCGAGTTCTGTGAGTTCAGTAGTTGTTTGATGTGAGTTTTTAAGGGCAGCAGTGAGATCGTTATTAAAGTCTTTGGCCGGTTTAAAATCAATTAAGCGGTGTAGCTCTTGCCCATCAGCGTTCATAATGATGAGAGTTGGGAGTACTAATACATTATATTTTTTATAATTTTCGCGATTCACTTCAACATCTGAGTTGAGACTTGCCGTTACTAATTTTTTGATGATTTTTTTGAATTCAGCTGTACTGAAAACTTCTGTTTCTAATCGCACACAGGCCGGGCACCAGGGAGCACCAAAATCCACAAAGAGCAGCTTTTTATCTTTTTTTGCACGATCTAAGGCAGCTTCCAGGTTGTCTTTTATAAAGTGATGAGAGTTATATTCTAACTTGGTTGCGAGCTGCAGAGCTGATTCATTATCTTTAATGACAACGCTTAGAAGCTCATTATTTTTGATTTCATAAGCGTATTTTTGCAACTCGCAGCTGGTGTTTTTATCATCGCAAATATAAAAACTGACTCTAAAAGGTACGGCCATTAAGGCAGAGAGATCGAAGTCAATTTGGTGTGTGCCCATAGATACTGGCAAAATGACAGAATCTGACTTTGTACTTTTGACTTTTATCGGCGCCTCAAGGTTGACATGAAATCCGTCATCGACTTTAACATTTAGGTGATTGCTGACCAAACTGAGGTGTACCTTTCCATCAGATAGGCCACCTCGGGCCGTGTTCAAAGCTAAAAAAAGAGAAAAAAGGGAAAGAAATAAAAACTTCATTGCACTCTCGCTTACAAAAAATTTTGACCGGAATAAAGATATGATTCATACTATAAAGAGTATTTAGTAATGTACACCCCCTTACTTTTAATCGGAGGATTTATATATGGCAAAAAAAGCAACACCTAAGAAGAAAGTAGCAGCTAAAAAAGCTGCTTCTAAAAAGAAAGTAGTAGCAAATAAAGCCGCTCCTAAAAAGAAAGTAGTAGCAAAAAAAGCTGCTCCTAAAAAGAAAGTAGTAGCAAAAAAAGCTGCTCCTAAAAAGAAAGTAGTAGCAAAAAAAGCCGCTCCTAAAAAGAAAGTAGTAGCTAAAAAAGCCGCTCCTAAAAAGAAAGTAGTAGCTAAAAAGGCTGCTCCTAAGAAAAAAGTAGTCGCAAAAAAAGCAGCAGTTGCTAAAAAAGTAGTCGCAAAGGTAGCTCCAAAAACTGCTCCTAAAGCGGCACCTAAAGCAGCTTCGAAAGCTCCTCCAATTGCACCGAAAGTTGTTCCAGCTAAAAAGTCAGCTGTGGCAAAAGTTGTTAAGCCTGCTAAAGATGCACCAAAACCAATAGAAGAAAACAGTTTCCTTAATTTAAAAATAGCTAAGAGTATGCATGAAAATCCACGCTCACCAAGCCACGATCATGAGCCTCTTCCTGAAGTTGAGCATGAGCCATTAACTCCAATCATTAGAGAGACTCCAAAAGTCGGGCGCAATGAGCCTTGTCCTTGTGGAAGTGGATTGAAGTATAAAAAATGTCACGGTAATAATTAAGATAAAAAAAGGGGCATGAAAATGCCCCTTTTTTATGCTCTTTTTTTAATTTCTCTATAATTCAAATTGAACCAATCTCGGATTAATGGGAAAGCGAGCATACAAACAAAGTATGATGACACTTGTCCCAAGATTGAAATCCATGCAATTCCTTGAAGCATTTTTGAGCTCGCAAACAAGAGGGAACCAAATCCAATAATCGAGGTGAAGGCCCCTAATTGAACCGCATGTGAAATGAGGCGAGCGCTCTCGAGAGATGTATGACCTTCTTTTTCACGGTGTCGCATATGCACGCCCATATCTATACCAGCAGCTAAAACTTCTGGAATCATGGCCACGTTTAAAATAGTAAAAGGAATATGGAAGAGTCCCATGAGGGCCACTAAAAGGAGAACGCAAAAAATTAATTGCATCTCTAAAATAAGAGCGTCTTTTATTTTTTTGAAATCCATCCAGAATATAAGAAAGGCGCCCAAAAGGAATAAGCCTAAGACTAATTTTCCGTCTTCAATAATGTGTTTTAAGATCTCAGCAAATACTAACGTGTCACTTCCTACTTCCATGCCAGGAAATTCTTTTTTTGCATCGGCGAGTGTGTTGGCGTAACGAGTAATAGCATCGTAATTTCCCTGACGCTCTTTGGGAAAAACAATAATGATATTTCCGTCTTTTCCAAAGTTGTCATTGATTGCTCTAGGAATAATTGAGCGGTCATACATCGGAGCATTGATCCACTTATAAATGCTCTCTTTAGAGATTCCAGATTTTTCTTCTAATTCTTTTGGGTCAACTTTATAAACGTATCCACGAATCTTAGCGATGCGCTCAGCGCGCTTTTTCATGTCAGGTGGAACTAGGTCATACATTGAAACAACTTGATCAATGGTCTGAGCATTATCGTCGCTTCTAAGCCATTCTGAAAGCGCTATGACTTGGTCTTTATCGCGCGCGAGAATCGCTGAAGGAGAAATTGCTCGACCAAAAATGCTGTCTGTCATTTCATTGATACGCTCTATTGCAGGAGGAAAGCTATGAAGTTTTTCAAAATCATATTCAAAATACGATTTCGATAAACCATAAATAAACAACGGTATAAAAAGAGGTAAAACTTTTAACCATTTTGGAGTAAAAGGATACTTTCCTAAACTAAAATGTCCTCGTCTTCCTGTCGCACTTCTATCTGGAAGAATTCGAGCAATTATTGGGAATGCTAAAACGAAGACTAAATAGGTAACAATGATTCCTGTTCCAGCAAAAATGCCAAGTTCTGAAAATCCTCTGAACTTTGAGAGCGCTAAGATGAAAAATGAGCACGACGCTGTCATGGCGGAAGAAAAGAGAGCGCGACGACTTAAATGAAAATAAGTGTTTCTTGTGGCCACTTCGCGAGACAATCCTTTTTCTCTTTCTTGGTAATAACGGCGAATAAGATGAATTCCAAACTTGGATCCAATCCCTGATAAAATCGCCAATAAAAATCCTGTGAGCACATTTATTTGGCCAATAAAGAAATAGGCAAGACCACCAGTTAAGCACATTGCCAGCATAACAGTAAGAGCGGTTGCAAGAGCACCTCTAAAAGTCCCAATTCCCCAAACTAATAAAATGGTAATTGCGATCTGGCTGATGATGGCAGTAGAGGTAATATCTTTTTCGTATTGTTTTTCTTCTTCTGCTTTTTCTACATAACGGCCTGAGAGGCTGTAAGGAAACTTGTTCGAAGCGTCTTCTGTAAAAAGAGAGTTGATTTGGTTTTTAATATTTTCTGCCAAAACTTTTGAGCGAACTAAGTCAGTTGAATCAAAAGTTGGGCGGACTAAAAGCATGGCGTACTTTTTATCTTTGGATAAAAAATAGCGACCAGTACTGGTACGGTTTTTTAATTTGGTAAAGAAATTATTGGCTTCTTTTAATTGATCTTCGCGATCTGATTCATCGACAAGTCCCAGACCCGTTGTATCCACCGGACCTTTAGCAAATAAAATTCGGGCGTAATCTGTCAATTTTTTAAAGTCTTTTCTTGGAATAATGTACAAGGCCTTATCTTGCAGCATAAATTCTTCACGCTCAAAATAAGTATACTTTACGTCTGGTAAATCCTTTATTTTAGAATCAATAAGCGTAAGTTTGGATTCTGGGTTGGTTATTGGTCCAATAAGCACAATAACATAACCACCTCCACCAACTTTAGACACAACGTGGTTCATCTCTTGGATGCTTTCGCTGTTTTCAGGTAAAAGGCCCGCTAGGTCTAAATTTATCTTCAACTTAGAGGAATATTTCACACCAAAAGCCGCAAAAAGGACCAAAAATAGGGGGGCCAGCCAAAAGTACTTAAGGTTAAATTGCAATATTTTTTTCATAAATACTCAATAGAATTTTTTGCGCTTTTTGTACATTGGAAAAGTTACCTACAAATTGACTTAAAGGGAAAAAAATATATATTCACAACGTTATTAAATCTATTTTTGGAACCCTTTATGACAAAGACATTGTTTGTTTTCTGTTTTCTTGCTTTTAATCTTGTTGGTCTTAATTTATTACAGGCTGCCACTACTCCGGAAGAGCTGATTAAAGACATTTTCCAAAAAACTGGAAAAGAGAATTTATTACTTAATAAAAAATTACAAGATGAAGTTGAATCTCACATCGACTTCAGTGAAATGGCCAAATCAATTCTGGCCCAAGAATATTCAAAACACCAAGGCAGTGACCTTAAATGGTTTGAATTAACTTTAAAAGAAATCATCTCGCGCTCAGTTTATCCATCGGCACCAAAATTTTTAGAAAATGTAAAGATTACTTATAAAAAATCAAAAATTACTGATACTGATGCAAAAGTTTCTTCAAGTGTTAGCAAAAAAGGTGAGAGCACGGACGTTGATTATCTCTTAAAGAAATTTAACGGCGAGTGGAAAGTTGTCGATGTGGCTATCGATGAAGAATCTTGGGTAAAAACAATTAACGAAAAAGTTCAAAAGACGATTAAGGAAAAAGGTTGGAGCGGATTGCGCGATCTTTTAAATAAACGATTAACTGAACTAAAATCAAATAAGAAGTCATAGTGCGAACGTTTTTACTTATATCGTCATTAATATCGTTTTCTCTTCATGCTGATGAAACGGCTCCCGCTCAAAAGGCCAGAGTAGTGACATTAAAAGAAGCGATAGCCAGTGCACTTAAAAACAATTTGGAAATTAAGTCTGAATCTTTTAAGGCGCCTATTGCTGCTACAGATATTACCTTAATTCAAGGGGAGCTCTCTCCCAAGATTAATGCCATGGCCGGAGTTGGTCCCATCAATGGTAAAAAAGGAAATTACACTTTTTATCAAGACACCAATTCTTGGGGCACGGAATGGATTGCGAGCATTGAAGCGAAAATTCCACTTTATGTTTGGGGACGCGGAGATGATTTAAAACATGCTGCTCTTCTTAATACAGAAATTAACCAACTTGATGTGAATAAAAAACAAAATGAAATTATCTTTAAACTTAAGGAAGCTTATTTCGGTTGGCAATATGCCTTATCACTTTTGGATTTCGTCACTGAGACTCAAAAAGACTTAGAGTCAGCGATTAATGCTTTAAACGAAAAAAAGAACGGAAAAAAAGAAGATGTTTTGCGCTTAGAAGTTTTAAAATACCAAGTTCAAGAAAAATTAGTTGAAATTGAAAAGACCGTTCGCTTAGCTCGTATGGGAGTGAATTTCTATATCGGTCAAAGTCTAAAGCCAGATGAAGCAGTTCAAAATGAACGCGAGTGGATTGAAATTGATGAAAGAGAGCTGCGCGATTTTGATTACTATGTTGATTTAATGAATACATTTTATCCTGATATCCAAAAAGTTGAAAAAGGAATATTGGCAAAGTCAGATTTACTATTGAGCGAAAAAAAATCGGGTAGACCGGTCTTAGGTGCATTAGTTAAATACGATTATGCGACAACGAATCAAAGAACAGCTCAGAAAAATCCATTCATCGTGGATAATTACAATCACAGCGATGTCGCTTTTGGAGTGGGAATTACTTGGGATATTGATTTTGGCGTAAAGCAATCAAAACAAGATAAATTGGTTTTAGAAATAGCAGAGCTAAGATCTAAAGAAATGTTTGCCCACGAAGGCCTTAAAGTTTTATTGAATAAAGCTTATATGGAAGTGGAAGAAACAAAAGCTCGCGCTGCTGCTCTAAGAAATGCTTATAAATCGGCCAAGCGCTGGATGACTAATATTGGATCTTCTGTAGCCTTAGGATTAACTCCTGCTAAAGATATTGTTGATGCTTACACAACGAGAGCTCTTGTTTACAAAGATTATTATGAATCGCTTTATCGTTACCAAATGGCATGGGCGTCACTTTCAAGTGCAGTAGGCACTGAAGTTGATCCGCTTATTACGCAAAAACAATAAAGAGAATAAATGATCACTTCATTCAAGTCCCTAGCACTCAATCCTAAAATTTTAGAAAATTTAGATTCATTGGGATTTACTTCCATGACTCCCATTCAAGCAGAAGCTTTGCCACTCATTCTAGAAGGCCATGATTTAATAGCTCAAGCTAAAACCGGCAGTGGAAAAACCGCAGCCTTTGGTTTGGGGATATTAAATAAGATTTCAACAGATACTAAAAAAATTCAATCACTTGTTATTTGTCCCACAAGAGAGCTCGCCGTTCAAGTAGCTGAAGAGTTAAGAAGACTTGCTCGCACGATCCCTAATTGTAAAATATTAGTTATCACTGGTGGAGTTTCGGAATACCAACAATTGAGTTCATTAGAGCATGGTGGGCATATTGTCGTTGGAACTCCTGGTCGTCTTTTAAAGTTTTTAAAAAAAGGTGCTCTTAATATATCTAGCATTGATTTTTTGGTTTTAGATGAAGCAGACCGCATGTTGGATATGGGCTTTCAAGAAGACATGGTGTCTATCATTGGATTTGCCCCAAGAAAATTGCAAGCACTCCTTTTTTCTGCAACATTTCCTCCAGAAATTGCTGAACTCAGTGAATACTTTCAAGTGAATCCAAAAAGATTGCAAGTCGATGCTAAACACGAAGAAAATATTATTAGGCAAATATTTATTAATGTTGGGGATCATCGACAAAAAATGGAAGGGCTCATTAAAGTCCTTGGGCACTTTAAGCCAGAATCCACAGTGATCTTTTGTAAAACAAAACAAATCTGTGCTGATGTAGCGAGCATGCTTATTAAACAAGGAATTTCAGCTCTGCCATTTCATGGTGATCTCGAACAAAATGAACGCACAGTCGTTTTAACAAAATTCTCTAATCATAGTTGTTTAGTTTTAGTTGCAACAGATGTAGCGGCTCGCGGATTAGATATAAAAGATCTTCACGCAGTTATTAATTTTGATTTACCAATGGATGCCGAAGTTTACACTCATCGCATCGGGAGAACGGCCAGAGCTGGAAAAGAAGGACTCGCTTTTTCTTTTTACGTTGGAAGTGAAAGAGAAAAACTAGAAGAAATTGAAAACTTTCTTGAAGTAAAAAATGAAACACTTGAACTCGCGGATTTAAATACCAATGCTCGTTTTGATCTGGTTGCTCCTATGAAGACGATGTACATCAACGGCGGGAAAAAAGATAAGGTCAGACCTGGGGATATTTTAGGAGCACTGGTAAACGAAGCAGGGCTCACAGCTTCGCAAGTTGGAAATATCACAATACAGGATCGACAAAGTTTTGTGGCCATAGAAGCTGCTCAAATTAACCAGACAATTGAAAAATTATTGAATGGAAAAATTAAAGGGCGCAAATTTAAAGTGGGATTAGCGTAGTGATTAAAAATCCTAAGCTTGGAAAGCACACCCATAATAACCGTGAAAGTAAAATTGGTCTTGTGCTGCGATTAGTTCGTGAAGCTAAACGCTACTCTATGCAAGACATTGCCAAAAAACTTGAGTTGAAGGTTGCCGATATAGATCATCTGGAAAACGGACGAAAGTTTTATACGGAAGCTGATGTAGAGAAGTTTCTTGAATGTTTGGAACTAAAAAAAACAGATTATCAGGCCTTATTAGATATGAAAGTAATCACCAAATCTATCGTTAATCACTTTTTAATTCGCGAAGAATAAATCATAATTTATGAATGTTTGCAGTACTTCTATCAGGGGGTTCAAATTACATCAAAAAAGAATGCCAAAAAAAGCATTATGAAAAAAGCAATTTTTCTCGACCGTGATGGTGTCCTGAATAAATTAATTATCCGTGAAGGAAAGGCCCAAGCACCCTATACCTTAGAAGAATTTGAACTCTATCCAGGAGTTCCGGAAGCTTTGCGTTTTATTAAAGCAGCTGGATTTTTGGCCATCGTTGTAACCAACCAGCCAGATGTAGCACGCGGATGGGTGAGCATTGAGAGCGTAGAATTAATAAACAATAAAATTAAAGAACTTCTTCCTATTGATGATATTCAAATTTGTTATCACACTAATAGTGACAACTGCCTTTGTCGCAAACCTTTGCCAGGAATGCTTTTAGAAGCTGCCCAAAATTGGAAGATAGATCTCACTCAATCTTTTATGGTGGGAGACCGTTATGGTGATATATCTGCAGGTGCTTCTGCTGGATGTAAAACCATTTTAGTGGGAGTGGGGGATATTCAGGGGACACATCCTGATCCAGACCATCGAGCCCCATTACTAATCGACTGTATTAAACTATTCGTTTAATTTTCAAATGAACATTTTTTTTGGCATGCTATCTGCTAGAAAATCTAGTAGTGAATAACACTAATTCTATAAAAGGAGTGATTATGAAAGCGTTATTAATTACAAGTTGCATTTTATTTTCTCTAAATGTTTTCTCAGAAGATATGAAACATCATAAAGAAATGGAAAAAAAGATGGATAATATGTCTTTTGAAGATGCAAAAAAAATGCATCTCGATATGCTAGATAAAAAAACAAAAATGATCGAAGATGAAAAAATATGCCTGAATGATGCAAAAGATAAAGAGGCAATCCGTACTTGCATGAAAGATATGAAAGATATGCATAAAGAAATGATGGATAAAAAATAATTTTTTATTTGCCGCTTTTATTAGGGGGTCTAAATTGAAAATATTAATATCGTTTGCACTACTCATATCTCTATCGGCATTTGCAAGTGCCGGAATTGTTCAATCTTCTAATGTTTACTCAAAAGATCAAATAGAAGCATTAGCTGATTCTGTTGATCGTATTATTCCTTCGTTTAAGGAATTTAAGAAGTCTATTCAAAACAGTGATTCGTACAGTTTGTTTTTGTTGAATTCTTGTTACAAAGAAATTGTGGCCTATGTTCGATACATGGACGTTAATAAGAATTGGATCGATGCTGGTTTTTGGCAATTGAGATCAAATAAAGAAACATACGTTGGTGAGACCCGAAATACATATTATTACCCAGGAGCCTATTCAACAGATAACAAGCTTGGATGGGGAGATATTCCAGTTCTTTTTCAAGGCTATGAATTATTTGTAAGTGAGCAACAAATTCAGAGAACTGGTTGGGGTGATTGGATCCATGAATTTACTTGTGACAAATAGAATATTGCTTAAGATATTTTGGGGTTTGCTCAGCTGAGCGGACCTCATTTGTCTTAATTCATCAAAAGATTAAATTGTGAGCAGACAACTGATGCTAATTAACTTTAAAAAATGGCGATTAATTCGCCATTTTTTGTCTTGAAAAAGGATAATGTCGATCTAAAAAATCATTTTCTCTCTCGTCCAATTTAAAATGACTCCTCAATCTTCGAATATTAAAAATTTCTTCAAAATCTAAAATTTTATCGACAATTTTTAAATACATCGCTGGTGACCAGAGATGGGCATATTCATCATAGCGATTTTT
>CANFHC010000023.1 GCA_947446575.1 Bacteriovoracaceae bacterium | reverse complement strand
TAAGAGGCGCTCTTTAATTGATTTGATAATAAGTCTTCCATCTCCGCCGGGTAAATCAGTTCTTCCAATAGATTGTTGAAAAAGAGTGTCACCAGCAAAAAGCTGTGGAGTTTCGAAGTATTCACTATAGAAGCAACAAGAACCAGGGGTATGACCAGGAGTGTGCATGGTAGTTAAAAAAGTATTGATTTCAGAGTCTTCAAAAGAAAATGTTTCACCATCTTCAAGATGGGCATCTAACGGTTTAGGTGTGCCGACTTGTTGACCAAAATAAAGTCCTTGTTGAGGGAGCATATCATAGAGGAATTGATCTCCTTTATGCAGATGCATTGTCGCTCCTGTCGCATTACTGATTTCACTAGACCTTCCTATATGATCAAAGTGCGCATGGGTATGAAGAAGTTTTTTAACATTAATATTGAGGTCTCTAATTTTGTTTAAAATAAAGTCATGGTCATTGCCTGGGTCAATAATGATAGCCTCGCGAGTTTTGTCCGAGAAAAGAATTGAGCAATTACATTGATAACTTCCAACAGGAAAACTTACGAGATTTAGGGTGTTTTTTTTAAGAGTGTTAATAACTTATCCTTTTGAGATGGGGAATTCCTAAGATTATGTGACCTAAAATTTGGTTTTGGAATCATAAAAAACTGTCTGTTATATGAACGGGGGCTGAAAGAGTTACATGGTGCGTCGATAGTCGGGCAAATACCCTTTAAAATAGAGTTATTAATATATGAAATCAGAGGTTTAAATGAAAAGGTTGATTCTTTTATTGTCTCTAGCTGCTTTTGGTTCGCAGGCTTTAGCACAAGTGATTGATCCATTTAAAATGCGCATCCAGAAGACTCATCAAATTAAACTACTAAATCATGGCCTTGCTTCATTAGAAGAACGTTTGCAAATGATTGAGAGGGCAGAAAAATCAATTGATGTTGAATACTTTATTTATAATTTAGATAAATCGGGAAGAATCTTTACTCAGGCTTTAATTGATAAAGCTCACTCTGGAGTAAAGGTTCGCATGCTGCTTGATTATGCCATGATCAAAAGTCAATTTTCACCATTTTATGCTCATCAAATGGCTGAAGCTGGAATTGAAGTTAAGTATTTTAATCCAACAGCAACATTAAATCTTTTTAGAGGTACATACAGAAATCATAGAAAAGTTTTATTGATTGATGGAGTTGAAGCAATTACTGGTGGAAGAAATATTGGAGATGAATATTTTGATTTGCGTGAAGACTTTAACTTTTTAGATCGAGACATAGAAGTAAAGGGTGAAATCGTTACTTCTATTCAAGATACATTTAATAAAGTTTGGGATGCAGAAGTCTCAAAGATAGTTGTGCGTGATCACAAGCCAGAAGAAAGTGATGGAATTTATCGTCGTGATCAAGGAGAGTATGACAGCTTTAGATACCGCCAGGATTTAAAAAATTGGAATGAAAAAGTTAATAAGGCAAAAGAATTTTCAATGGTCTCAGATGCATTGTTAGTCAATGATATTAGAGTTAAGGGAAAAGCAGAACTATCTGAAGAATATCAAGGAACATGTGAGAACATGAGCTTTAATTCTGAGTATCCTATTATTGGACAAAAAAATAGATCAGAGCGGATTATTAAGCATGATATTGCCGAGAGAATTAAAAATGCAAAAGAATCCGTTCTTTTTGATTCACCATATTTTATTGTAAACGATGAATCAAAGACAGCGCTTGAGACGGCATTGAGAAATAAAGTTAAAGTAACTCTTTTAACAAATAGTTTGAATTCAACAGATGCGGTATATGTTTACGATGTTTTTGATAGCACAATTAAAGGATGGTTAGAAAAAGGAATGGAGTCTTATATTTATAAAGGATCTCTACCAGAAAATTATCCAACAATTGACGACTTAGTCGCCCACTCTCGTTTTGGTGTTCATGCAAAATCTTTCGTCTTCGATAAAAAAGACGTAGTGATTGGAACTTTTAACTTTGATCCTCGTTCAGCTAATTTAAATACAGAAATGACAATTTCTTGTGACAATAACCCTGAGCTTGCCAGAATTGTGACAGAGGATATTGAAGGAAGAATAAAAAATAGCATTGAGCTTGATTCTAATAAAACGGTTGATGATGTTCTTTTTTATAACGTGGGCTTTCTTAAGAAAATTGAGTATTTTCTCTTAAAGGTTCCAGCAAATATTTTTGATTATTTACTATAATTTAGTGATGAGCTCTCGGGCAATATTTAAGCCCGTGAGTTCTTCCATTTGTTCAAATCCAGGCACAGAATTAATTTCCAGAAACAAAAATCCCTTACTCGTCTCCATTATATCTACACCACAATAATCCAATCCACTCAATTGAACTGCTCTTAAAATTTCTTCTTGTATTTCTTTTGATATTTTTTTTATCAATTTTCCAGATGACCGATTAGAGTTCCCGCGAAAATCAGAATCCGAGATTGTGCGTTCAATAACTCCTATTATTTCTTGTCTTACAACAAACACCCGCCATTCTTTTTTGTGTTCAACAAAGGGTTGAATTAAAAACTTTTGATCCCTCATTGCATGAAAAGTCTCCAGGACACTTTTAAGTGAAGGCAGGCTTTCTATTAAGTTAACACCAATGCCTTGATTACCTCTGTTCATTTTGAGGATGAATTTTCCTTTTGGAGAAAGTTTTTTTATCTGCCCCCAATTCTTTTCATTGAGAACGCCTCGATAGACGATAGTGTCAATCAGCGGAATTTTGTTTTGCTCAAAAAAAAGCATTTGTTTATCTTTATTCCGAAAAGTGTCCAGGACACTTATCGGGTTTGTAATTTTAAAACCGGATTTTTGGTGATGGATGGCCAAAAGAATATCAAATTCATCGTAACGAATGCCGGTAGTTCTAAAAAAATAAAGACCTTGGGATGAATTAATAGGGGAGTGTTTTTGATTAATGGGAATTAAAGATTCATAGGGATTCATCCATTGGGCTTTGAATTTTAGATTTTTAGCCTCTAATAAAAGTCTTTTAGTCGTGTAAAGGTCGGGAGATTCACTTGCGATCAAAATAGTTTTATTGAATGTAAGTGCCATCTTTAAGTACCTATTGCTTGAAATCTTAGTTTTTTAAAAGCTATAATAGTGCATATGAAATCTCTCACTATTAAATTACCTTTCTTTCTTTGGGCCATCAATATTATATTTGTTCAAGTCACAGCTTCTGAGGTGAACTCTACGAGCTCCCCTAAGCTAACTCCCGCTTTAAATTCATTTTGTAAAAAATTAGATGATCGATTCAAAAAGTACGGATGGGATAAAAGTGAATGTGAAACATATGATTGGGTTCACGTTCGTAATTCTGTTTTAGGTGATCCACTTACTTGGACCATTTTTGGCGATGTAAGCGATGAAGAGAAGCCAAGCTTTAAGCAAAAAGATGTGGCCTTCGTTATGTGTGGTGTTCACGGAGATGAAATCACTCCCATTAAATTTTGTTTTGACATAATGAAGTATTTAAAGACAGTTTATGCAGATCCCGAAATCATGAAAAAAGACTTCGCAAACAAAATAGTCATCGTGGCTCCGCTTGTAAATCCGGATTCTTTTTTTAAAGTGCGACCTACGCGAGTGAATGCTCGTGGTGTTGATGTTAATCGCAATTTCCCTACTAAAGACTGGGCCCGTGATGCTAGGAAATTGTGGATTTCTCATTTTAGAAAAGATAAACGAAGAAACCCAGGAATCACGGCCAGTAGCGAGCCGGAAGTTATATTTCAAATCAATCTAATAAAAAGATATGGACCAGATAAAATTATTTCTGTGCACTCGCCACTAACAATGCTGGACTATGATGGGCCAAATACTATTGTTGATGGCTTTGTTGATGGCGCTAAAGCTCACGAACTTTTGATTCAAATGAGTAAAGATGCTTCTGACTATAAAATTGAAAACTATCCTTTCTTTCCAGGTTCACTTGGGAACTGGGCAGGGAAGGAGCGAGACATTCCCACTTACACATTAGAGCTTCCAACAAGTGATCCAGCTAAGTCTGCCCAATATTGGAAACTTTTTAAGTCGGCCATTCATAATGCAATTGCTCACGACTTAAAAGAAAAGCCAGTTGAAAAAGTCACTCCAAAACTTGCTGAAAAAAGTCCGCCGGCGCAATTGAGTGAGAAGCCAATCAATCATCAAGAAGCACCTATAAAGGTAGAAGAGCAGAAAACTTCAGAAAGAGAATCAAGCACTAAGCCTTTAGAAATCGACTAAAACCTTCTAAATTTAAAGATTGCAAATTATTGTTGGCACAATATTCAAGTTTTTGATTAAAACAGTCGATATGTCTTACGAGAATTAATATCTCTAGTAAGGAGACATCCTATGTTGGCCAGTTTTTCAGAGTTTAAATTTTACCAGTCATTCAGAATCCCTGTAGAAGAAGCTGATGATTTGCGATTCCTGGTTCAAATTGAACGTGCACGTGGCTCAAATGAATATATCACTGACGCTAAACTTATTGATATAAGTTTAACCGGGTTTGGTTTTGCTACAGCCGAGCGAATTTCAGTTGGGCAAGAGCTTTCCATTTCATTACAATATAAAAAGCATCACATGGATTTAACGGGAAAAGTCGTACGCGCTTTTTCTCAAACTCTCGATGATCAAAAGATCATTTATGGAGTTGAGGTTGAAGAAGAAAAAAGCATCACTAAATTTCTTGAACACTATATTATGGGTTTTTCATCAGAACGTCTAAAAGACTGTTTGATCGATTCTGCAATAAAAGAGCGATACACTAAGGCGACCGACGGATTTGAGGTCTTCTCACTTTTATTATCTCTGTTTAAAGACATTACACATTTTGGAGATAAAGAAGGATTTATCGAATCTATGCTTGAAGAGGTGATTCGTATTTTAAATGCTCAAAGAGCGTCACTTTTTTTAATTAATCCAGAAACAAATGAACTTGAAGCAGTCTGTGCTTTAGGAATAAGAAAAGAGCAATTAAAGTTTGATTATCGTATGGGAATTGCAGGTTCAGTTTTTACAACTGGAGTAGCTCTCAATATCGATACGGTTCATGATAGTACTCGTTTCAATGAAGGATTTGATAAAAAATTTGGATTTGAAACTAAGTCGATTATCTGTCATCCGATTCATAACCGTGAAGATAAAATTATTGGTGTTATTGAAGTTTTAAATAAAAGAAACGAAGACCGCTTTACGATCGAAGATGAAAAAACAATGAAAGTTTTATCTCTCATCTTTTCTTCAGTTTTTTACAACTTTACTCCAATGTCAGATAAGTCAACGATCAGAAGATTTTCTGGTCCATTCGATAGAAAAAATGCATTGATTGGTAAAGTTCCACACGTAGCAAGTCTTCGAAGCACAATTATGAAATTAAAAGATATTGAAGCACCTGTATTAATCTATGGGGAAAAAGGTGTTGGTAAATCTCTTTATGCAAAAATTATTCATGTGGAAGGTCAACGAGGCCTAAAACCTTTCGAAATTATTCACTGTGAAGATAAGGATCAAACAGAACTTGAAATTGCTCTTTTTGGACCAGATGAAAAAGAATGTAAACTCATTACTTGCAAGGGAGGATCTATTCACCTGCATGAGATTTGGGCACTCTCTCCAAAAAATCAAAAGAGGTTAGTGGTCATTTTAAGAGATCGCCATATTCCGGATACTAAGTTTAGTATGGATGTTCGCATAGTCGCTTCAACAACTAGAGACCTAGGTGTTTTAGTTGCCAACGGACAGTTTGATCGCGAGCTTTATGAATACTTAGCGAAGGCCACAGTTTTCATTGAACCATTACGCAGAAGAGGTGACGACTTTGAACTCTTAGTTGATTACTTTTTAAAAGTCGAATGCAAAAAACAAGGCTTATTGCTTAAAACTTTTGCTCCAAAACTAATGGAAAAATTAAAGAAATACGACTGGCCGGGAAATATTAAAGAACTTAAACTCTCTATCGAGCGAGCGGTTCTCTATAATCCTAAGGCACACGTTATCACTGATATTGATATTCAGGACTCAGCTTCTCCAATTGTAGACATCTCTGAAAAGAAGAGAATGTTTGGAGATCTTCCTTTTGTTAGTGATCATACAATTGCTCTTAAAGACAGACTTGCCTTGATAGAGCGCGAAATGATTCATGCAGAAATCAGAAGAAGCAATGGTAATAAATCCAAAGCTGCTAAAGAAATGGGAATCAGTCGTGAGGCCTTAAGAAAAAAACTTCTGATGAGTACGGATATTTTAAAATCACTTAATTTATCTGAAGATGAACGTATCAGATTCCAAAAAGAGGACGACGAGTTTGCTAACGCTGCTTAGGAGAGACTCGGGTGACTTTTTTAACGACATTTTTAGCGCATCTTAATTTTAAGGATCTAATCGATATTCTTATCGTGACGATCCTTATATATCAGTTGCTATTAATCGTTCGTGGAACAAAAGCAGCACAGATGATTGTGGGGCTAGGTGTTTTATTCGCCCTTTTTTGGCTAGGAATTACTTTTAAACTTTATTCTCTCAATTGGGTTCTTGCTCACTTTTTTGATTCATTCTTTATTATCGTCGTTGTTCTTTTTCAAGATCAATTTAGAAATGCATTGGCCTCAGTCGGCACCAAAAAACATTTTCTCACATTGTTTGATAAAGACGAATACGATTTTGAAATAGATGAAATAGTTGAAGCAACTGGTGCATTATCTAAAGAAAAAATTGGGGCCTTAATTGTTTTAGAGCGAACTCATGGTTTACTAAATTTTGTGAATACTGGAACAAGGCTCGACTCGCGTATTCATTCCGATATTATTTATTCCATTTTTGAATCCAGCTCCTCATTACATGATGGGGCCATCATTATTCAAAATGGTAAAATCTCTGCGGCCGGATGTTTTTTACCCTTATCAAAAAATTTTGATATTGAACGACATCTTGGTACTAGGCATAGAGCTGCCTTGGGTCTAACTGAAGTGACAGATGCTTTAGTAGTTACAGTTTCTGAAGAAACAGGTAAAATTAACCTTTGTGTTGAAGGGGTTTTTTATCTTTGCAAAACGGAAAAAGAGCTTGGACAGTATTTGCGACACATTTGGAGTAATGAAAGTTTGGATGGTAGTTTAAGACCTATTAAAACTAAAGATATGATTCGATAAAAAATGAAAAGAGAAACAGCTCAAAGACATTCACTAAAAATTATCGCCATCTTTTTTGCAGTGTCGTTGTGGTTCTATGTCCTAAACAGTGAGCCGGTACAAATTGAAAAGAAACTTTCAATCAATTACATAACTCCCAAAGGGTATATGGTGGCAAGTCTTGCTGAAAAAGAAGTCACACTTAAAATAAAAGGCTCGAAAGCTTTTATTCAAAATATTTTTACCAACAAAGAAAAATTGAATGTTGATTTGAATCCGTATTTTGTTTCTTCGGGAAAAAGTTTTAAAGTTAAGTTTTATGTCAGCGACGTTACTGTTCCCTTTGGTGTAGAGGTGTTAGACATTTCTCCGAAAGAGACCGCCATAGAACTCGATCGAGTTGTTTTAATGGAATTACCTGTTAAAGTGCAATACATCGGGGATGCTCCTAAAGATAGAAAGATTAAAGAAGTCGTAGTAGAACCTCAAAATGTAATGATTTCTGGGCCAGTCGTTATTTTAAAAAGTGTTTCGCGTATTGAGACGGCCCCTGTTAATCTTGCTTTATTCAATAAAGATGAAGGCGCTATGAATCTCTCGCTTTCTGATTTAGACCCAAGATTAAAAGTTGAAGACTCTACAAAAATAAAATTAAAATATAAAACTCAGCTTTTGAATTTTAAGCGCCAGTTGCAGAAATAAAAAGTTCCAAGCTTTGTCTTGAATAGGAAAATGTATGTCATCAGAAAGAAAATTATTTGGTACGGATGGTATTAGAGGTAAGGCCAATGCTTATCCTATGACCGCAGAAATTGCGACTGCTCTCGGACGAGCTGTCACATATCACTTCCAAGCGATTAATCCCAACAATACCAAACCAATTATTATTGTCGGTAAAGACACTAGACTTTCTTGTTATATGCTAGAGATGGCCTTTGCCTCTGGGGTATGCTCTCAAGGGGGGGAAGTTATTTTAACTGGTCCTCTGCCAACTCCAGGAGTCGCGTTTGTCACGCACTCTATGCGTGCAGATGCTGGAGTTATGATTTCAGCTTCACATAATCATTTTCAAGATAACGGAATAAAAATATTTGATGGTAAAGGCAATAAACTTCCTGATCATATAGAATTGGAATTAGAAAAATTAATTTTAAATCCTGAACTCATGCCAGTTAAGTATGCTGGCCAATTGGGAAACGCTGAAAGACTTAAAGAAGTTTATGGACGCTACATCGTTCAAGTAAAATCTGCTCTAGGTAGTGACTACGACTTAGACGGAATGAGAATCGTTTTAGATTGCGCCAACGGTGCTGGCTATAAAGTAACTCCTATGATTTTTCATGAATTAGGTGCTGAAGTTTTTTCTATTGGTATTTCGCCCAATGGGGAAAACATAAATAAAAATTGTGGCTCACTTCACCCTGAGGCAGCTCGTGCAGAAGTGCTAAAATACCGAGCTGATATTGGAATTTGTATTGATGGTGATGGCGACAGAGTAAGTGTAATTGACCAAGAAGGAACTTTAGTTGATGGGGATAAGCTTATTGGTTTATTTGCAAAACTATTGCTCGCCCGTGGTGAACTCAAAATAGGTGATACAGTTGTTGGGACTGTCATGTCAAACTTAGGTCTAGAGCTCTACATAAAAAAACTTGGATTAAAATTTGTTCGCACGAAAGTAGGTGATCGTTATATCATTGAGTATATGCGTGCACATAATTGCATATTAGGTGGAGAGCCTTCAGGGCACATTATTTTTAGCAAACACTCTACAACAGGTGACGGCTCTTTGGGGGGATTGAAAGTAATTGAAGCAATGAAGTATTTTAATATGTCACTAAAAGACCTAGTGTCTGAAATTGAATTATTCCCGCAAGTGATTAAAAATGTCGTAGTAAAAAATAAACCTGTTTTAGAAACCGTAAAGTCTATTGACGATGCGACTAAAGAGGCAGAAAAGAAAATGGACGGTAAGGGAAGAGTCCTTTTACGGTATTCAGGCACCGAACCATTACTACGAGTCATGGTTGAAGGGGAAAATGCAGATCTGGTTGAATCAGAATGTAATCGATTGATTCAAGTTGTAACAAAAGAAATTGGCTAAGCTATTTTTAGGAGTTTTATGATACCTCGTTTAGGAATAAATATTGATCATGTCGCTACCCTGAGACAAGCACGCGGCGAAGACTATCCAAGTGTCGTAGATGCTGCCCAAGTTTCACTGCAAAATGGTGCTGATCAAATTACAATCCATTTGCGTGAAGATAGGAGGCATATTCAAGACTACGACGTTGAAGCTGTAAGACTCGTCACTAAAAGATTTGGAAAGCCACTCAATTTAGAAATGGGTGTTAATCCTGAAATTGTAGAAATTGCAATTGCTTCAACTCCCGATTGGATTTGTTTGGTCCCTGAAAAAAGAGAAGAAAAAACAACTGAAGGTGGTCTAGATTTATTAGACGATTCGAACTTTATTCGCGTTGAAGATGCTGTAAAAAAATTAAAAGCTTCTATTAAAGATGTAAAAATATCTTTGTTTCTTGAGGCAAAAATTGAAACACTCGTTAGAGCAAAAGAGTTGCCAATAGATGCCGTAGAAATTCATACGGGGGAATTTGCGAAAGTATTTGCTAATGGTGATGATTTTTCAAAATTCATTGAGCAATATAAAAACGCACGTGAATTTTTACATAATCATAAAATTGCAGCCCATGCAGGACATGGATTAACAGATGAAAGTGTACGGCCTTTACTAGAAGAAAAAATTTTTGAAGAATATAACATTGGGCATTGGATTATTTGCCATTCACTTTTTAATGGTCTTTCAAACACGATTAAAGGTTTGAAGGCAAGTTTTGAAGCTCACCCTTTAAAATAATAAATTAGGTTCATTATGAGTGTGATTCGTTCATGGAAAAAAGTTTTAGAATCTGATTTACCCAATATAGTCATTGAACTTAAAGAAGTTGTTCAACCTCCTTGTGTAATTATTCTTGATGGACCAGTGGGGGCCGGAAAAACAACTTTCACCCGATTATTTTTAGAAAAAGGCGAGGCGCCTAGTCCCACTTATTCATTAATCAATGAAGTTGATAATATTGTTCATGCTGATCTTTATAGAATAGAAAAAAAAGAAGAACTTATTCACTTAGAAATACCAATGTATTTAGAGGAAAAGGATTACTTTCTCATTGAGTGGGGGATGCCTTACCTCTATGAGCTACAAAGAATCATTGGTGATGAATTTAAGTTTTATCAATTGAAAATAGAGATAGTAAATGAGAAGAGTCGCCATTTTTTTCTCTCAAAACTCTAATACTAGCGGGCAAAAAATACCGACAAAAATACTTTTGTATAATTTTTTTTACTCAACAATTTGCCACGAATCAAGTGACCTAATTCATCGGTTTTATTGAGAAAAATCCACTTTACGACGCTCAAGATTACCTTGATTTCAATACCTTACAATTAAAAGATAGAATTTTGTTGATTGACTTCGAATACGTTTGGTTGTCATACTATTCTAGGTAGAAATGATTCTGAAGGAATTTAGAATTAGTTTCATTGAAGGCGCAAGGATTAGCGTCTTCATAGAAGACGGCACACATTTTCTAAAGAATTTTATCTAGACCAGGCCAGATCAATTGGATTTTTTATGGAGGAAGACCAATGAGACTTACATCAAAAGGACGTTACGCAGTTAGAGCAATGTTAGACCTTACTACTCATTCAAATGGGAATCCGGTAAGACTACAGGAAATTTCAACAAGACAAAACATCAGTCTACACTACCTAGAACAACTTTTCAGAAAGCTAAGAAATGGCCAAGCTGTAAAGTCGGTTAGAGGCCCAGGTGGCGGTTATGTTCTTGCGAGAAACATGGACCAAATTACAATTAAAGACGTACTAGAATGTGTTGGTGAAAACATCAACCCAGCTAGAGACATCGTAGGATCTGAAGCTGAAAGTGCGAATTCACTTGAATTCCACCTTTCTAAAAACTACTTCATGAACTTAGGTATCATCATGAAAGAATATTTAGCAACAACATCTCTTGGCGATCTAGTTAGAAAGTCAAAAGAAACTGAAGCTGAAGCAGGAATTGGCGCAAACGCTGAATCTCATTCTAACTCTGGTATCTTAACTTCTGCGATTAGAAATCCAATCGGAGAGATCAATCAGTAGTCGTTTCTATTTTGATTATAATGCAACATCCCCGCTCTCGGAAAAAGTCATAGACTTTCTTCGGAGCGGGGATTTTTTATTTGGCAATCCATCTTCACTTCATCAGACTGGAAAAAAAGCTAGAAAGTATATAAATGAAACGACTGATTATTTGTTTCAAACTTTTTCGCTAGAGCCTTCTGAATTTAATCTTTTTTATCATTCAGGTGCCACTGAAGGAATAAATACATTTTTTAAGGGTGTAGCCTTTCGTAAATTTAAAGAGAAAAAAGCTGCAAGCTTTTTCTTCTCTGCTGTCGATCATGCTTGTGTAGTGCAATTAAAAGTGGATCTAGAATCCCTTGGGCATTCTGTTCATTTTTTTAATGTGAATCTTGATGGCGCTTTTAATGTTGATGAATTAATTAAAAATATTAAAGAAGAGCAATCTTGTGGTCGTGAAGTTTTCCTAAACTTCACTTATGTAAATAATGAAACTGGTGTCCACTGGCCATTAACGATAGCTGAATCGATAAAAGAGCAAACCAACGCTTTTATTCATGTAGATGCTGTCCAGGTCGTGGGCAAGATCCGCAACTGGCGCTACCTATCTTTCAAGCTTGATGGTTATACTTTCTCTGGTCATAAATTTGGGGCCTTAAAAGGAATTGGATTTTCTTTTATCAAGAAGGATTTGGAGTTTTCTCCATTGCTGACTGGTGGTAACCAACAAATGGGAATTCGGCCTGGAACTGAAAATGCAATTGGGGTTTATACTTTAAAGCTTGCTCTTGAAGAGATTAAAGAAAAATTTAATCCAACAGAATTAAGCGATGCCAAAGATTTCATTGAAACAAATTTAAAAACTCTTATTGGTGATCGAGGAGTAGTTGTTGGAGTAAAGGCTCAACAAAGAAACCTCAATACAATTTTTCTTGTTTTGCACGGGCAAAAAGCAGAAATTTTAGGCGCCAAATTTGATATGATGGGAGTTGATCTCTCGACTGGCTCTGCTTGTTCATCTGGAATAATAAAAGAAAACCGTATACTTATGAGTATGGGATATAGTTTTGAAGATTCTCGCTCTTCATTAAGATTTTCTTTTTCTCCACTGATGACGATGGCGGATGCTCAATTATACTTTGAAAAAATACAGACGATTTTCAATTCAATACTTAAATAAAATTTTAATTACTATTTAAGTATATCTTCTAAAACAACTTCAAGATCACCCGTTTGTTTAACTCCAGAACGATAAATAACTAGAGGAGTGAGTGGCCCTTGATGAATTGCTTTAACGGCGACATTATCTGGACTAATTGTATATCGGCCAAGAGATT
Organism: Bacteriovoracaceae bacterium; assembly: GCA_947446575.1. Lineage (GTDB taxonomy): Bacteria > Bdellovibrionota > Bacteriovoracia > Bacteriovoracales > Bacteriovoracaceae > Bacteriovorax. The sequence continues at coordinate 38,252 of CANFHC010000023.1, read as the reverse complement.
TTTCTGTTGGCCATTGTATGTCATGAAAAACGACATAGGCGATTTCAGAACAAACAATTTTATTATCTGTCTCTACATCAAAATTAAAATCATATTCTTTTCCGATTTGAGCGAATGCTCTTACGATAAATTCTCTTCTTTGATCATCATTTAAGTTTCTATCTCGAACAATAAGAAGATCATCAATATCTAAGAAGTGATCAAAAGTATTAATTTGTACTCCTGGTCTAAGAGCTTCTATTATGCTTCGTCCTTCTTCAATTTGATCATGGTATTTAGCGACCATAGGATCATCCCATACTCCTAATTGAATTAGCTCTTCTTTAGTCCCAATCCAAATGGCCACGTGTCCGTAATAGCCAGGAATAAATTTATCTGTAAGTCGAAATGGTGTTTTTTCCATCATGATATCGAGTGGACGCAAGACAGATTTAATTTCATTTTTTTCTGCAACAGATAAGGATTTCAATTTTCCTTCTCTAAATTGGACAATTCCCATCGTATTTCCAAACGCCATACTAGTAAAATAGCTAAAAGATTCAACTAAAAATCTTCCAGTATCATAAATTCTATCTGCAAATGCTCTAACAACATTTGGTTGTTCTTCTAAATGTTTTCCCGTTTTCATAAATTGATAAACAGGACTTTGATTGATCAAAAGGTCGAGGTATTTTTCTTCGTTGCTAGCAATCCGTTTTTCTTTTAAGTCAAAATCTTCCGTGCTCTTAAATATTCTAGTTGCGGCTAAGAATTGAAGTCTATTGCTTAGGCTGAAAAAATTATCAGTGATTTTCTCAAGGGCCAGTTTATATTCAGGATTATCTAAATTGATAAGGCGTCTAGTTTTACGGTGCTTTTCATATGGATAAACACCAATCATATAGTTGTCATACATTACAGTCGCAGCCGAGAGACCTATTTTTAACTTTAAGAGAATTTCTCGTCCTTGATCATCGTTTGGATCAATTCTAATAACTGTTCTTGGAGTAGAGTTCTGCACATCAGTATCGCCAACTGGTTGGTCATACTTTTCTATTTTTGTTCCTTTTCCTGGAGCAAATTTTAAGCTGGTAGAATTATCAAATTTAAATTTTTCAACAGTGCGATTTATTTTTTCTCTTATTGCTAGAAAACTTTTTGTACTCTCAAATATTTTCAGCATCGCTTGATGAGACAGTTGATTTTTTTGTTTCAATTCATTTTCATGAAGTTTATAAAACTCCAAAGACTTTGCCCGCCAAACAAGTGCTTCCTCAACAGTCTTTTGGAAGTCATTAATATCTTGTTCATACTTCAAAATGAGAGGATCTTGCGTATTATAACTAGCTGGTAATCGTACGTTTTGAGTAGAGCAAGAAACACATAAGAGAATAATAAAAATTATATTTTTCATAGTAAAAGCATAGCAGATAAGTAAAAAAAATTGAGGTGGGAAGCTTTGTTCAATACTTGAGCGTATTAATTGTGAAGAAAAATTAACAAAAAAAAGGGTGCCGAAGCACCCTTATCATTCTAGCGTCTTCTGTCGCCAGTTAAGCGTAATATCATCATAAACATATTGATAAAATCTAAATAAAGAGTCAAAGCACCCATAATAGTTGCTCGTCCTTTATCTTCTTCAGAAACGGACTGTCTTCCTATCATTTTAATTTTTTGAGTGTCGTAAGCTGTTAAGCCCGCAAAAACTAAAAGGCCGATTAAGCTATAAACTAATCCAGCAGCTCCACCCATCATTGTTGGGAAAAACATAGCAAGAAGAGAGTAGCCGATCATTCCAAAAAGTCCCATCATGCAAAATGAGCCAACTGGTCCCAAATCTTTTTTCGTTAAATATCCAAAGGCAGTTAAACCACCAAATCCAATCGCTGTTGTAAAAAAAGCTGATTGAATACTAGTTGCGGTATAGATTGCAAAAATAACGGAAAATGTCACACCTGTTAAAGCAGAATAAAGTAGAAAAAGTGCTGTCGCAGTCATTACACTCATGCGGTTGATTAAACCACTAATGGCCATAACTAAACCAAATTGAGCAATGATCACAACCCAAAAAAGCGGACGATTCATAATAATTGTTTTTACTAATTCATCGTTTGTTCCAATTACTGAAGCAACGATTCCAGTTAGTAAAACTCCAAGACACATCCACTGATAGACTCTCGTCATAAAAGTAGAATTCTCTCTAGCAACAACATCACCTTGTGTAAAAAATTGGCCTTCGTTTGCCATATAAACTCCCTAGTCAAATAAGTTTGAATAAGACTCATTATACTCCTAAAAAATTCAAATTCTAAGTTTTTTTAGTGCATGTAAATCGTCAAGATTTTGGCGCGGTTTAAGTTCTAGGATTCTGAAAGTTTCTGAACTCTCATTAGATATAGAGCGGGATAAACAATTTATAAAGAATCTGTAAATTTTAGCAAGCATAATTTCATCCTATGAAAATCATTTGGGTAATGATCCAAAGACTAATAGAGTGAATAACTGTTTACCAGTTAGGAAATGGTCATATTATTATTAGATTGAACTTTTAAGTATTGGTAAAATTTCTTTTATTCCACTTGCAATCATCTCTATCGACATAGAAAGTAAGATCAAACCCATAATACGTGTCATTACGTTTAGTCCAATTTGGCCCAGGCGCTCACCAATTTTCTCTGCATAGCTCAAAATAACTTTTATGAGTATCCCAATTAAAATGACCATGATGCTAACTATAATCCAATGAGCAGTAGTGGTAAAATGTTTGGCATGAATTATAGATGTAGAAATAGCACCGGGACCGGATAGTAATGGAATCGCTAATGGTATGATTCCAATTTCTCTTTCGAAATCAAAAGAGCGAATTTCTTCTGTATTGATTTTTGTAGTCGATTGATGCCCAGAAATCATACTGAAGGCCATAGTAAAGAGGAGAAATCCTCCTCCGATTGTAAATGAGGCTACAGAGATCCCAAAAAAATTCAAAAGCATTTGACCAAAAATTAAACTAACTAAAATAGTGATCGTACAAGCAGTCGCGCAAGTGTTGGTAACATTTCTTATATTTAAATTTTTATGATTTTTGGTAAATCCTAAAAATACTGGAATAGCTCCTAGTGGGTTGATAATAGAAATAAGTGTAATACTAAATTTTATAACGTCGCTGAATGCTTGATTCATTATTTGATCCTATTGCTTTTTGCGAATCTCTATTTCTATATTATCTAATTCTTGAACGGCCAGGAAAGGGAAATAATCAAATCCAAGGTTATTTAAATACAAAGGAGGTATTTATGAACTTTTTATCAAAAAATTCATCCAATCGAAATCTTTCTTCCAAAAATCGCCGGATGGGAGATTATGATCTTCTCAAAAACTTTGATGACTTTTTTAATCGTGGAGTCGAAGATTATTATGATCCATCTATCACTACTTTTTTACCGCTGGTCAATATCGAGGAAACAGCTGATGCTTACAATGTTGAAGCGGAAATTCCAGGAGTAAAAAAAGAAGATATCGATGTATCTGTCAAAGACGATTATCTCGTTTTAAAAGGCGAGAAAAAAGGCTTTAATGAAGAAAAAAAAGATAAGTACCATCGAGTAGAAAGATCTTTTGGTAGTTTCTATCGCACTATTGCTCTTCCAAGTGATATTGATAAAGAAAAAGTGAATGCCGTCTTAAAAGATGGAATTTTACATGTACAAATTAAAAAATCTCAAAATATTGATGTGAGTGCAAAAAAAATTACCATTCATTAAATGTAAAAAGATGAGAGAGGGAATATCCCTCTTTCTTTTTATGGGAAGGGTATTATTTTTTGAAACGTTTAAGTTTATTAAATACTTTATCAAGTGTGAGTTTAGATTCCTCTATTTTAAATAAATAAGTTACACCAAAATAAGCACAACCAAAAAATGAGAAAATCACAACTGCTGAAAGAATAGGGCGCATATAAACGAAGCGTTCTACTAGTAATCCAACTAAAGAAGCAATTATTGCTGAAGTCCAAAGTGTTAATTGATAAGAGATTTTAAGCCCTGTATCTCCAATTTTTTTATTGAGTGCTGATCTTAAAAGATAAAATTCCACCCAACCAGACATACCAGCAGAAGCTGTTAAACCCGCTGTTCCCCAAGAAGGCTCGAGCCCTAATAAACGCGGAAGGGGAAATGCAAAAAGATAACCTAACATGGTCGTAAGCAGAACTCTAATGGCCGCAAACTTAAGTGGAGTTTTTGTGTCTTTTAAAGAATAAAAAGTTGAAGAGTAAAGTCTGCCTAGAGTTGAGGCTAACAGACCAACCGTCGAACCAATTAAAACCATCCATGTATAATGAGCGTCGTCGTTATTAAATTTACCAGATTGGAAGATGGCCTTGACCATAACATTTCCCAAAAAAATAAACGCACAGACAGAAGGAACTATAAAAAAAGCAATTTTTTTAAGCCCACCTTCAAGTCGAGCACGGAGATAAATATTTATTTCATCAACAGATCCCTTAATCGATGACATTGCTGGAAGCTCTGAAGCCGTTACACTCATTCCAAATAATGAAATAGGTAAAAGATATAATGTTTGGGCATAGGTTAAAGTTGAAACTGCTCCGGTTGGAAGGAGACTGGCCAACATGCTATCGATGTAAGCTGATAGTTGAACAACTCCTCGAGAAATTACCACCGGAAAAAAATTGCGAATGACAATATTGACGTTGGTAATTTGAGTATTGAGAGATGGTCTGAAATGTTTTACTAATTTTAAAGCAACGGGAAATTGCACGGCAAATTGGAGAAAACTTCCGGCCACTAATCCCCAAGCATTTATTTCGGCTAAATTATTTAGCGAGTTGCCTTTAGCAAACAGGACAAGAGTAACAATTTGGGCAAAACTCCAAACGACGGGAGCAACGTAGGATAAGAAAAATTTGCGATGTGAATTTAATATCCCCAAACACCAAGCTGACATAACCAGAAAGCCAGTTCCAGGAAAAACTATTTGTACTATTTTTATCGTTAAAAGTCTTTTCTCTCCAGAGAATCCAGGTGCAATTGTATCGATCAGAAAAGGTGTGACGAAAATACCTAACAAAACCAAGACTGATACAGCAGTAAACAAAAGACTACCAACAACTGAAGCAACTTTACTAGCTTCAATTTGATTTTCTTTGTCAACATGTTCATTGTGGGATTTTGCAATGAGGTTTGCATAAACGGGGATAAAAGAAGCGGAGAGAACGCCTTCACCAAAAAGATTTTGTAAAAAATTGGGTATTTTTAGGGCAGCATTAAAAGCGTCTCCAGCATCAGAGTTACCAAAATAATGAGCAAAAACTCTTATTCTAATAAGACCTGAGATACGGCTCAATATAATTCCAAGGCCGACTAAAAGGGCGCCACTTTTTTCTGGTTTATTTTCTTTCATTCATTAATTAAAGGCGGATTGCTTTAATAATTCAAGATAAAAGCTGCAACTTTCATTCTCACAGAATAGTCTTTGGAGACTTCCGGCCGTGGAGCCAAATTCCATAACCATGAATCTTTCGGCGCGGGCAGAGGGAAATTTAAATAGGGCATTTGCTTATCTATTAATTCATCATGAATGCCGATGAATTCTGTTTCAATATCAGTTATGAGAATCACCGGACATTGAAAGCCTGTAATATATTGGTAATGGTCATAACTGACCTGATAACAAAATTTTTCAAGCTCGACATCAGTTAGTTTAGGTACAGCCTTTTTTTCTAAAAAATTTCTCAAATGATAAGACAATTGTGTAAGTAAATTAGCAGATATAATTAAATCATACTTTTGGTTTTGAAAAAATGTGGGAACTTGATTTATAATTTTTTTTTCATGGAGAATCTTTTTTTCTAGTTCTGTGATATCTGCTTCTATAAAATGGATGTTTTTTAAATGAGAGTATTTATTTTTTGTCTCTGATAGATGCACAATATCTATTAGATCTACATCTCTAAAAGTTGTAGAAAGGATGTCGATTGGAATTTCATGGAGTGGACCGGAGCCTAGAATCAGAACTCGATCGAATGCCTTAGCTAATTTTAAATGCGAAGAAATAAAATTTTTACACTTAGTTCGGTGAGGAAGCCAAAAACTTTTGCAACGTTTTTCTCTTTCTTGAATGGCGATACTTTCATAAAGATGGCCAAAAGCTTTAGCTTCCTTTGAGGCTTTCGTCTTTAGGTAAGTGAAGAGTTCTCGCAGCAACCAAAGGCTCCAAAGTATTTAACTTCTAAGCAGCTCTTTTGCCTGAAGTTTTGAAATTAATATAATTAACGTAAGAAGGAATTCTTGCATGCAAAAGATCCCAAACAATTTTTTCTTCTAATCCATCAACTTTAGCACACGCAAAAAGTTCTTCAACTTTTGAATTTAACAACTCGTAGTCAATTGTTGATCGATAAACATGCTCGCTTTCAACCAATATTTCTTCTATTTCTTCTTTGTATTGTGCAATTAATGCTTCGATAAATTGATCTTTTGAATGAGTCATTGATTCCCTCGAAAATTCGTTCGTGCGCAACCAAAAGCGGTAGTTGATCAAACTTGTCGGTATCAATGGAGAATAACTTTAATTAGGCTTAAAGATTTCTATGTCGGAGGACAAATTCCACGCGTCTATTTACATTTATCCCCTTATTTTCTTCTTCGGAGGAGGTAACAGTGCTGGATTGGGCCGATGGAACTAGTTGATCAGGCCTTACTCTAAAATCTTTGATGAGGGAATTTCTAATGGCCATGGCCCGTTTAAATGCGAGCTCCCAATTGGCTTGATCTGTTTCGCCTTCACCTTTTTCAGTGTGACCTATGATGGAGACAGATCCTTCATAATTTTTAAAAACATCGGCTAGTTTTGCTAAATATTTTTTACCTTCGTAAGAAATTTCGGTTGAACCAAATTGAAATAAAATATTTCCTGGAATGGCAAACTTTAAATATTCGGCGGTAAAGTCTTCGCTGAAAGAATTCCCGTCAAAAATTTCTGTGACAAGTTTGCTTAAAACTTTGTGTTCTTGCAGATAAACTGGTTTTGGTCTGGCCGGCTCTGTGACGTCTTTTTCTTCGAATTGTCCTTCTCCGCCATTTAAAATAGAGTTATTGGAATTTGGAGTATTTCCCGTTTTTCCCAATGAATCACTTCCGCCTTTGAAGATAGTGACAGTGGTAAAATAATTGGCTATCGCTTTTTTCGTTTCTTCATCCGCTCCCATTAGCCACATAACGAGGAAAAAGCACATCATCGCAGTCATGAAGTCGGCGAACGCAACTTTCCAAGCACCACCGTGAGCGCCGGCGTGTCCCTTGTTAATTTTTTTGATGATTATGGGGGCTTTTTCATCTGCCATGATGAGGTCTTCCTAAATTTTTGCTAAAAAATTATTTTTTACCTGCATTAGCTGTTGCTTCATCTACTTCTTTAAAAGATGGTCTAAATTCCAACGGAATTGAACGACGACCAAATTCAGCACAAACTTTTGCGTTTACTCCCTTAGCATAAGCGAGAAGACATATTTTTGCAGTATTAACAAATTTTGCCTCTTCACCCATGATCGTTTCAATCTTAGCAACCAGAGGCTGAATATATCCGTATGCAATTAAGATCCCCAAAAGAGTACCTACGAGGGCGGCACCAACCGAGTGACCAATGACTTCTTTACCCTGATCTAGTTTTCCCATGGTGATAACAACCCCAAGAACCGCCGCAACGATCCCTAGGCCCGGAAACGCATCTCCGGTTCTGTTCATAGTTGCAACCAAGTGATGTTCTGCTTCGTGAACTGAATCTAAATCTGAATTCATTAAATCTTCTAGATCGTAGGGAGATAAAGAAGAAGCAATCTGAACTTTCAATGTATCGCAGATAAAATCAATAGCATGATGATTGTGTAAAACGGCAGGGTATCTTTTAAAAATTTCCGAAGTTTCTGGATTTTCAACGTGTGGTTCAATTGAGATTGGGTTGGCAGATGCCATTTTGATAAGTTCAAACATACATTGAAGAAGCTCGATATAAGAAGCTTTGTTAACTCCACTTCCTTTTAAAATTTGTAGTAATCTTTGAACCATTTCTTTAAACATATGTGGACTACCGCAAATGATAAGCGTCCCTAGGGCAGAACCCCCGATGATGAGTAACTCAAGAGGCTGCACCAAAGCTGCAATATTTCCACCTTCAAGTAGGTATCCCATAACAACACAGGCAAGAACAAATACGCCACCGACAATCGACATCATAAAAAAATCCTCCAAAGATTACTTACTTATCGGGCGCAGTTTATAAAGCTTTAAAAAGAGATTACTTAGACAATAACCAACTATTTTTATCTGGAAGATGTGATAACTAAAGCGCACGCTTGCATTCTCCTAAAATATTGTTTCAAATATTTCTTATGGAAAATAAGATTTCAATTAATTCGTTCACCATAAAATATCCACTAGTGGCCGCACTAATTACTCAGGTTTTAGTATTGTTTATTCTAAGAAATATTTTATGGAAGATGCAGTGGACGATGAATGCTTGGAGTTTTGTTTTAGTACTTGCGACCCTTTGCTCACTTTTATGTCATTTTGTTTTAAAATTACCGAAATGGTTTCTAATAATTTCTTTTTTGTTTCCCATTTGTTTTTTGCTGGCTATTAATTATTTGCATTTTAGCTCGGGGATTTACGGAATTATTTTTCTTGTTTTGGCCCTGTCCTTCTCACATACATTAAAAGAGCGTGTTCCACTTTATCTGAGCAATAAGACTACTTCTGATCAACTGCTTAGTATTTTAGAAGAGAGAAAAGCTAAGAAAGTTTTAGATTTAGGTTCTGGTCTAGGGGGGGTTGTAAGAGCATTGGCCCAAAAAAATATTGAATCAACAGGAGTTGAGAGTGCTCCACTAATATTCCTTCTTTCGTGGGTTTTTTCTAAAGTTTTAAGGAGAGGAGAAATTTTTCGCAAAAATATTTGGCAGACAAATTTTGAATCTTACGATGTAATTTATGCTTTTTTGTCTCCGGCAATAATGGAGAAGCTCTATGAAAAAGTAAAAAATGAAATGCGCCCCGGCACACTATTTATTTCTAATAGTTTTCAAGTTCCAAATACTAAATTTCAAAAAGTTTTAACTTTAGAAGACGGGCGAAAGACGAAACTTTATTTTTACGAAATATAATATTTTATTCTTCCCACTCAATTTCATCACTAATTGTCACACCTGAAACTGTTCGCTCTTTTTCTTTTTTAATGAAAGGAAAAAGAACTTGAGTTGTTCCTTCAAAATTTTCTTCAAAAGCAATTGTGATTGTTCTTGGAACAAATTCCATTAGAGTTTTTAAGTATTCGCCATTTTTAATAGTATCTAAAACGGCATTTTCTGTCTCATCTTCTGATGTAAATTCCATCATGGGACGATTAGAAGTATTTTTAACAATAAGAGCTGCCTGGACTTTTTCTTTGGGAATCTCACTAGTCATATTCCATGACCCAAAATGAAAGTAATCTAGATAAAAGACAGATTTTTCGTATTTTAATTTTCTTGGAATAAGCAGGGATTGGATAAATTTACGAGTTGAAGGGTCTTTAGCCTTTTTGGCAAGCTTTTCAGCAAGATGACCATCTTCCACGCGAATAATATAAGCACCTGGTTTTCTCGTTGATTGGAACAACAAGTATTGGAATCCGATGCTAAAAAGAGTGAAAAGTTTCTGTTGAGAGAGGTGCACATGAACGGCGTCTGTTTCAATTAGGGTTTTTACACCCTCGTAAAGATCTTGTTTTCCTAGATCATTGCTCATAGAGAAGTATGCCTTTTTATAGTATTTGGGTTAATTCATCCAAAATATGGACGGAGGAAAATTTTTAGTGAGTTTTGATCTCCTTGTCAATTTGTTTGTAATGCTTCGAGTTCATCATTTTTCTCTTTTTTCTTAAGTAGGCAATGCGTTCTTCATTGACTCATCTCTCTAAATTTCTTATTATCCGTGCTTAAAAACATTTTTTTAAAACTCGATTTTAAATAAAATTTACGTAAATTTATAAAACCACTTTGGTTTAATTTTTGGAGATTATTTATGAAATTAATGGCAAGAACCAGAAACATTGGGATCTCTGCTCACATCGACTCAGGAAAGACGACGCTTACAGAGCGTATCCTTTTCTACTGTGACAAGATTCACAAGATTGAAGACGTCCGTGGTGGTGGTGCTGGTGCGACTATGGACCACATGGAACTCGAAAAAGAAAAAGGGATCACAATTACTTCTGCAGCGACAACTGTTCACTGGAGAGGAATTGACAACGCAGGTATTACATACGCTGAAGGCATTGATAAAGAATGTCGTATCAATATCATCGATACTCCGGGTCACGTTGACTTTACAGTTGAAGTTGAACGTTCACTTCGCGTACTAGACGGAGCTATCTTAGTTCTTTGTTCGGTATCAGGTGTTCAGTCTCAGTCAATTACAGTTGACCGTCAGATGAAACGTTATTCTGTTCCTCGTATGGCCTTCTTAAATAAGATGGATCGTATGGGAGCTAACCCTCATAAAGGTGTAGCTGCTCTAAAAGAAAAACTATATCACAATGCAGTACTTATGCAGTTGCCTATCGGCGCTGAAGAAAACTTCAAAGGTGTTGTTGATCTTATCACTAGAGAAGCTTTTTTCTTCGATGGAGAAAACGGAGAGAAAGTTCGTAAAGAAGCAATCCCTGCAGACATGCTTGAAGATGTTGAAGCTTACAGAGAAAAACTTCTCGATGCAGCTTCTAACTTCGATGATGCAATGGTTGAAAAAATTCTTGAAGGACAAGATATTTCTGAAGAAGAAATTCACAATGCAGTCAAAGTTGGAACTCAATCTTTAAAACTAACTCCAGTATTTATGGGATCAGCTTTTAAAAATAAAGGTGTTCAACTTCTTCTTAACGCAGTTGCACGATACCTTCCATCTCCTCTTACTTGTAAGAGACCAATTGCAATTGATAACGAAACAAAAGAAAAAATTGAACTTATTCCAGATGGAACAAAGCCACTTGTTTGTATGGCGTTCAAGATTACTGACGAGCAATTCGGACAGTTAACTTATACTCGTATTTACCAAGGAACTTTAAATAAAGGTGACACGATCATCAATACACGTACTAGAAAGAGAGTGCGCGTAGGACGTATCGTTCGTATGAACGCTAACGATCGCGAAAACATTGAAACTGTAGGTCCAGGGGATATCATCGCTATTATCGGTATCGATTGTGCTTCAGGGGATACATTTGTTGGTGACGACAAGTTAGATCATATTTCTTGCGAAGGGATGCACATTGCTGCAGCTGTTATCGAATTATCGATCTCTGTTAAAGATAAAGATCAACAAACTCGTCTTTCAAAAGGTCTACAAAGATTTATGAAAGAAGATCCAACTTTCCACGTTTTCACAGATGAAGAATCTGCTGAAACTCGTATCGCTGGTATGGGAGAGCTTCACTTAGAAATTTACGTAGAAAGATTAAAACGTGAATACAACTGTGACGTTCAAGTTGGTGCACCTCAAGTTAACTACCGTGAGACAATCAGACACGAAGCTAAGTTTGACTACCTTCATAAGAAGCAAACGGGTGGATCTGGTCAGTTCGGTCAAGTTGTTGGGATGATCAAGCCATTATTAGAAGAGAAAAAAGAAGACGAAAAACAAGTCTTCAAATTTTATAACGAAATCAAAGGGGGATCGATCCCTAACGAATTCATTGGTTCATGTGAGAAAGGGTTCAACGACGTTATGGACAAAGGTCCACTAGCTGCGTTCCCTCTAATCAACGTTGAAGTTTATCTTCAAGACGGTCGTTACCATGATGTCGATTCATCTGACTTGGCGTTCAGAATTGCTTCTCGTATGGCCATGAGACAAGCGGTAAAAGCTGCATCTCCAGTTATCCTTGAACCAATCATGAAAGTTGAAGTTGAGACTCCAGATGAATATCAAGGGGGCGTAATTGGAGACCTTTCTTCGAGAAGAGGGATTATCCAAGCGTCTGAATCAAACGATACTGGAGAAGTTACAATCAACGCTCTGATTCCGTTATCAGAAATGTTTGGTTACTCAACAGTTCTTCGTTCAATGTCAGCAGGTAAGGCTTCATACACGATGGAATTCGCAAAATATGCTGAATGTCCAAACAACGTAGCTGAAAAAGTTATCGCTGAAAGAAAAGACAAACTAGCTGCTCAAGCAGAATAATTGTCCTAAATTTTAAATGATTACAAAAAAAGGGAGACTGTTATGGTCTCCCTTTTTTTTGCACTAAGATCTTTTACAGACATTCCGAATAATTCATTATGACTATTTTAAGAAAATTATCCTTTTTCTTTTTTTTCATTTCTATACAAGTAGGAGCAGCTGAAATTTGTAAAATTGATTTCGATAAGTATAAGCTACAAGCTCCTGTAGATTGTGTCGTTTGCCAAAATGATATAAAAATACCATCTGATGCTGTTGAGTCTACCGTGAATCCGGTGATTAATTTTGTAACGGAAGAAAAAGAGCAAAGAAGTTTAGTTCGGAAAATGAAAGTTTATGATCACTTTTTAAGTAGTAATGACAATGCAACTCGTTGCTCTAATTATAAAGTACTAGCAAGAGAATTTTCAAAAGAGTTTCAGAGTCATCTCGCTAATTGCGAGAAAGGTCCAGATTTGATTGATAAGAAAAAAATAATTTGCGACTGGGTTTTACCTAAATACAATTCTAAAATAACCGATACTTTTTATGCCTATTGGAGCGAAGTCACGCCGAGTGGGCAGGTAAAATTTAAGCCTGGAAAAACCATGGTAGATATAGAAATTCCCATACGAGCACAAGAAGCATGGTGTAGAAAAGTAGAAAAAGCCTATAAAAATAGAATTTTTCTAGGCTGTCAGACCTTAAAAGATTGGGTACTGGAATTTGATACTGCAAAAAAAATAAGTGTTGCCATGAAACGTGACATGCAAGTTTCTGAAGAGGCCAGTAGTAGTACTGAGACTGAAAGCTCACGAAAGAAAATGTTTCAAAATGCATGTAAATATTTTGATACACATTCGGCGAGCACTTTTACTCAAAATCTCTACCTAGAATGCATAACTAATTAAGTTTAATTTTTTTAATTTAATATGATAGTATCTATTAGAGGTACTTATGATTGAAACATCCCAACTACAGACATTGGTTGCTGTAACTCGTGCAAAAAGTTTTTCTAGGGCAGCGGAAGATCTCGGAGTTACTCAGTCGGCCATTAGTCAGAGTATAAAAAACTTAGAAAGCAAACTCGAAATAAAAATTTTTAAACGCAGTGGTAAAAACGTCGTTCTTACCAGCGAAGGTGAAAGACTTTATCAATTTGGGTCTCAGTTTCTTGCTAGTATGCAAGAAACACTCGATAACTTGCAAGAAGATCGAGAAAAAATGAAAGGGAAAGTTCGCATCGGAACTTTAACTGGCATTGGAAAAAGTTGGCTTGCTCATGAAATTGTAGATTATGCCAAAGAAAATCCAGACCTAAGACTTTCTGTACGCATGGGACATGTTGAAGACCTATTAAGCGATTTTGAAAACAATCGTCTCGATATTCTCATTTTGCCTGAAGACGAGACACCATCATTAGGTGAACGTGAATTTTTTCTGGAAGAAAAATCAACTTTAGTTTTTCCAAAAGATCATAAAGATTTTAATTTTAAAACAAAACTTACGATGCAGCGTTTAGAAGAATTACCACTAGTTCTATTTGATAAAGACGATCATCTTTTTTTTAAATGGTGCCGTTTTAAATTTAAATCAACTCCCAAAAAAATGAATATCCATTTTACCGTAAACTCTCATGGGCATATGTTAAAGGCCGTATACGAGGGATTAGGAATTGCTGTAGTTCCTAACCACGTTTTAAATCGTTCTTATTTTAAAGATAAAATTTCTACTTTAGGTGGAGAATTTGAAGCACCAAGTGGGAAACTCTATATCGTTTATCAAAAAGAATCAGAAGATCTTGTTCGAATTAAAAAAACAATAGAGCGATTATTATCTCACCGAGACACATTTAAAATATGATTATTGAGAAACTCCCAACAGATTTAAAAATAATCTTGGGTGAAATCGAAAGTTTGGGTTTTACTCTTACGTTAGTCGGAGGAACTCCTCGAGATTTTATATTTCGAGATGTTTTGGGGCACGATTTAGATTTTGAGTTACGGGCCAATACATTTATCGAAAAAAAATCTTGGCCTACCTATTATCAAAAGCTGTTGAGTTTTCTGAAAAATAAAAATATTTCATTTACTGAACTGCCTTATCTCATTACTCGCTTTGATCTTGGCAATTTTAAATGTGAGTTTAGTAGTCCTAGGTTGGAAATAAATAAAGAAGATGATTTCTCCCATCATCATTTTGAGGCTGATTTGGATTCTAATTTAGATTATTACAGTTCATTTAAACGCCGGGATTTTACTATTAACGCTATTGGAATTGAGCTTAACCTGAAGGAGGATAGAGATAAGATAATTGATCCTTTTGAAGGTATTCGCGATTTAGAGCACGGCCTTTTAAAAAATATTAGCAGTGATTTTTTTTTCGATGCAGTTAGGTTTTTACGGCTGATAAGATTTCAAATAAAATTTGATCGTTTTGTGATAGATGAAAAACTTTATTCAAGGTTAGGAGAGTTTAATTTAAGTAAACTTTCTAAACACCACTTTATAGAAGAAATTTTTAAGTCGAATCCTGGCATGTTTTTTAATTTATTTTCAAAGATTGTTAAAGACCAAAAATTAGAAATACCGAGTGAGTTTTCTGTTTGGACAAAGTTTACTTATCCCGAAAATCTTCATTCTAAAGAAGAAATCCTGGGATTTGTTTTTTTTCAAAATGTTAAATATGCACAGGACGTTTCGCGATTTTTTTCACTGCCAGAAAAAAAACTGCGTGATCTAATATCTTTTTACAAATCGTATGAAGTAATTCACGAATGCACGAAAGACGATTTCTTGAAGATTCTTACTGAAGTTAAAGAAGAGGGACTAAAAGATCCACTGTTAAAAGAGTTAAAAAACTTAGAAGATAAAAAAGAGTGGCTAGAGCTTTTACATTTTCCAAAAAAGGAATTAATTATTTCTTGGGAAGATTGGGAAAAAATAAAACTTGATACCAATGAATTAAATTTGTTAGATGCACCGCTTCGATCTTTTTTGATTTATTATAAAGCGATTGAAGTAAAATTAAAAAAATGATTAATACGATAAAATTTAATTCAATAACCAACGATGAAGTAAAACCATTAGTCATAGAAAAAATTAAGGAAATCTTTTATCTTTCATCTTCTTTAAAAGAATTTTCTACACCTGAGCGTAAAATTGCCTTCTTTAAACGCTGGTGTGGTGACTACTTAACAACGTACCCAGAAGAATTTTTGATAATGATGGAAGGGGATATTGTTTTAGGTTATCTAAGTGGATGCATTGATTCAAAGTCGAGTTTAAGTGTCTTAGAAGTACCAGGACTAAACACATTTTCTGAACAATTCTCTTTATATCCAGCACACTTACATATTAATTTTCATCCAAATTGTCGAGGCAGAGGTTTAGGTAGTTTGTTAATTAATGAGTATTGTGAAGATTTAAAAAATAGAAAAATAATTGGTGTACACCTTGTTACTTCGCCGGAAGCGGCAAATATTCCTTTCTACCAACGCTTGGGTTTTAATTTTGAAATAGAGCAAAAATTCAATCAAATGACTCTGCTATTCATGGGAAAAAAACTCAATTGAAATAGTCGGTCATTTGCGATGGTAGATTTTCAATCTTGTTTTATGCTATGATGATATTGAGGAAGTTTGATTATGGTTGATTTACAATCTATTCTGGCCGAACATCGATCCAAAAAAGTGGGTAACACCAACGATAAGGGGGGGGGAGGAATATTGCATTCAGCGACCTCTTCAGAAATCCCTGATGTATTCTTTGATAAAATAATTGTCGATTTTAAATTAAGCCGCATTGAGATTTTAGTGCTCATGTATATCTATCGCAGGGTCTGGTGCTTTCCAAATTTACACCGCTCACACGGTATCTCACAAATGATGTCTCATACTGAGATGGCCAAGAATTTAGGCTTGGCGATTGAAGATGTTTACTCTGCACTTAGAAAGTTAGAAGAATACGATATGATCAAAACAATAAGAGCAGGTCAGTATTTTTCACGTCGATTTTTTACAAAAGAAATGGATGTTAAGTTTGAACAAACTTATGACGATTTTGAAATTTAAAAAAAATAATCCCGACATTTTTGCTTTTATACAGTTAATGGATATAAAAAATAATTTTTTTATTCATTACAAATTCAAAAATCATATTTTCTTACATTCTACTAAAATAGAGTGAAAGCCATTTATACTCAGAAAAGACAATCGTTTTTCAAGGAGGAAAATATGAGAACACTATCACTACTGCTAGCTTTATTGTGTGTCTTCACAATGAACGCTTCAAAAGCAGAGGCTAAATCAGCAGATGCATTTTTTAAACGCTTTCAAGTTGTAAGAGCGGCAGACGGAAAATTAATCGGTATTAGAGATAGAACACTTCCTGTTAAATTCTCAGTTACTCCTTACGTAAACATGGTCAGATCTCAATTATTACAAGAGCAGTCTTTAATTAATAACAACGTAACAAATTACGATGCTGAAGTTAAAAATGTTCTTGAAGAAGGTATGGATTATAACTTTGATGGAAGCAAGCAAGAGTTTGATCAAAACGTTGAAGTTGTTGTAGATTCATTAAAAAAATTAGCCGTTCTAAACATTGATTTTATTTTTAGTCACCAAATTTTCTTAGATGTTGTTAATCAATTTCAAGGAAAAATGACTGATGCTATTCTAATGTTAGATCCAACAATGATCGCCAATGTTAATGATTCAACTTATTTTTACAAAAGAAACGTAACTTATAAAGCGGTAACTTGGGGACTTGATTTTGCTCGTAAGAGAATGTCGAATCTTCCTATGCTAAACACTGTTAGCTATGTGATTGTTCAAGTTGAAAAACTTATCACTGAAAGAAGACAGTTTCATCAAAACATGCTTATGCATTACCTAGAAAACTTCAAAGAAGAGGAGTTGGGATTAACTCATGATGAAGTAAATCTAATTTGGTCTTCAATTTATGAATCACGTATTGATTGGTTTGCTTTTTGGGAATCTAGTGCTGCAAAAAACAACTGGTTAAAGTACGGTGTAAATAATTTTTACACAAACTACAGATTAGCGACAACTAACCTTAAAAATGCTGGAAGCATTTATACAGAAGTTAGTGATCGTATGAACTACGCTTTTCAAAAAGTTTCTTATAACAATGAAAAAGTAGTAGTTAACCTTTTTGACAAAGAAAGCATGTTACAAAATAGACCAGCTGTTGCTTATAACTACGATCGTCCAACTCAAGTCGTAAGAAAAAGAGTGATGTTAAGTTTAGCTGGATTAGGATTAAGTTTTGTTCCAATGGGAGCAATTTTCAAAGACAATATAGACGCTTTTATTAAATCTTTTTATCAAAAACAAAAAATTACTGAAGGTGCATTATACGGTTACTTTGAATCTAACTCAGATTCTACTGGGCTTGCTCGAGTTCAAGCACAATATTTAAATCCATTTGATGGTTTAGCTCTTTAATACTTTCTCAGTTTCTTTCCTGTCGTTGTTGGCAGCGGTTTCACCGCTGCCATTTTAAAAAAATCTAACTTTTACAAAAGGCTTATACAATGAGATTTACAAATATGGTCTTTGTTGGTTCTCTCTTAATATCGTTTACAATTCTTGCCAGTGATGTCGAAAAAGTTGTTTATGGTGAAGACAACCGCGTTGATGTTTATCAAAGTCAATCGGCAATATATAAAAAATTATCTAAATCAACGGCTGCGATGATTCCTTCATCTTCACTTGAAACGCTTGGTGATTATTCTACTATTAAAAGTGGAACACTCGAAGGCGATGGAATTTGCTCCGATGCTAAATTTGCTAAACAACAAACTGCAGCGATGTGTTCTGGATTCTTAGTTGGTAAAGATTTATTATTAACTGCAGGTCATTGCATACAAACGATGAGTGATTGTGAAAGCAATTCTTGGGTTTTTGATTATGCCAATACTACTAGTGAGTTGAATGTTTTTAATATTAATAAAAAAGATATTTATAA
This sequence comes from Bacteriovoracaceae bacterium, assembly GCA_947446575.1. Taxonomy (GTDB): domain Bacteria; phylum Bdellovibrionota; class Bacteriovoracia; order Bacteriovoracales; family Bacteriovoracaceae; genus Bacteriovorax. The sequence goes on along the minus strand of CANFHC010000023.1, from coordinate 20,065 downwards.
GTGTACTCAAATTATCGCTCGAGCACTTGATGACAGTACATACAATGATTTTGCCTTAGTAAAATTAGATAGACCGAGCAATCGAGAGCCGCTTGCTTTTAGAAAATCAGGTAAGATTAGTAAAAATGCTGAAATTGTAGTAATCGGTCACCCATCTGGTTTACCAACTAAAATTTCTGATAATGCTTTTGTTCGCAGTAATAAGAATAAATATTATTTTCAAGCTAATTTAGACACGTTCGGGGGTAACTCTGGTTCTGCTGTGTTTGATTCAAAAACAGGCGCCGTTGAAGGAATATTGGTTCGTGGGGAGCAAGACTATGTTTTGGACTCTGAAATGAATTGTTACCGGCCTAAAGTTTGTAAAATGAATGAATGCCGTGGCGAAGATGTCACACGCATTACAAATATCAAAGAACTGAAGGATTTTATTCATTAAAAGAGTGTAAAAACTACAGATTTTGCTATCAAAATTGTAATAAATGATAGGATCTGCCTACTTAATTTCACCTAGGTAGAAAGTGATGGGGCGGGTTTTATTTTTAAGTCTTCTTTTGTTACAAATGACTAGTAGTCTTAACGCCGCACTTATTAATACGACTCAGGGCTCTTCTGCTATCTATGGTCTTGATGAAAGAAAATTTGTCGATAAAAACTCCTCTGCTACAATTAATGAACTCTCAAAATCCGTTGCACTCATTGTTTCGAGGGATGCTCTTATAAAACAATTCGGGCGAACATTCATTTCCGCCAAGAGCTTGACTGATTTGGATGGAGTAAATAGTTGTTTAACTGAAAAGTTTGCCACTCATCATTCACTAAATTCCTGTACAGGTTTTTTAATTGCACCGGACTTACTTTTGAGCGCCGGTCATTGCTTTATGAGCGCAGATGATTGTGCTAATAAAAAAATTATTTTTAATGTCAGGGCAGAACAGGAAATTGAAACTGGATACAAAGTCAGCAATAATTTAGTATACGAGTGCAGTGAGATATTAAAAAATCAATTTGATGCGGAGGCAACAAGAGATTTTGCTGTCATTCGATTAAAAGAAAAAGTATTAGATCGAAGACCACTAAAATTAAGAAGCAAAGGTTCTCTAAAATTAGATGATCAAGTTTTTATGATTGGTCATCCTTTGGGGCTACCTTTGATTTCTTCTGGCAATACTGGCATTACGGATATCAGCAATCCTCATTTTTTTAAGGCTACACTCGATTCATTTGAAGGGAATTCAGGTTCACCAGTTTTTAATAGTAAAACACTCGAAGTTGAAGGAATTTTAGTGCGCGGAGAAGATGATTTTGTGGAGGATCCAGTCAAGGGATGCTATCGTAATCAAGTTTATGAATTAGGAACTAAAGGTGAAGGAGTCAGCCGTATAAGCGATGTCCTGCCACTTTGAGAGGATAGGTTTATGGGACAAATTGGACTTGGTACGTATCGGATGAGCGTTCGCTCAGCAGAACATAAAAATGCAATGATTCACGCTCTAACATTAGGTTGTTCATTAATTGATACATCATCAAATTATACGAATGGAGAATCTGAAGAATTGATCGGTTATGTGCTTACAGAGCATCCAGAATTTAATCCCCACATAGTCACTAAGGCCGGTTATATTCAAGGGGCCAATTTAAAAGTTATCGAAGAATTAAATTTGCAGGGATTGGCCGTTCTCGATTTAGTAAATATTAGTGAAGATCTCAAACATTCTATTCACCCTGATTTTTTAAAAAATCAAATTGATCTTTCTTTAAAAAGATTAAATCGTTCATCTATCGATACTTTTCTCCTACATAATCCTGAATACTATTTTAAAACACCCGAGGCCAATCAAGCAGAGTATTATAAGAGAATTGCCAAGGCGTTTCTTTATTTAGAAGAAGAAGTGAGACTTGGAAGAATAAAATCTTATGGAATAAGTTCCAACAATTTTGTTTTGCCGCTCAACGATCCAGAAGTGACAAATTTAGCAAAAGTTTTAGAAGTAGCTAAATCCATCGGTGCTAAAAATCATTTTTCGACTATTCAATTCCCGTTTAATTTAATTGAAATTGGAGCTCTCGAAAAATTTGGAGACTATGGGGATGAGAGTTTATTGGAGCTCGCGAAACTTAATAATTTAACAACTTTGTCTAATAGACCATTAAATGCGTTCACTAATAATCAATTGGTGAGATTGGCCACTTATGAATTTATTACAAAAGATTTTGATGAAAAGAGTGCGATCCACGATTATCAAGTATGTATGAAATTCATTGAAGAGAAGTGGCTGGCAGCGACCGTTGGAGACGAGTTAGTAGACGCTCAGGACTTTTTAGAATTACCGCTTATTAAGCAGTTTAATGAGCTGTGGAGTACACTTCCAACAACCGATGCAGTTGAGCAAGTTTATTACGGTCATTTTTTTCCATTCATTGCTCGCATTTGGGGAGATGGTGGATTGAGTGCCGCTGATGCAGCTCCTTTTTATCAACTACTCGATCACTCTTTGAAGTTTGCTAGATTAAATATGACTAAAAAAGCAAATACCTTTAAAGCTCAGGCTGAAAGTGTTGGACTTATACCTAGTCAAACTGGTCAGGTATTTTCAGTTGATGTCATTGAAGCATACTTAAACTATGGCATTGATTTTGTTCTTTTGGGAATGAAGACAGTTGAGTACGTAGATCAGGTATCGCAATTCTTTAAAGAATAATTTTACTAAAAATTCACTTAGGCGGAAAAAATTGCCGATCAATTTCTATCAATTATTTGATGGGGGTTAATCGTGCAATTACGAAATGTATTTACTGCAGTATTAGTGTCGTTCATTATTTTTGGGGCAGAGGCATCCGAAAAAGTCTTGTGTATTGTGACAAGTGATATCGATAGTGATATCGGAAAAATTGTCTACGAGATGGATAGTGAAAATCGTGGCATTGAACATTTGTATCAAGACACTTTTCATAACGGTGTTAAAACAGCTCGGATTGAATTGAAAGCTGATGGACTAAAAGATGGAATCGTTTTAAATCGCAAAGACAAATATGAAACAGTTCGCATGCATAGTGATAACTTCGATCCTGAGCGCGGAGGTGTCCTTTATTTGGATACGCTCTACAGCGGCATTAGTGGAGAGAGAAAAGGATATGAGATGGAGTTAGCCATGGATAAAAATGGACCGATTCTTATTCAAAACAAAATTATTTTTAACAAAATGAATATCGTCGCAAAAAGATCAAAAGTTTTTGGCATTATTGGAATTGAAAAAGTAAATTTTGGAAATTAGAAAGATTAAATAAATATATAAGAGGGAAATATTTACTTTTCCCTCTTTTTTTATGCTTCCAAAGCAGTGTTTTTTGGAGCTTCGTAATTGTTTGTGATGATTAAAATAATTGTCTGGATTAAGAAAAAAGATCCTAAGAAAATAGCTCCACCTTCGCTAAATCCATAAGAGTGAAGTCCAGTTGCTAAAATATAATTCACTCCAAACCAGGCCATCATAACACTCATAAAAGCCCCGGCCGTTATTGTAATAAAACGAGCGGGTTTAATCCATGAAGTGTATCTGCCGTGAAGGATGGCCATATAAGTGCAAAGAACGATCAAGCTCCATGTCTCTTTCGGGTCCCATCCCCAAAATCTTCCCCATGAATAATCGGCCCACACACCACCAAGAATAACTCCCCCAGCAAGCATAGTAGTTCCCCATTTTAGAGTCGTGTAGATAATGTCTGCATACATGAGTTCATCTTTTTTAGTGATTGATCCCCATCTACGTTTGAAGAGAACTGTATTTGCTAAAATCCAACTAAGAGCTAGAGCTCCATAAGAAAGTATTACGCAAGTTACATGCGTTGATAGCCAGAAGTTATCACGCAACACTGGAACTAGAGGAGATATAGTCGCTGTAAGCATTCCGTTGGCAAAATTCAACATCATGAGAGTACAAACGTTATAAGCAAGTCCCATATAGACAAAAAGTTTTTCTTTTTTAAAGTGTCCCAAAACAAGCGCAAGTGCAAGTGATCCAAATCCAGAAAAGAGCACTGTCTCGTACATGTTTGTTATTGGGGCACGACCTGAAATAATAACTCTCATTGCGATCAGTACAATTTGTACAAGTGCAGAAAATCCTGCAATCCCTAAAGCAATATTGAAGTTTTTAAAAAGCACTAAAGTCGCAAGAGCGATGATTGAGAGAGTGAGCGCCCAAGTTGCAAGGCCCGCTTTCGCGTACACAAGTTCTAATTCGTATTTTTCATTTCCATTTGCTTGATCGAATTCTGTCTTAGATTTAAGTAATACAGGGAGAAATGGATCAGCTGGAGTAAGGGCCTTTTGAGCAATTACTTTTTGCTCAGTTAAGTAAACAACGATTGGTTGCCATTCAATATGATTATTAATGTTGGCAGCAAGAAGCCAGTTATCACCGGCCTTTATTTCTTTATAGAGGTAAATACTGTCGTAGAGTTTTCCCATCGCTTTTTTGTAAGATTCGTTATCCTTAATCATTCTGACTTCAGATTTAATCGCATCTTCTTTTGCTAACAATGCTTCATAAGCAATTGTGTGTTGATCTTTTTCAAGACCTAAAAACTTCATAAGATCGACGTGATCAATGCGTGCCTCTAATTTAATATCACTTGGTAAACCCATGCCATTTAAAGAGAGAAGGCAGTAGGCTTCAACCGCCGATAATTCACCAACAGTCGATTTTCCTGTTAAGTTTTTTATGGCCTCTGCGGCGTGAACATAGAGAGGTTTAACTCTTCCACCTTGCAAAATAGGGAGCTTTTCTAAATCCTTTTTACAGAAATAATTATCTGCCGACATTGCCGGAGTTATTCCAAGTAAACAAAGAGCCAATAGAACTAATAATTTTTTCATGTATTTACCTCAGGATCGTCAGGATCTTGTTGGTTATCTTTTTTAGGTTTCTTTTTATTGTTTAAATTATAGTGCCAGATAGCACCGAAGACGAGCATCAATGAACCGAGATATTTCATGACTCGCCCTTGGTCAACGTTAACAGCTAGGGTGGTATTGTATTGTCCTTGGCTATCTTGAGAATATGAAGCTTGGTAAAAAGTGTATCCAGATTGTTTCATTGGATTGTTCATGAAGACATGGTGACTTGAAGTCGCACCATCAGCAAAAAGTTTTACGAACGATTCATAGCTTGCTGGATTATTTGTTCCAGGATCTTTATCCATTTTAAATTCTGTTAGTGCCAATTCAAAAGGAAGATTAAGGGACTCTTTTGTAACTTCAATAACTACTTTTTTACCTTGGACTAATAATGAGAGAGGCGAGTAATTAGTAACCCAATACTCTTTACCTAAAATATCTAATCGAACAGCGCGAATATCGCCTTTTATTAGGCTCCCATTTTTTTGAATAGGAATCGTTGCGATTGGAAGATTAAAGGGAACTAATTTTTCTTGGTGAACTGTTAAGCTGATTTCAGCTCCCATCCAAGGAAGAGTCACGGCTTTTTTTCCAACTTCTATATCTTCCATGATCCATTTATTTTCAGCTTTAGAGTAAAAACTAACTTTTTTCCCAAATAAAAAAAGATTAGGTTTTTCTTCGAAAAGTTTTTTAGAAAAAACGCGAATGTTGGATTTCTCGTCAGTCTGCAATTTTGTATCCATTGGAAATGGAGAAAAATCTGGAAAAAAAGTCAGAAAAGTATTTCCCAAAGGTATTACGATAAAACGATTATTAGCTCCAGTCGTTTTAACAGGAATTGCCTTTGATTCAGGCGTAAAACATTCTGCAGTTTGCGAATTCCAAACGATTATTTTAGAAGGATTATTTTCTGCAAAACAATGCGCAATGCTTGAGGGGTAATAGCTAAATGCAAGAGGTCCCATTTGCATATTAGATTGAAAATCATTTCCCGCTTCTGGGTGAATTGAAAGAGTAATATCTTGCTCCGCAAATGCATTCTTAAAATGATATTTTGATGAATGGATTTGTGCCCCTTCTGGATAGTGATTGATTGGATCACTCCAAACAAATTTTCCTTCGGCAAATGGTATGTATTCACGAATATTAATATTGTCGTAAGTTTCATCAATATTTGTCTTAAAGGCTGAAAAAGGTAAAAAAGTAGTGACTTGTTTTCCTTCTGTCGGATAGGTAATTTTTAAAATATCTTTTGTAAGTATTACCTGACGGTTTGGTTCGTTGGGAGCCAGAGTGATTTGCCCATCAACTCCGGCCACGTATGTAATAAGCGAGCCCATTCCAATTATAATTAATCCAGCATGAATAGTGTAAAATCCGTAAAGCCTCTTTTTTGGTGGAAGCCTAAGAATTGCAGCGAAAATAATAGACATGAGAATGCCAAATTGCACGAGCATGAAAAAAGGGGTTTTGTACACTGCTCGATTGGCGAAATCAGTTCCATAATAACTTTCAAGAAATGTTCCAATGATCATAGATAGAGTAAAAAGACTGATAACTATAACAGCGAATTTTAAGCTACCAATAAAGCGCTCGACATTATCCCAATCGATATTTTTGAACTTTTTCATAGTCGATCCATAGAGTGTATTAATGAATCAATTTATATCACCAGAGATACGGTGTTGGAATGTAATAAGTTATTTAATGATTAGACGAGTAAGGTACACTGAACCGAATAAAATTGGTTGATGTGTGAGATAAATAAAAAGAGAATGCTTACCCAAATAGTTCAGAGATTTAACAAGCCTGTTTTCTTTTAATGAATAGCGATGAAGTCCTTTATGCACGGCAAATATGCCAAGCAAACTTGCACCTAACCAAGGAAATGGCTCGATATAGTCCCATGACTCATGAGGTAGATTAAACCAAGGTATATTTTTATTCCAAAATATTGAAGGAATAAAAAGTAGAAGCGCAACAATAAGAGAGAGATTTGGGCGTTTTAAAAATGGCAAAGAGAGAAGAGATATCAATGCTATTGCGTGGAGAGTTCCAAAATAAATCCAATTTTCTGGGAATAGGAAGTAAGTGACAATTGAAATTAATATCGCAAATGCCGCAATTTTGAAAAATCGAATCCAGAAAGCCTTCCAATGAATATGATCGGCATGGGCCAATCTTAGTCCCATTCCTACAGCGAAGAGAAAAAGAAAAACAATGATCCTAGGAAGTGCAAACCAAAAAGGAGCATGCATAATATCAATCTTTATAAAGCCAAAATTGTTCAGGTCAAAACTAAAATGAAAAAAGACCATCAAAATGATGGTAAAACCCCTAAGAGCATCAACTAACATACTTCTCGAATTGAATTTTACTGTTTTCATCTCTATGATTGTCACATGGAATACCTAACACACAAAAAAAATTCTTTTAAGAAATGGTTAATCTCTCTATTTTTTATTCTTTTAGTTACTTTTTCTTATGTTTTTTATTTTGTCAAAAGCTCTATTGCTCCAATGGATGGTGAAATAACGCTAAAAAATCTAAAAGGGTCAGTTTCTGTTATTCGTGATCAATTCGGAGTTCCCCATATAAAGGCAGAAAATAATCTTGATGTTTTCAGGACTTTGGGTTTTGTAGCAGCTAGCGAGCGTTTATTCCAAATGGAAATTGAGCGTCGAATGGCTAATGGAGAGCTTTCTGAACTATTCGGCGATAAAACATTAGCAAGTGATAAACTTTTTAGAACACTAGGCATTCGAAGTAGAATGAGCGAAATGTTGCAAGCCAAAAAAGACGACCACACTCTAAATATGGAAATGTGGAATGAAATGGAAGCTTTTTATGACGGAGTTAATCAGTTTCAAGATACTGAAAAACTCCCTCTTGAATTTTCAATTTTAGGAATTAAACCTCGTCCATTTAGCACTCTTGATGGTTATTCTTTTATTGGATTAATGAGTTTTAGTTTTGGAGTGGCCACTACAGAGGATCCACTCTTGACAAAATTGCGTGCTCGCCTAGGAAGTGAATTATCGGATGAACTGAGAAACGATTTGACTCCTTATGAAGAAAAATTAAAAGACAAACAAAAAGTAGACAAAGAAAAATCTAAGCGTGTCGTAGATATAGAATCTCCTGTCTCCAAAATTCTCTCTGATTTAGAATCAGGATTTCCCCTTTTTGAGGGATCAAATGGATGGCTTTTAAGTGGCGGAAGGTCTAAATCAGGATTTCCAATTCTCGCCAATGACCCTCATATTAGTTTTTCTCATCCAGGTGTCTGGTTTGAGGCTCATTTAAAAACTCCGAACTTTGAAACGTACGGTCACTTTCTGTCAATTCTTCCATTTCCAGTTCTTTCTCATAATCATGAAAGAGGTTGGGGACTTACAATGAGTCTGGTTGACGATATGGACTTATATAAAGAGAAATTAAATCCAAAATTTAAGTCATCTGAATTTAGAGGTAAGAGTATTCCCTATCGCGAGCGAATTGAGATGATTAAAGTTAAGTCTCAAAAGCCGTATGAAATGGTGGTTATTGAAACGGATCATGGGCCAATTATGGATGAAGTATTTAAAAATCCAGAAGATAAATCTATTGCAATAAAATGGGCCTTTCGATCGCTTGATAATGACCCATTATTGGCCCTTTTTAAAATGGGGCGCGCCAAAAATATGGAAGAGTTTAAAGCTGCAGTGAGTTTAGGACGAGCTCCAGGATTAAACGTACTTTATGCAGACAAAAAGAATATTGGATGGTGGATGTTTGGAGAGATATCTGAAAAATCTCACAATACTGCAAGTGATTTTATTCTGGATGGTAGTTCTGGTTTAGATGAGTACACAGGTGTGTTAAGTTTCGATAAAAAACCTCATTTAGAAAATCCCTCGAGTGGAATTATTATTTCTGCCAACGCTCGTCCCGCCGGAACTCCAGCAACCCCAGAAGATTTACGTGGAGATTGGCAATCCAATGACCGCTTTAAAACTTTGCAAACAATTTTGGGGCAGAAAGAAGTTTGGTCTGTTGAAGAGTTAAAAGAAGTGCAAACGTTGAGCCTTAATTTAGAAAATAAATTAATTCTCACTCAATTACTAATGGGTGTTGATTTTCAAAATCTTTGGAAAAAAGAAAGAGGACAGGCGTACTTAAAAATCTTAAAAAAATGGGATTATATCTCAGATAAAGATTCCATTGCTCCATCACTTTATTATACTTGGTGCCGAGAAATCACGAAGATTCTTCTTAAAGATTTTTCAAGTGAAGAGATGGAAACTTTTAGTAAGTTGCCCAATCATTGGAATTTTTTTAAACGCGTAGTTTTAAATGCCGATTCTCAATGGTGGAAAAAATTTGATCGCAAAAGAGTCTTTACAGATGCTTTCAACAATTCGATTGAATCTTTAAGGCAAGCCCTCGGAGATGATTCTAATACTTGGTCCTGGGGGCATTTGCATACTTTAGAATTTGTTCATCCAATCGGACGAGTAAAACCTTTTGATAAAATTTTTAATATTGGCCCCATTCCAATGAATGGGTCTGCCAACGAAGTTAATGCACAAAAATTTAACGGGCTAGCTGACGGATTCAAAGTTAAAGCTGGACCGTCTACTAGGCGTATTATTGATTTTGCCGTTCCAGAAAAATCATGGGGGATTTTGCCTGTGGGAAATTCCGGACATATTCTCTCTCCCTTTTATGATGACCAAGTTGAACTTTTTGCTAAAGGTAAATTCAGAGAAGAATGGTTAGATGAAGCTGATATTTTGGCCCATAGAACTCACGAACTTAAATTTTTGCCTGCTAAATAAACAATTACTGAACTTTTTGAATGAATAAAGATTTTACCATGGGCTTTATTACTTAGGCCCAAAGTACTTAATGCATTTAACTTAACCCATTTTTCTAATCTGTATTCTGCTGCACCAGTTAATTTCAAATAGTTGGGCTTCAAACTCAGGATGCTAAAAAGTCCTTTATAAGAGAATTGATTTATTCCTTTAGGGAAAAAGAGAAAACGATCATCCAAAGAAGTTGGAAAAGATTTTTTTTTGACAAGTTTTTCAATTTCTTGCAAATTGAAAAAAAGATGATCAAATCGTGTCTCGTTTAAAAGAGAGCTGAATCCTAAAAAGTTGACTCTCTTCCATAGGTTTTTTGACTTCATTAAGCCTTCTGTAACAAAAGCAAAGTCGGAATAATCTTTTTTTTGGGGGAGAAGGATATCGAAATGATCAAAAGAAACTGCTGAATCTCCATCGCCAACAGTTAAAAAGCGAATCTTTTTTTTCTTTATTGATGAAAGTTCTATTTTCTTTTTATGTTCAATAGCACCATCAACGAAGATGATCAAAGTGGGTGAAGTTTTTTTAATCACTTTATTGAGGTGTGATTTCTTTATATCCATTGGCCCTAATATAAGTGCAGCCTCATAACCTTCAATGAGTTTAATAAAAGCTTTTAATGGATGAACTTTTGAATCTGACATGCTAGATTTTTGTAAATTAAAATTTCTAAGGTAGCAAGCCCATTGAAAGAAAATAACGTATTCAATACCCAAAATATCTCCCAAAGAGCTCAAAACATTTTAAAAAATCCTCAATCGGTCATTTCTCAAGAGATTGATGAAAATTGGAACTGGGTAATATCGTTTGAAAATAAAAATCCCAATTTTCAAAACGACAAGATTTTGACACTTCGTTATTCCGGCGTTTCATCATTGGAAGACATATCATTATTTTTGGAATCTATATCAAGATTGTCAGTCGGAAAATCGCTGGATATTTTGACACGTCTAAGTTTTAGAGAGGTAGAAAACTTTTTGCGGGATGAAAATCACCTGCCTGCGTTTCCTGCTTCAGAGGAAATTCTCCTCGAAAAAAGCTTTAAAATGGTAAAAAATACTCTTTTAAGCGCATTGATTTTTGAAAAAATAAATAAAAATGAGGACATTTTTCCCAAAAAGGTTTTTTGGAATGACCTCACATTTGTGGAAAAAAATCGAAGAATTCTTTCAATACTAGAAGTATTCAAAAGACTGTTTCCTCTAGGGAAATCTACTCAATTGGCCCTGGCGGAAGCAGATGGAGTATCTATTGTAAAAAATGATTTACCTCTGGATATTGAAGTCATCAAACACGTCATTCAAGAACTCAATCCGGTTGACTCAGCTAAAACTTTGCTCAAAGTGGTTGCGACATTGTGATTTCTTAGAGTAAAATTCAAATAGTTTAGTGTAATATGTATTTTTCTTATCGAGACATTTATAACGAGGTCATTATAATGAAGAGTTCTCTTGTCGCATTTTTCTTATTTTTTGGTTCTTTTATTTCACTTTCGGCTTCTGTTTATGCTCAAGACGCCGCTAAAGGCGCTGAGCTCTATAAGCAATGTATCCAGTGCCACGGAGAAAAAGGGGACGGTAATCCTGCCCAAAAAGCTCCTCGAATCGCTGGACAGCATGACTGGTACGTATTAAAGCAAATTCAAGATATCAAAGCTGGTGTCATAAGAAAAAATCCCGTAATGATCCCTTTTGTGAGCAAGCTATCTGAACAAGATATGAAAGATCTAGCTGCCTATATTTCTAAACTTAATAATTAAGCTTCTTCTTAAAAATTAGTCCCATTAGGCCCTGGAAGGCCCGTAGGACAGAGATTGTAGAAACGCCCTATACACGCAAAGGATTGCCATGAAAGTCACCTTCAAAAGAGCTAAAACCGAAAAAGATATAAAATCTATAGTCGATTACAACATTGACGCATTTTCAGATTCACCCGATTTCAAATGGACCTTTGACGAGGTAAAAAACGAAGTAGCTGAAGGATGGGAGCTTTTTTCGCTCATGCTTGAAGGCGAAGTTTTGGCTGCAGTTTTCTATAAAGTTGAAAAAGATTCGTTACTCACAAAAAATACAGCCATCAAGATTACCCATCAAGGAAGCGGATTTTCTCATACAATTAAAGAGTTTTTCGAAAAAGTTGCCAGAGAAAAAGGACTTAAAAAAATCTACCACTACTGTCGAATTGATAATTTTAGAATGTATTCTCTCAATGAAAGTCACCAATATAAGAAGACTCCTAGAAAATTAGGACCTGAAGGATTAGTGGTTGAGTGGGTAAAAACTCTTAATTAAAATCATCTTCCTAGGAGAGGCGCCCTAGGGACGTCCCCAGTGGCCTCCTAGGAGAAAAAAATAAAAAAAATGATTTTTCCTCTAGACATGATGAAAACTTTCAAGCAATAATTTATATATAAGAGAGTAATACTCAGGGAAAGCAAAAAAAAGATTTCAAATTTCCCAATGAAACTTTAAAAGATAAAACGGTTACTCATATTAATTTTCTATTTCATTAACTATTTTAGACAAGACAACATGTCTAATTTTAACGGAGGATCCTCGAATGGCAGTAAAGAAAAAAGCTACAAAAAAAGCAGCAACTAAAAAAGCAGCTCCAAAAGCAACTAAAAAAGTAGCTCCAAAAGCTACTAAAAAAGCAGCTCCAAAAGCTACTAAAAAAGTTGTAGCAGCTCCAAAAGCTACTAAAAAAGCAGCTCCTAAAGCAGCTAAAAAAGCAGCAGCTCCTAAAAAAGCTAAAACTGCAAGAAAGCCAAATGCAGCTTTCATGAAAGCTCTTACACCTTCAGCTACTCTTGCTGAAATCGTAGGAAGCAAGCCACTTCCAAGAACACAAGTTGTTTCTAAAATTTGGGAATACATCAAGAAGCACAACCTTCAAAACCCAAAAAACAAAAGAAACATCCTTGCTGACGAAAAACTAGCTAAACTTTTTGGAAAAAAAGAAGTAACTATGTTCGAACTTGCAGGAATTGTTGGAAAACACCTTTCTTAATTAATTCTCGAACAAGAATTTAATACAAGACCCACTCGAAAGAGTGGGTTTTGTCGTTTTAAGGGCAAAAAACAATTTTTATAATTACTTTTTAATTGATGAATATTGGCTTTCTACCGAGTCACTGATCCAAGGTGTGCCTTGGAAAGATCCGGGGTTCTTTGTTGCCTCAGCGGCCTTTAAAAACTCTGTGCATTGAAAGCTTGAGCTGACGTTGAGTGTGGCTTCAGTGGAGTTGCTAATGTATTTTACGCAAGTCGATCCATAATAATTTAAATATTCAGGAAAGTTTTTAGCAAATAAATTGATTATGGCCTTATTTCTTGGAAGATTAGGGTCTTTAAAAATCTTATCTGGTATTAGTGGTAGATTTTTAATTTGATCTAATAATTTTTGACGTTTTTGAAAACTATCATTCAAGGCTTCAACTTTTTTCCAAGCGATATTCATTTTATCACCCACTACCGGACCATCTAGTAGGTAGACAATGGCATATAAATCTAGTTCATCTCTAGTTAATTTACCTTCAGACTCTAAAATGTTCATGGCCATTTCTTTGTCGAGACCATTCGTTTTAGTTGATGAGAGGACTTCTTTTAGAGGGGTGACGATTTCGTTAAAACATTTTGGAGTTAGGACGCGATCAATTAGCGTCTTATAATTTCCATTAAATTCAGAACTATAAGTTTCTTCATATAACTTTTTTAGCACGGCCTGTTGAACAGTTGGCTTTTGGCAATAAAAATTAGCAATACTGTCTTTTATGGCGGGTGAGTAAAACTGCCATTGCTTCAAAGAAGATGAGTTAGAATCTAGAATACTCGCTAGATCAAGACCTAGTTCAGGATCTTTTTTTGAAAAATACCAAAAAGATGTAAGCTCGGTTTCACAAAGATTTTTTTCTTGCTCAATCTTATTAATTTCAGTTAATAATGACACTTTTTTAAAACATTCAGTAAAATATTTTTTAGCATATATTGAACGTTTAAGCTGGAAAAACTCATCATTCATCATAGCGCTTGAACGGCCAATTTGCTCAATTTGTCTATAAGTTGTTAAAGTAAAGTCTTTAGTTTTTATTTTATAATCAACGAGACCCATGGCCATCGTTTGGAACATTTCCTTCCAGTGACGATCACGCTCGCTTGGTCTGATATCGTTTACGTGAAGAAGAAATTCTTCAAAGTTTTTTTCGCGCTCCAGTACTTCAAGGTCTTTTAACTCGTAAAAAACGCTCGAAGCCGCCCCTGATAAAACAGAGTGACAAAGAAGGAGAATAAGTGGAGATATCGCCATATTAAAAATTCTATGGACTCCAGTCGCGTTAGTCAAATTTAGATTAGTTTATTTCGGTATTTACGTGATTTTTGAACTAGTGAAAACCCAATTTTTGCGATATTTTCTAATGCGCAATTAAAACAATAATTTTTCGAGGTCATCATATGCTACAGGTACCGGCAAAGCCAGGAAGTTCAGCTTGTTCACCAGAAGACTTTCTTTTGACTCTTCAGTCGATTGATCACTTAGACTGGAAACTTTTTTTCTATAAAGAGTTTTCATCTTTGCTAATAGATAACAATAAATTATTAAACGAAGATGTATGGGTTTTATTATCTCCTTTTTTAAAACATTCAAAATCTGACTTTCGCATTCAGCTCACAATTAGATCTATTCCCTTTCTTGTGGGGTTCTTTTTTAAAACGCGTGAAATTCGCTTTTTTACACCAAAACTTTCTCAAGAATTATTTTTATTACAACAAAGTGAAATACTGGACCTGAATCTTGAATTGGTAAAAGAACTACGAAAACACACCGAGCTCGCTGCAAGTCTTCAAGTTAAACACTTTCCTTCAGTAATTGAAACATTGATATCAACAGACGGATTGCCAGATTTATTAAACGACAAACGCTTTGTAAAAGTTGAAGAAAGAGCCCATGAAATAACGAAGTTACTTTTAGGGAAGTTAAATGAGTATCGTCCAAGTCTTTTTGAAGATGTTTCTGATTTTGGTTTAGGACTAACTGCTCAATATGCACTTCTAAGAATTCATTTATTAAAGTTCTTGGCCATTCTTCCTTCTCTGGATCACGACAAAAAGGGTGTTGAAGTTAAAAGAATTTTAATCGAGGCCCTATCAAGATTTTTAAAAGATAATGGCAAAGCTCGCAGGCTTAAGAAAAAAGGCCAAGAGAGATCTCTTCCAGCTCGTTACACGATTGGAATTAAAATTTTTTACTATTTAGCTCTTATATTTCCAGCAGGACCTCTCGCCGCTCTTGTCAGAAGCAGTGTTCGTTTAATGGCCAAAAGATTTATTGCTGGTGAATCCATTGAAAAAGCCGATAAATCGCTTAAGTCATTAAGTCTAACAGGACGAGATGTGACACTCGATCAATTAGGGGAACTAGTTGTTTCCGAGCGTGAGGCTGACCATTACAAAAATGAAGTTCTAAAACTTGTAAGAGGATTTTCACTCCATGTAAAAAAAGGTGAATTAAATGTGGCGGGAATCAATCGCGCTCACGTTTCAATTAAAGTCTCTGCACTTTGCTCTGATTTTAAACCACACGCACCTGATTATACTTATAATTTAGTGGCTCCTCGTTTACGCGAAATTTTATTGGCTGCTCTTGCTGAAGATGTTTTCATCAACATCGATGCTGAACACTATCACTACCGTGACATTGTTTTTAAAATCTATAGCCGAGTTTTATTAGAAACGCCTGAACTAAAAGATTACAAAGCGACGGGGATTGTTATTCAGGCTTATTTACGTGATGGGGCAAAACACTTAAAAGAGATTGTTGCACTTGCAGCTCTTCGCGGTCACACAATGCCTGTTAGATTAGTTAAAGGCGCTTATTGGGATGCTGAAACAGTTGAAGCAGACGCTCACAGTTTTAATGCTCCACAATTTTTAAATAAAGAAGAAACAGATATTCATTTCAGACAATTGATTATTAAAATCTTTGAGGCCCATCCAAACTTAAAATTAGCATTAGCGTCACATAATTTTTCTGATCATGCGTTTGCAGAAAGTGCTAAAGAAATTCTCTTTCCACAAATTGGAGAAATAGAACATCAGTGTTTACACATGACATACGAAGCTCTTTCTACGGCGTTAGCAAAAATGAAATGGGCCACAAGAAATTATGTTCCTGTTGGATCGCTTCTAGTTGGAATGGCATATCTTGTTCGTCGTATTATGGAAAACTCTTCGCAAGTAGGTGTTCTAACGATCATGCGATCGCATAAAAAACATCAAACACTACTTTCTCCTTATGCGATTCATAAAAATAAAATAAGTGAAGGTAAGCTTGATCGTGATCTTTCAGTTTCTAAATTAGAAGACGAATTCTTTAATGTCTCCCCATTAAGATTGTATTTAGACGATGAAAGAGTTTGGATGGAGCGTGCTCTAAAATATTTTGAAGCTAATAATTTAGGTCGAGAATATACAAATAGTTTTACCGTTCTTGGAGAATGGAAAACTATTATTGCTAGCTCAAATCCTAATACCGTTGTGGGAAAAATTCGTTTTGCGACAACTGCGGACGCTGAAGTGGCCTTAACGACTATCGATAATTCTTATAATAGTGGACAGTGGGCAAATACTCTTTGGCCATATAGAACAGCAATGCTTGTAAAAGCTGCAGGGCTGATGCTCGCAAGAAGAAATGAACTTTCTGCTTTAATTGTTTATGAGGCCGGAAAATCTGTTGCTGAGGCTTTAGCCGATGTTGATGAAGCGATTGATTTTTTAAATTTTTACGCCCGCACCGAAGCTTATTTGCAAAGAAATATAACTGATCTAACTTCCAGGGGGCCGACTGCCGTTATTTCACCTTGGAACTTTCCATTGGCAATTCCCTGTGGAATGGTTGCCAGTTCTCTTGTAGTAGGGAATACAGTTATTTTAAAACCTGCTGAACAAACTCCACTAGTCACCCAAGAATTAGTTAATATTTTACATGAATCAGGAATTCCAAAAGATGTACTGATTCACTTACCTGGAGATGGTGAAACTGTGGGAGATTTCCTAGTTCGCGATGCTCGCATCTCAACAATTGTCTTCACTGGTTCTAAGACCGTCGGAACTTATATTTCTTCGGTCATGAGAAAAAGATTCTACAAAAATAAATTGACTCAAAAGACATATCCCGTAAAGGCCATCACTGAAATGGGGGGGAAAAATGCTGTCATTGTTACAACAAATGCTGAATTAGATGAAACAGTATCAGGAATTCTCTACTCAGCTTTTGGGCACGCTGGACAAAAGTGTTCTGCATGCTCACGGGTTATTGTTCATAATTCTCTAAAAGATAAATTAATTGAAAGATTAAAAGAGGCTTGTTCAGATTTAAAAGTGGGTGAGTCCTATAAGTTTGATACAACGATTAATCCAGTTATTACAAAAGAAGATCAAACTCGTTTACGCAATTCAGTTATAGAGGCGGCTAAAGAAGCTAATTCTCACGGCGGAATGGTTATTTTAGATCGTTCAAATGAAAATCTTCCTGGGTTTTGTGTTGGACCAGTCTTAATTGAACTTCCTTATGAACGCGCTTTTGATAGTCTAAGCTTTGCTCAAAGAGAACTCTTTGGCCCAGTTCTACATATTATGGGGTTCAATACTCTAGATGAAGCGGCAAAACTTTTTAACAGTACTGACTATGCTCTTACTGGTGGAATTTTTTCTCAATCTCAAAATGATATTGATTATCTTTTAACAAAAATTGAATCGGGAAATATCTATATTAACAGAACAGTAACTGGTGCAAGAGTCGCGATTGAACCCTTTGGTGGATTTAAACTCTCTGGAACTGGACCTAAGGCCGGCGGTAGACATTATATACTTTCACTTCACCAGATTTTTGAAAGTGGTTTTGAAAAATCTCAAAATCTACCAACTTATGCAACTGAAGAAGGAATCGATAATATCTTTGATCTTGCTCGTCCTTCAAAGTTATCAATTAATTCAAGAAAAGAGCGAACAGAAAAATTTCTGGATCAATTTATTTCTAATTTTGAAACATATTATCAAGGGATTTACGGAAATTATAAAGAACCGCTTCGCGACTATAAAAAATGGTTAACGAAAAACTTTTCAAGTTTTATGGAACGCGAGCATAAAAATCGTGTTATTCCAGGGCAATTAAGTTTTAACGATTACCACCTTTATACGGAACATGCTGTTCTAGTCGCTACGACTGACCATCCAGAATTAAAAACTTTAATCCAAATTTTTTCATGTCTTTCAGTAGGAACAGGATTAACGGTTCTTGCTCGCAATAAAAAAACGCATCAGTGGTGGCTTAGCTTACGTGACGTTTTTTACCAATCAGGATTTTCGAAAGAGAATTTCGACGTTCATTTTGTGAGTGAAAAAGATTTGAGACGATCCCTTAATACCGCAAAACTATCAGTGATTATATATGACGGTTTGATAAATGATTATGTTTCACATGTTGGTAATTTTTTAAATGACGGTAAAAATGATCTAAGA
The DNA here is from genome assembly GCA_947446575.1 of Bacteriovoracaceae bacterium. Taxonomy (GTDB): domain Bacteria; phylum Bdellovibrionota; class Bacteriovoracia; order Bacteriovoracales; family Bacteriovoracaceae; genus Bacteriovorax. The sequence goes on along the minus strand of CANFHC010000023.1, from coordinate 1,793 downwards.
ATGCGCCAAATATTAACGACGGCCGATCATTTAAAATCAAATGATTTCTATCATCAGGCGCTCAATTTTATTTGGGTTAGGTCTCTTGCCGTCAATACAATGAGACATGGAGCTCCCCTGGATTTGGAACTCTAGGAATATCGATGACAAAATTGAAAATAGGCGTTTTTGGCTGCGGTAATATGGGAAGTGCACTTGTTCTTGGAATGAATGCAAGGATCCCTGATGCAGAATTTTTTCTTTACACGCCTAGTGAAGTTAAGGCCCAGGCCCTGGCCAGAGATGTAAAAGGTTTCGCTTTATCTCGCTGTGAAGAGATGCCTACAAATTGTGATTGGTATTTGCTGGGGTTTAAGCCTCAAGTTCTCGATTCGTTTCATTATGAATTCAAAAGTGAAAGTAAAATCATTTCAATTTTAGCTGGCGTAAAAACGCAAAAGCTTATAGAGAAATTTAAGACTTCAAAAGTGGCCCGTTTGATGCCCAATACTCCTTCAGCTTTAGGTGAGGGAGCTAATTTACTTTTTTTAAATTCTTCTTTTAATTCTGAAGAAGAATCAAATTTAAATTTTCTATTATGTGCGACAGGGAAATTATTTAAAATGAATACTGAGGCTGATTTAGATTTAACAACGGCCTTTAGTGGCTCTGGTCCAGCACTTGTTTTTGAACTTGCAAGAATTTTCGAAGCAGAGTTATCTCGAATGACACAGGGGCGAGTGCCTGCTAAAGAAATAATTTCCCAAACATTCTTTGGAAGTTCATCTCTAATGAAAGGAGCTCATAGTTTTGAAGAATTACGTGAGCAAGTGACATCTAAAAAAGGTGTAACTTATGAAGCCTTAGAAGTTCTTAAAGAAAACAATCTTCAAGAGATTTTCTCAAAAGCATTTACGGCAGCATATACAAAAACAATAGAATTATCAAAATAAGGATTATCAATGATAAAAGATCTTTTTACTAATTCGATACCTAGAAAATATCAAGATACTCTATTTGTTCGTTTGTTTGGTATTACAAAAGTTCCGCTTATTTTTTTTGTATCTCCGAGTGTTGTTCGTTTAGATGAAAAAGTTTGTGTTGTTAAAATCCCTCTTAACCGTCGAACAAAAAATCATTTGAATTCTATGTACTTTGGTGTGCTGGCTACAGGAGCTGATCTGGCCGGTGGTCTAGTGGCCATGAAAGAGATAACAGACTCAAAGAAAAAAGTAGCTCTTTCTTTTAAGGATTTTCATGCCGATTTTTTAAAGCGAGCTGAAGGTGATGTTCATTTTGTTTGTAATCAAATTCCAGAAATTAAAAAATTCGTGGCAGAGGTTATTGCAAGTGGAGAACGCATGAACTTTCCAGTTCATATTGATGCCATTGTACCCTCTGAAGGTAATGAACCTGTTGCTAAATTTATTTTGACACTTTCTCTTAAGCTTAAATCTTAAATTGTGAGCAGACAACTGATGTTAAATGAACAAAAAAAATGGCGATTAATTCGCCATTTTTTGTCTTGAAAAAGGATAATGTCGATCTAAAAAATCATTTTCTCGCTCGTCCAATTTAAAATGACTCCTCAATCTTCGAATATTAAAAATTTCTTCAAAATCTAAAATTTTATCGACAATTTTTAAATACATCGCTGGTGACCAGAGATGGGCATATTCATCATTGCGATTTTTTTTAGTGAACTTGGGTTGCATAAAATTTCGATAGATTTTCATCGTCTGAATTTTTTCTAAAAGAGCTGCTTCATGTTTTTGAAAAGCAATCGTTTCTCTTTTTTGAGAACACAAAAAGTG
>CANFHC010000022.1 GCA_947446575.1 Bacteriovoracaceae bacterium | reverse complement strand
TTATTTTAGTTTAAGAAGAAAATAATTATTATCAGCTTCAGTTTGATAAACCAAGACTTCGTACCGAGCGAGTGTCGAAATAATTTCTTTAAGGCCGTGCTTATCTTTTAAAATGATTAAACTGCCCTTCGTTTTGATCTTCTTAAAGAGTTCTGAATCTCGACTAATATCATCGCTTAAAAGAATATTCACTTTGCTATCAAAAGAATGAGATTCCAAAACTCCCTTGGAAGATAAAAAGGTTTTAAAATTTGCATCAATTGCACCAGAACCAAAAAAAGAATTCTCTTTTCTGCCTTGAGGAATATGTTTAGCGACTTCAGTCCAAAACAAGCCTAATGAATCTTTGGCCAGTGTACTTTCGTTTCCTTTCACACTATGAGAAATCTTCACACCAGAAAGTGCTTCATACCGACCAGCAGGAATAGCTTTTCTCGTTTGCGATAAAGCAAATGGAATTGAAAGAACCATGACTAGTATTGAAATATTAATTGTCTGTTTCATATTCTGGAATTGATCCTATTTCTATTTCTGTTTCAATCTCTTCGTTTTGTTGATGCTCAGAAATCAATCCCATCTCTACATCTATATATAAATTGAGTGTTTGAAATAATTTTTCCAACTCTCTAATGTGTGAGTGAATTTTGTCTTCTACTCTATTAGGCATGTCTTGGGTATGATTTAAATACCAGCGAACCTCATCAACTTTTGTATAAAATTGATCAAGACCAGCTAAGACTTCTTGCCCACAAAGCATAAGTTCAGCAATCGTTGTTTGGTCATATCGATTTGTGAAAACAGCGGGAAAATGATCACGCGATCTCTTTAATGAGAATTCATACATATATTCAGGGGCCCTATATTTTATACGCTCGAACAACCGCAAGGCATCGAGTTTAAGCAACATGAGCATTCTTTGGGTGTCTTCACTTATTTTTATTTTCATATTTTTTATTTTAAAAGATTATGATTCGTTTGTCATAGAAGGGAGTTTTGCCCTTTTTCCGCCCGGCCACTGTGCTTGGGTGTTTCTGTCACGAAAATAATCAACGGCTACAGTCATTGCAATTTGTTTTAAATTTTGCGGCAGTTGAAAATAACGATATACGTTTTTGTTCTGCATTTTTGCAGCAATATCTATCTCTGAAAATGAACTTATATCAAATAAAGCAATCTTCCCTGAGGCCATAGCCAAATCTAAAAAGGATTTTCTGATTTGATTGAAGACCATGGCTGATGACAGATCATTGCGAATAGAAATAACATGATATTTTTTATTGCGATCAATGACTTTTAAATCATCCGCAAAAATTGGAAGTAGGCTTATATTAATCTTGCTGAGCACCTCTGCAAGAACATAATATCCGTTATCCAATTCATTTTTGGTTTGAAGGTAAAAAATATAATTTATAGCTGATGTGTTTTCTTCATTCATGCCAATTCTATCGGCACTTGCAAAAAAAATTTTACCTTTTTAGTACTTGATTATTACACTTTGTCTTTTTCTTTTGTTTGCAAAGCTAATGGCCAGAAATCCAATTAAAAGTGACCCCACAAAATTAGCAGCCCCGTTTGAAGGCCCACCTTTTCCACCGCCAGCGATATCTTCAACGGTCCCGCAAGTTGGAAGCAAACTATTCTTTTCTGAAGTTTGCACTGAATAAGGAGAAACATATCCAGTCGATTGTCTTCTGATTGTTTCATCAACTACAGCGTTCACACCTTTCACATCATCTGGCTGAAGAGTTGTTAGCGATGTTAAATTCGCGGCCATAATTGCATTTGCACTAGAATGGTCTAAACCCAAGGTATGTCCTATCTCATGAAGAATCGTGGTCTTTAGTGAGTTGCTCCAATTCTGCCTTAAATAACTTAAACTTCCATTCAAGACAATAACTGTTTGTTGAAAATAAGTTCCTTGATTGTAGCGTATTGTAATCGCCAAAGTTTTGTTAGGATCGTATCCCGTTTCTGATCCAAAATTATCAGACCAGCGAATATAGTTTCCCGAATATGAAGATGAAGTTTGAACAGCACTAAAATCCCAAAGATTTTTCCCTACGGCATTTTCCCAATCAGATACTGCTTGATTTGTTAGTTGCTCTAACAATGCACCATCGTTTGGATCAGTGATGAATTTAGACATTTTTATTGGAAAACTCTGCCAATAATAACCTTTTTGAAAGTCTTGGGTTAATGAGTAAGCATGAGATTCTTGAGACAAGAAAATGGCCATAAATAAGAGGGGGATAATACTTATGGCCAATTTTTTTGTGTGTACCAATTTTTACTTCCTTGTAAAAAAAAAGTCACTTACTAACTGGGCCCTATTCCATCCATGGAAAGGCCTTTAGAGAACCGTTTGAAAATTTAATTTTTCGAAAATAAAGTTGCCGAACAAAGCCAGTTCTCACGGGATTCTACAGTGTAGATCTCTCCGCTTTTAAATTGCACTGGTCCGTCTTTTACAATCTGTATTTTCTTAGAGGAGATTTCGTCACCTTTAAGAGTTTGAATCACTTGAAAATCTACTTCAACTTTTGGAAATGACCCTGATTCTAATTCAGTCATATTCGTTACTGTTGCAATAAATTTTTGGGGACAAGCGACTCCGAACTGGGTGGTGCCAAAGGCTGACATCGGACCCACAATTGTAATAACTACCAATGATAAGAGGCTGACCAATCCTAGTCCTTTTGTATGCTTCATCCTAAAGCTCCTAAATTTTTATCTTCCTTGAAATTCCATGAGACCAATCCTTGATCTCTACTTATATCAATTGCAGAGTCCGTGCCATATTCTGCCCCTATGTAACACCCTGATAGCCTCGAATCCCAGTGACGAAAAGACACTTAAAACCCAGTTAAGGTGTCAAAAGAAAATGTTGGCCTTCAAAATTTTGACCCCACCAAACAAAAACATTTAAGTTTTATTCAATGTCCGACTAAACCTATGTGAAAAACTAATCCGTAAGACGAAAATAATATTGTCTACGATAAAAAATGATTAAGAAAAATTTCAGCACGGACGAATTGAAATTAAAAAAGAAAAAGCAGATCGCTAAATAGCCGTCTAATTAGCTCAACTAAAACCTGTGTGCCAATTTAGCCATCATTGAAAAAACTGCAATGTTAAAATAAGATTATTTAGGGTCCATTATGAAGAAATCTATACTCCATTTATTTATTCTCCTCCTCACATTTTCAATCTTTCCAAAAGATGGAATGAGCCAATTAAAGATTTGGTCTGTAAAAGAATGCGGCCGATATGCAATAGATGGAGTGATTAGAAAAAACCCGCCGGTTGGGCTTGCATTACTAGTCAATGAAAAATCAAAATCTGAAATGAAATTCACAATAACTCCCAATGAATTAAGTAAAACAGTTCTCTATATTGATAAATCCGTTTCTCTTGATGCTACTATTTTAAAACTAAATGGAACATTGGGTGAAATTTCTTCAATTGAGAATTTAAAATTGAGAATGCCAGATCCACTACACCCCGATCTCGACGGTGGTTTTGTTTTAAGTAAAAAAATGGAGTGCCCACATGAATAAAAAATTAAGTCTTATATTCGTTCTCGTTTTATTCATGCAAAACTCTTATGCGCTCGAAACTCTTCTCTTTGGAGGCGGTGGAGAGCCAAGCGGAGAATCAACTATCTTTGATGGCTCACTCCAAAGACTTGGAGCTGCAAAAAATCAAGTAGGCTTAAATATAAAATCTAGTTTTAATGGTGGGCACAAGGAAACCGAAGACATTTTAAAAAATTCTTTAGGGGTTCAAAATAAAGATTTTACTCCTGAAAATTTTGAAAAAACTCTTGCTGAATATGCACAAAAAATTAAAAGTGGAAAAATAGCTCCAGGGGAAAAACTGCTTGTACTACTCGATTCTCACGGTCAGCCTAATGATAGCTCAACTGAAAAAAACGACACCCACATGATCGATATGGCCACACATGGTAATACTAGAGGTGCTCGCCTAGCCTCTATGGATAAACTTAAAGAGCTCGCGCAACTCGCCAAAGTTTATAAAATCAAATTAGGGATTGTCGATTTTTCCTGTCATTCTGGAAATTCGCTGCCGCTTGCCAATGAAAATACTTGCGTAGTCACTTCTACCGCTCCCAATCTTTTAGGCTATGATGATTTTTCCAATAGCTTTTATGAAAACATGAAAAAAGGTGAGTCATTAGAAAGTGTTTTTCTAAAAGCACGCGCACTTACTTACTCACCAAGTTTCCCAATGATCTCAACAAGTGAGGGTAAACAACTCAATCAAAGCTTATATCCACTGATTACTCCCTATATGTTTTACAGCAATGGGCTTGCAAACAAACTCACCCCCTATTTAGAAAGTCTTTACAACCAAGGCTCGATTGGAGTTTGTAAAAGAGAAACTGAGTTTGATTTATTATTAAAACAAGTAGAAGATTTTCAAAAAATAAATGGAGTTATGAGAAGTCGCTACTCAGGTGAAGAAAATTTACTGGACGAGTTAAAAAGTTATAAAAAGATGCAGGATAGTTTTCTGGCAAAAATGAAGGCTTCTAATTATGGACTTCTTAAAAATGTTGAAAAATATTATCCAAATGATACAAATAAAAAGATTTCTGAAAATGTTACTTGGAGCGAGGCTTTAGGAACAAATCAATCTACCCTTGATTATTTTGTAGATAATTTAAAAAGTGCAAAACCAGGCTCAGAGCTAAATGGTTGCATGGAAAGTATTAAAAAAATAAAATATTCTTTGGAGTTAAAAAAGAAAATTACCACTGCGCACCCTGAACTTCAGGAAGCTGACGGATTTGCACGAACTTTGCAAAATCAAGGCAAAGAACTTCAAAAGAAAGCAAGCTTAATTGCTCAAATTTCCGGTAAAATTTACGATGCCAAATATAAGGAGCTCAAAGAAAGTAGCGAAATGAAAAAAAATGCCTGCAGTGATTTCGTCTTTTAGATTTATTTCACTCGTTTATTAATGGTTGTCTCTTTAGGGCCTCTACTCGGATGAGAGACAACAACCATATCCGCTTTTCTATTTAAAGTAGTCTCACTCCAAACTTTTTCAATCTCTACTACCCCACTAGTGTAGGTTGTTTCAGATCTATCTCTTGTTATCAACTTGTCGCCTTTGAATTCATTGGTTGAATAAATTTTTACGTTGGCCAAAACTTTTCCTTCTTCAACGACGATGTCATAGTCATTAACCAAATAGTCTTTTCCGTCCATCAGTCTCTCGACTGGGCCTTCGTCATATTGGTAGGTAATGCTCGTGCACCCATCTTGAGCCATTGAAAAATATGTCCCATCCATCTCGTCGAAGTATTCTCCAGAAAAATCAGTGCAAGCAAAAGTAGTAACACTAAAAATCAAAGCCGCTGATGCAATTAAGAATTTCATAGACTCTCCATGGCCGTTTCCTAAAAGGCTAACAAAAAGGGGAACCGAAGTCCCCCTTTTTTTGTGCGTATAAATTTTTGAGAAAAAGACGAATTACATCATTCCGCCCATTCCACCCATTCCACCCATTCCACCACCCATTGCTGGAGCAGAGTCAGATTTTGGAAGGTCTGCGATCATAGTTTCAGTAGTAAGCATTAAGCCAGCAACTGAAGAAGCATTTTGAAGAGCTGATCTAACAACTTTAGTTGGATCAACGATTCCAGCAGCTACTAAGTTTTCGTATTTTTCTTCGCGAGCGTTGAATCCAAAGTTTACATCTTTATTTGATTTAACTTCGTTAACAACTACTGATCCTTCAAGACCTGCGTTTGTTGCAATTTGTCTTAGAGGTTCTTCTAGAGCGCGTTTAATGATTCTGATACCGAAGTTTTCTTCTTCATTACGACCTTTAAGATCGTTAAGAACAAGAGAAGCGTGAAGTAATGCAGATCCACCACCAACAACGATTCCTTCTTCAACAGCAGCGCGAGTTGCATTAAATGCATCTTCTACTCTATCTTTCTTTTCTTTCATTTCAGTTTCAGTAGGAGCTCCAACTTTAATAACAGCTACTCCGCCGTCAATCTTAGCTAATCTTTCTTTTAATTTTTCTTTATCGTAGTCTGAAGTTGTGTCTGCGATTTGAGCTTTAATTGCTCCAACGCGAGCAGTGATATCTGCTTTGTTTCCGTTTCCATCAACAATTATTGTGCTCTCTTTGTCGATAGTAATTCTCTTAGCAGATCCAAGAACTTCAATTCCTGAAGTTTCAAGTGACATACCAAGTTCTTCGGAAATAACAGTCGCACCAGTTATGATTGCGATGTCTTTTAACATTTCTTTTCTTCTGTCACCAAAACCTGGAGCTTTAACAGCGGCCACTTGAAGAGTTCCGCGAAGCTTGTTTACTACTAGAGTTGTTAGAGCTTCACCTTCGATATCTTCAGCGATGATTAGAAGTTGACGACCTGATTGAACCGTTTTCTCTAATAAAGGAAGAAGTTCTTTCATTGATCCAACTTTCTTATCAGAGATTAGAATGCTGCAGTTATCAAAGTTGACTTCCATTTTTTCTGGATTGTTTACGAAGTATGGAGATAAATATCCACGGTCAAATTGCATACCTTTAACAACGTCTAAAGTTGTTTCAGCAGTTTTTGATTCTTCGATTGTAATAACACCATTGTTTCCAACTTTTGCCATTGCTTCAGATAAAAGTTTTCCGATTTCTGTGTCATTGTTTCCAGAAATTGTTCCAACTTGAGCGATCTCTTCAGAAGTTTTAACTTGTTTAGACATTTCTTTTAAACGTTCAACAACTTTTACGACTGCTAAGTCGATACCGCGTTTTAGATCCATTGGATTGTGACCAGCAGAAACTAATTTAACACCTTCTCTATAGATTGCTTGAGCAAGAACTGTAGCAGTAGTTGTACCATCTCCAGCGTCTTCATTTGTTTTTTGCGCAACTTCTTTAACCATTTGCGCGCCCATATTTTCGAAATTGTTTTCTAATTCGATTTCTTTAGCAACAGTCACACCGTCTTTTGTGATGTGTGGAGCACCGAAAGATTTTTGAATAACAACGTTACGGCCTTTTGGTCCAAGTGTTACTTTTACTGCATTTGCAAGAGCGTTTACTCCGTTAAGAATAAGTGTTCTAGCGTCTTCTGAATATTTTAATTCCTTAGCCATATATATCTCCCTTTATTAATAAAAAATTTGATTATTGTAAAACACCAAGAATTTCTTCTTCTTTCATAACAAGAACTTCTTTTCCTTCAACCTTTACAGGTGTTCCAGAATATTTTCCGAAAAGAACATGGTCACCAACTTTTACGTCTAAGTTGCGAACTGTTCCGTCAGTATTTCTGTATCCAGTTCCCACAGCAAGGATTTTTCCTTGAGATGGTTTTTCTGCGTGATTGTCTGGAATGATAATTCCACCAGCAGTTTTTGTTTCCTCATCTAAACGTTGAACAACAACGCGATCTTGTAATGGTCTTAGTTGCATAGGTTTCCTCCAGTATAAAAAATTAACACTCTCAATGTGGTATCAGACCCCATTAGTGTCAAGGGTGATGCCGTAAAAAAATTTTCTAACATTTAAACATGCCGAAGAATGTCATTTTGGCTTTTTAAAGAAAATTTAACTAAGATCGCCTGTATGGATCGTATTAATGGACTAATAAAGTGGAGAATTTTATGGTTGAAACGACAGGCCTATACGAGGGATTTAAGCATTGCCAGATGACTCATGGCCCTTCTCAACACATCATTCACACTGATGCTCCCCTTGATCATGATGGAAAAGGTGAAGCCTTCTCGCCAACGGATCTGGTCGCTGCGGCATTGGGAAGTTGCATGCTAACCGTCATGGGAATTTACGCAGATAAAAACAATATCGACATAAAAGGCTCACGCGTAAAAGTGCAAAAAGAAATGAATGCAGCACCAAGGCGAATCGCATCATTAACGGTGGAATTGACTCTTCCAGAAACATTAACAATTGAACAACGTCGGACACTAGAAAGTGTTGCCAATACTTGTCCCGTCAAACACAGCCTGCATCCTGAAATTCTTGTTCCAATTACTTTTTTATATATTGCTATTTAAGATCGTACCAATTTACACCTAGTCCCATATCGACTCCGAGTGGGACTAGTAAATTGACAACAGACTCCATCCCGCGCTTTACAAGATCTTTCATAATATCAATTTCTTCTTCTTCCACTTCAAAAATAAGTTCATCGTGAACCTGCAATAACATTTTTGATTTTAAATTTCTTTGAACCATTTCTGCATCGATATGAATCATCGCAATTTTTATAATATCAGCAGCCGTCCCTTGAATTGGACTATTGATGGCCATACGTTCTGCTTGAGCTTTAATTGTCCTATTTTGAGAATGAATATCCGGCAAAAATCTTTTTCTTCCATGGAAGGTTTCTGCGTAACCTGTTTGTTCTGCTTTATCTTTTAAAGTGTCTAAAAATGTTTTAATCGAACTAAAACGACTGAAGTATCGATCAATATAAGCTTTGGCTTCAGTCCGAGTAATTTTCAAAGTAGAAGCTAAACCAAATGAAGACTGACCATACATAAGACCAAAGTTAACCGTTTTTGCCATTGATCGGTCGCGTGAAGTTACTGACCCTAATGGAATGCCTAAAACTTCTGCTGCTGTTTGAGAGTGGATATCTAAATCATCTTGAAATGATTTCAGCATAGTCGGATCTTCTGAAAAATGAGCTAATAATCGCAATTCTACTTGTGAATAATCGGCAGAAAGAAGTATTCGTCCAGGTTTAGCAATAAAAGCCTTACGGACTTTTTCTCCCATGGGACTTTTCACGGGAATGTTTTGTAAATTAGGATTTGTTGAAGAGAGTCTTCCTGTTTGAGCAACAGTTAAATTATAATTCGTGTGAATTCTTTTTGTGAGAGGATTCACTAATTCTGGCAATGCTTTTACATAAGTTGAAAGAATTTTGCCATACTCACGATGAGTGAGAAGGAGTCCGGGGATGGGACTTAAATCCATACCATCGAGCTCTTCTAAAACCTCTGCATCGGTTGAATATCCAGTTTTTGTTTTTTTAAGTGCTGGCAATTGCAGTTTTTCAAACAAAAGAATTCCAACCTGTTTTGGTGAATTCAAATTTATTTCAGTTTCAGCCACTTTGAAAATTTCTGTTTCAACGCGCTTAATTTCATGGGCCAGTTCGACTTCAAACTCACGAAGGTAATTTGCGTTTAAAGAAATACCTTCCTTTTCCATTTTAGCAAGCACTGGAATGATATTTAAATCGATCGAATTATATATTTCTAAAACGTTGAGTTCTTCTAGGCGTTTTTTGAAAATTTTCGCTATTTCAATTAATCCTTGAGCTCTTTCAGCATGGGCCACATGTTCATCGACATTAACTTCTTTTTGCAAATATTCTTGCATTAATAAATCCAGATCGTGGCGCGTATTGGTGTTAATGTTAAAATGAGCTAGTGAAATATCAAAACGTTTTGATACAAATTCCCATTTATTAATCAAGGCATGCACGCAATCTCGTTTAAGGTTTTCCCCAATGACTTCCACTTCCTTATTGGCCCAAATCTTTTGAACGATAAGGCTCGCAAATTCGCGATCAGCGGCGTAGGCGGTTTCACCATTTGCTGTCAAATAAACGCGATGAATTTGACGAGCATAGATATCTTCGCCGTCATAAAGAATGTGCATAGCTGCCGTTTTTTCTGCCAACATACTACTAATAATTTCATCTAAATTATTTCCATCCACTTCAATCATTACGACTGTTGGAATATTTACTGGATTAAATTTTGAAGTATCAATTGTTTCATCAACAATTCCATCGACTCGTTTATCTGATTCTTTAGAAAGGTGATATTGAAAACGCAATTCTTGTAATTTGACCAAGGCAGATTTAAATCCTAAATCTTTGAGAAACTCACTAAGCTCATTGGTAGGATAAAAACTTACTGCTGTTTCATCAGGCGTGTGACCAAGTTCAATATCTGTTACGATTTGAACTAATTTTTTTGAAAGAAGGCCCGCTTCTAAATGATCTGTAAAAGCTTCAATGACTTTTTTGCCTTTCAGCTCTGTTTTATTGGCAATTATGTTTTCGAGTGTTCCAAATTCTTTTAAAAGTTTTGCAGCTCCAACGGCACCAATACCCTTCATTCCTGGAATATTATCAGAAGTATCACCAACAATAGAAAGATAGTCGACAATCTGTTCAGGGCGCACACCCATTTTTTCTTCAACATCATCTGGTGAGTAAAGTTTATCTTTCATTGTATCGAGCAATTTTGTATTACCTCCTACAAACTGCATTAAATCTTTATCACCAGAAGCAATCCAAATATCATCAAATTGATCCTTCCATTGCACACAAGCTGAACCAATAATGTCGTCTGCTTCATAATTATTATGGCTAAAAGTGGGTAAGTTCATTTGTCTGATTAATTGATCTATTAGTGCAAACTGAGGAATTAGTTCTTCAGGTGGCTCACTTCGATTGGCTTTGTATTCTGAATAAAGTTCATTTCTAAATGATCCGCCTTTCGTATCGCGAGCTAAAAAAACATGTGTCGGTTTGTGATCGGCCAAAAGTTTTAAAAGCATTGTGAACATTCCATACACTGCGTTGGTTGGAACTCCATCCGGTGAATGCATTGGTCGAATGGCAAAGAATGCACGAAATATAAAGTTCGAGACGTCGACGATAATCAAACGTTTTTTGGTCATGTTGATTCCTTAGATATTACTTTTTGATAAGGCTAAAAGTAACAAAGAAATCTAGATTGTGGTAGTTGTTTTAGTGGTGAACCAACTTGCTTTTCTATTCTTGACCCCAACGAAATTGTCATCGTTCGCCATAACAGAAGTATCGGCCATAACGTCACCTAAGCGATGACCTGAATCGAGATTGTAAAGTAAGTAAAGTTCCAATCCGACGAGAGCAACTCCCAAAATTCCTCCTAATATCCAGCCCCAAAAAGGAACAATGGCCAAGATGAGAGGTAAGATAAAAGGCAAATTTCGTATGACTGATTGTTTATATGAACAAGGGGATCCATCTTCTAAAGATTTGACTGCAAACCCCATAAATTTTTTTCCAACAGACTGCCCAAGATTTAAACCATCTGCAAGTGAGATATAGACAATGCCTAGAATAAGTCCGACTGGATAGAACAAAATAGAGAAACAAAGTACGATTAAAACATCAATTCCTTTCGCAATGAGGCGAGTTAACTTGGCGACACGAATGGCTTTTTCCAGAAGATACTTTCTATCCATAAATCAATCTTAGTGACAGCATAAAGAAAAGCAAAGCACAAAATTTAAAGGCTTTTCACTACTGTATGACTTAGGTAGAATAGTTACAACATTAAGAAGGAGTCCGTTATGGGATCAGTGAATAAAACAGACGTAGCACATTTTGAAAATGATGTTTTAAAAGCAAACAAACCAGTTTTAGTAGATTTTTGGGCGGAATGGTGTGGACCATGTCGCGTGTTGGGACCAATACTTGATGAAGTTGCTAAAGAACTTGGCGAAAAAGCAGAAATCGTAAAAGTAAATGTTGATGATAATCCTGAGCTAGCTCAGAGATACGGAATCCGTGGTATCCCAACTATGATTTTTTTCAAAAATGGCCAAGCATCAAAAACTTTAGTTGGTGTTCAAGGTAAAGATGAAATCAAAAAATCACTAGAAGAGATGGCTTAAAAAATGTTCGTAACTGAATCACTCGTTGAAGCACAAAAAGTTTTAAATGCTTTCGTAAGCAATCAAACCAATATTGAAAATATTAATTCGGCCATCGAGTTGATGGTCGAATCATATAGAAATAATGGAAGAATTTTTAGCTGTGGAAACGGTGGTTCAATGTGCGATGCCATGCACTTTGCTGAAGAACTGACAGGACGCTTTAGAAAAGAGCGTGCACCACTCCCAGCTATGGCCATTAATGATGCTTCTCATTTAACTTGTGTCTCTAATGACTATGGATATGATTTTGTTTTCTCTCGCTACGTAGAAGCATGGGGAAATAAAGGTGATGTTCTGCTTGCCATTTCTACATCTGGAAATTCACCGAATGTTCTTTTAGCTGTTGAAGCAGCTAAGAAAAAAGGAATGAAGGTTGTGGGCCTTTTAGGAAAGGGCGGAGGAATTCTTAAAGACATGGTGGATGTGAGCTTGGTTGTTGATTCAAAAGTCAGCGATCGTATTCAAGAAGTGCATATTAAATGTATTCATATTTTTATCGAAGGAATTGAGCGTACTCTTTTTCCTGAAAACTACCTCTAATTCACAAACGCCCCAATAATAATTAATATGACTGCTGCATTGGCAAACACTAACCATTGTTTGGAATGAGTTTGTTTGTATTGAAAAAATGAATCTAGTAAAAAGACTTGGGCCCATAAGACAAAACCTAATTTAGAAATAGTAAGCCTGGTAGTATTTGAAACATTCATTGAATCAATTGCAAAGGGCAATACAAGTAGAAATAGAAACACTCCAGACATAATCAATCTTGTCATTCTCTCTTCGTGAAATACCAATGGCTGGGGCTTCGTCAATTTATAGTAAAGGTCGTTGAGAAAAAGTATGAAGATAAAAATAATGAGATAGTCTTCGAATTCTCTAAATCCAACGATGAATTGAAAAAGTAACAAGACAATAAACGACAGGAGCAAACCAAGTTTCAACTTCGTCAGATTACGTGCCTGTGGAATGTTGCGAACTAACTTTAAAAAGGCTTCCATATACTGATTATAACCCCTATCATCCAAGGGTCTAAGAAGGCTTCAGTTTTGATGTTAACCACTCGTAAGATGGTAGTGGACCATAAGCCCCGCTAAGTTCTAAATGCCATAAAACTTTGTCAGACTAACGGACGCGCTCAATCCCCTTCTTAATTTCTACTGTAAAGGACCTGCGGTAAGGTAGACGATTTGTGAAGCGTTTTTCGTGAATCGATGGAATAGATAGATCACTCGGAGCACCAGTGTCTCCTTCGATATTCAAATCATCAAAATCAAATTTTTCATATTGCTTGTAAGTATAAATAATTTTTTTATTCCCTACCATTGTCTCCTTTCCATCAACAACAGCTTTCTCGTTATCTTGAGCAAAAGAAGCGAGCGAAACAAAAACACAAGTTAGTGCTAAAAAGTTTTTCATAATCATTTCCTAATAAATTGATCAACCCGTTGAGAGTAGTCTTTCATATCTGCGCTTGTTGCTGCCACGATATTTCCCAAAACTGCCTGCGCATCTGTTGGCTTATTGGATAATTTTAAAGCAACCGCATAATTCAATCCAATGCTTGGTTTAGTAAGAGTGGCCTTATCGAATGCTCCATAGATTGTAATAGCAGTAGCGTAATCACCTTTCAATAAATTTGCAGCAGCTAGTGCTGAATTTACATCAATATCTTGCGGACTTTTTTTAGCAAGTCCTTGAAAAATAGGTAGTGCCTTACCGACAGATCCAAAGCGCAAATAGAGTTCGGCTAAATTATAAGTTGGTGTCACACTAAAAGTGCCCATATCGGCGGCTTTTTTGAATGCGGCCAATGCTTTTTGAAATTTTCCTTGTTTGCTATAAACAACACCGAGATTATTTATTGCCGGAATAAATTTGGCATCGAGATCACGTGATTTATTATAAAAAAGAATCGCTTTAGCATAATCATCTTTTAAGTAATAACAACTTCCTAATTGATTCCAATAACTCGTATTGTTTTTGAATTGTCCGTAGGCATCATCGGCCATCTTGAGCGCTTCATCAAATTTACCTTGGTAACATTTAATGTTCATCTTAGTGAGAACATCATCAGTTTTTAGCAAAGCTTCATCGAGGCGGGGGGCTGGAAGATTTGTCAAAGATTCTTTCACTAAAGCATGGCTTTCTTCTTCAGACGAGAGTTTAAACTCATCGTTGTCTGCTTGATATTTTTTCTCAGTCTTCTTATCAAAATTAAGTTGGTCAACCCAACTGTAATCCTCTTCTGGCATAACTGCTTCGTCTGCAGCTCCTTTTCTATAATTAGAATTGCCAGCACAAGCAGTAAGAATAAGTAGTAAAGGTAATAATTTTTTCATTTCCCACCTGCCTTATCCATTAGGGCAGCTCCATTTTCACTGTAAAATTCTGGAATAAACGAGTACTCATTTTTAACTAAGAACCAGGCATTTTCTGGAGATAAAATATTATCTTTTTCAATTTTCTTAATTGCTGTTGCTCTAAATTCTTGCGCTTGCTTATCAAGGGGTTTTGCCAATCCACTCATTCCTTTTTTAAAAGAAGCCACATACTCTGGAGATTTTCCATCTGGAGTAAAATTTATAATTTCATTATAAACAGACTCATCAGCTGCAACTAACAACTTGTAAGCTTTTACAATACCAATTCCTGATCCCATTTCAGCGATTGAAACGGCCTCAGTCGAAATGCGATCTAATTGAATGAATTTACCTTTTAAGTTTTTATTGTATTCAGACTCTGGAAACGCAAGCCTTACGGAGTTTAATTTTTTTACTTGTTCTTCAAGCAAAGAGAGTCGAATTAAAGAAATTGCATCTAAACCTTCAAGTGGAATATCCATTTTCTGCTTTTTTGCATTCTCATAATAAGTCATCATTTTGCTTCTAACTTTTCTAGCATCTTCGCCACGACCGATGCTTTCTAATTCATTGGCCAGAAGAGACGAAGGGTAAATTAATTGAGGCCACATTTCTTTAGATACTTCTAACGATTTAATAATATCATTAAAAGAACTCCACTTACTGCTGGCTGCTAATTCATTTAAATGATCTAAATAGGCTGGAAGAATAATTTCGTTACCGATTCCACACTTAGGCGCTTTAGTCATAAGGTTTTTACTTTTTTCAAATTGTTTTTCAGCAAGGTAAATAACATTGGCATTCTTAAAAAAGACACGTTTATTCTTTGAATCGGTCGAGCAAATTTTATCGAATACTTTTTCGCTTAAATTAGCTGACTCATTAAAAAGACGTCTTTGAAATAAATCTGTTGAAAAAAGAATATAGTCTTTTTCAAATTTCACTAGCTCTGGTGGCGTCATCATGCTGGCAGAACGATCTGCCCATGCGACCATTTGTTTACTATCACCTGTTTCGTAAAATAATACAGCGATGTTATAGGCTGCAGTTTTTTTAGCTTCTGGATCGCTCTCAGGAGATTTGTAGATTTGTAAATAACCGCGAAGTGCACCTTTTTTATCACCCTTCGTACTGGCTTGCTCTACTTTTTCAAATTGCATTCCAAGAACTAGGGTTTTTACTTTTTTGGCATAATCAGGGCTAACCTTAAATTCGCCGGCTTCAATTCGCTTTACCCAACTGGCCAGAGCTGCTTTATCACCCGCATCTTTATAGTTATCCATAATTTGAGCGAGCATTTTTTCTTGAGTTTCATTTTCAGCAGGAAAGGCATTTTTGTAATTTACTAAAACAGATGAAGCTGCAGCTACATTTTTCTTATCCATATGAGCTGAGAATAAACGTTGGTAAACGACACTTGATTTTTCACCTTTCGGGTTAGTCGAAAGAAAACTTTCATACGCCGGAATTAAGTATTCTTCAGCCGTAGTTTTCTTAACGCCTTTTCCAAGTGAAACCATTAAGGCATTACTTGCTAAGCTTTCTGTTTTTTTATCTGCATTTTTCTGTGAGCGCTTAATCGATTCAGCATAAAATGGAATCGCTTTATCAAACTTACCGATTGCAAAAAAAGTTTCACCAGAATGAAAATAATCCATTTGTGACTTCGCGGGTGTAAGAAGAGCATTGATCATGAAATATTCGTTAGCTGCTTCGGCTTTTTTATCTCGAACATCACCTTGATGATCATAAGTCTTGGCCACAAGTTGCTGTTGAATTAGCGCAGACATTTTTTCAGCATTATATTTTAAAATTTCGATTTGATCAGGGTTTAAATTTCCTTTTGAAAACTGGGCAGCCAGTGCCCTGCAAGCTTCCAAATGTTTTTGGTCGCGACCGAATTTTTCATACAAACTGATAAGTTCAATATTAAAATCAGCCTCTTCTTTTTCATTTTGCTTATATTGAAAACCATCACTTAACGTCTTCTCTGCAGCTGCAAATTTTCCTTGAGTCTTTAAATATCGCCCTACCTTAAGCATAACTTCCGAAACACTTTTTCCATTCTTTTTGTAAAAAGCAATGGCTTCATCAGATTTTCCAGCTTCTGTATAAAAGAACGCCAGATCGCGTTCAATGCTTTTCGACATATCAATATATTTGTTGTTTTTTGATAACTCATACGATTCGGTCATTGTATTAATGGCCTTATCGTATTTCCCCATCTTGAAATAACTCCAAGCTAAGTTAAAAGCATCTTTAGTCCACCACTTATCACGTTTCGTTCTTAGTGCTGCTTCATAGAGATTCATCGACTTATCGAATGATCCTTTATTGAAGTAAATTTCTGCCAGAGCTATCCGTGATTTGTCCGCAATGACTGTTCCACTGCGAGATTCATCTAAAGCTTTTTGGAAATATTTTTTTGACTGATCTTCTTGTTTAACTTCTTTGGCATTATAAGCAAGAATATAATAAGCATCTGATCTATCTTCAAATCTCGGAAATTTTTTCAGAAGAATTAAAACTGTCTTTTGAGCTTGATCAAAATATCTACGAGACTCTTTGAAAACTTCATCTTTATTTGATTTTTCTCTTTCAGCAGCTGGAATTTCTAAATATTTTTGGTTTTCTAGATCTTTCAATAATCGACCTTTCTCTAGAAGAATTTGTGCCATTCGCAACATAAGATCCGGTCTTTGAGCTCCGATTTGCTTATTAAGTCTTGTGACTTCACGCAACTCTTCGTCCAAAACTTTCAACAGTTCAGTTCGTCTTTGTTCAACATCAGCATGAGCAAACTTAACTGAAACAACTGAAGTAAGAAATCCAAAACATAAAATGAGAATTAATTTTCTTTTCATATATTATTTACATTCTGATTTGAGCGAGAAAACATAGTCACCTAGTTCATCTGCCCAAAATTCTCCGTTAAAAGTCCAAAAATATTGTTTGTCCGTTCTTTTTAATTGAGCAATATCACCTCTAGCGCGTCCGTCTGCCGACATTGAAACATCCCCGTAAAGTTCGGTTTTTCTCTTAGAGAGGACTTCCAATTTAATATAACTCATATCTTCAAATGCTTTTACGATTTGAGCAGCAAACAATTGTAATTGTCCGCGGATATAACTTCCAATTAAATTTCTTTGTAAGTTCAGTGACTCTCTTAGATTTTCATTAAGAACTGATCGTAGTTTCTCATTGTTAATTGATTTCATTTTCTCAATTTCATCTCTACCAGCATTGAACGAGCTATAGAGTTCGAGATAAGCAGGATCGCGTGAAATGGAAGCTAAGGCGGTGTTTAAAATTGCATTATTTTTTATTTTTCCGTCAGCTTGATCTTTTACTAACGAATAATACAACTTGTAATCTTTCCCCATAGAATCGATATATTTTTTATAAGCAACATTATCGTTTTCATATTTACTATAGAAATTTTCTACCGTCTTTTTTGAATCTTCCCACAAACAAAGCTCCATATATGAAAGGGCTTTTAAAACTTCTGTCTCTGGGTTAAAGATGTAATTAAAAACTGGGGCTTTATAAGTAACAAGTTTTCCCAATGTTCTATTATAATCTTTTAAATAGAAACTATTCCAAGCTTCTTCAAATAAAATTTCCGGCCATATATAAGATGATTTTTCTAGGTCAAGATAACTTGAATAGGCAGCTTCAAACTTTTGCATAGCAAACTGTGAACGTGGAATGCCCACGATGCAGTAATCTCTACTGATTTTTAATTGTCTTAGACGATCTTTATCTTTTTCTTTTTTGATATGATCTTCTGCCACATCTACACACTCTTTAAAAACTCGCGTTGCTTGATCTTCTTTTTTACTTACTGAATAGATACTTCCTTCAAGTAAAAGAGCAAACGGCTTTACTGGATTCCAATCTTCAATTGGTTTATCTAAATATTTTAGCGCTGATTCATATTTCCCCTGGCGAAATGCCTTTCTTGCTAAAATATAACGAATTGTTGGTGCATTAGATTTTTCTAAAACATTGGTAGGTAAAACTTCAAATTGTTTTACGCCAACTTCTGTGATGAGTTGATCCAAAACTTTATCAACTGCAACATCGTTTACTTTGTTTGTAGTGACTAAGTATTCCTTTATAAAAGGAATCGCGCTAAAATACATTTTCTCTTGAATCAGCTCCGACACCATTTGGGGATATCGACTCTTATTTCCACTTTGATAAATCTTCCACGCCTCTTGAATAGATGCGGAAGCTGTTGATCCAAAGGTCATCGAAACGAGAAGAGAAATTGATAAGAATGAATTCTTCATGGACCCCTCCCTTAATTAAAATGAGTACCCTAAAGATACAGTGGCATCAAAGTTTGATTTCATCGTTGTTCCAGGAGTAGAAATATTATTTGCACTATAGTGAACAGCTGTTAAGTCCGTTCTTATGCTAAAAGATTGATCAAGGTAAAATTTCAATCCTGCTTCCCAAATAATCCCACTATGACTTTCTATTGATTCAACTGTTGCGAGTGCTGCACTCTGAAAAGCAAGTTTGTTATTTTTTTCTTTTAGTTGTGCGTACCCAACTCCGAAAATCCAATCCATATAAACAATTTTATTAAATGTGTTGATCTTACTGTAAAACGGAGACCAAAGCGCCATTACTCCCCAGTAATTATCTACAATTCTTCTGAATGGTGTTACTCCAGTTCCTTGAGGACCAGAACTTCTAACCCCTTGTGCTGTAGTGTTTTCTTTTCCTGAATTTTTTGAATAAAGTCCTTCAAATCCAAAATCTTCGCTTACAAAATATCCCGCGCGTCCTTGGATAGATGTTGAATCAACAAATGCTCCAGAAGTAGTGATCCCTCCACCGGCGTTGAGATGTAAATGACCTGCTTTTCTAAACTTTCTATTTTGAAGAACGTAAACTTCTTTATCAGGATCAAGCCATGAAAATTCATAAATGTCTTTTTCACTTGCAAAAAGTTTAGAAGTTACACAAAGAGAGAGCAAAAGGAACAAGGCCAAAAGTTTTGATTTCATACGCATCCTGCTTTAAATGTCATCATCCATTACGCTAATAGAATTAGGACTATTTTACCACAGGCTGAATGGCTCGCAACAAAATCAAAGAAGGGTCGATGTTTTGCCTTTCTGGCAAATTTTTGAGTATTCGCAGTTGCAACAGTGAAGTGGATTAACTTGATTAAGTGACTCGGTTTTTTTCCAATATATAAAAAGAGTCTGAGTAATTTCGTTAAGAGTAAAATTCTTTGTAACGAGATCTTTTTGGTCTAAATACAAGAGAGACAAATCAATTACTTTATCCTGAGCAAATTGCTTTATATTTCCATAGGCATAAGCATAACTCATAAGTTGAAACCAGTAACTTGCTTCTTCCGCCTCGTCACGAATTCCAGTTTTAAAATCCCAAACAATTAAACGTTCACCACTTACAAAGATGAGATCTGGTGTACCACTGATCATTTGCCCAAAAAAAGAAAATTTAACCATTTGCTCGCTGATGATTTCAAAACCATTTCGGAATTCTTTCGCCTGATCATAGGTCCACATTATTTTATCTTTTTCTTTAAGCGGGAGAATCTCTTCGCTGATTTCCTTCAAAAATAATTTAGATAAATACCCGTGAACTTCCGTTCCTCTTTTTTTTGAGGAATAAAAAATAACTTCATCTGCCTCTTCATCTATTGTTTGAAAAAGAATTGGAGCATCGCCGGGATCAATTTTGCAAATATTTTGGAGATAAAACTTAAAGGGACAATCGGCAATTGTTGCCAGTCTGGTAACTGAGAGTTCTGAAATCATTCCTAAGGATGCATGATGCTCTTGAGGTAAAAGTCCTAAAGAATCCTGTTGAATTAAGGCAATTTCATTTCTTTTTTTTGCGTGAGTAAAAAGACTATGCTCGACTTGGGTTGTTTTTATTAAACGCAAAGCTTGAATCCAGCTATTGTCATAGAGATGAAGATCTTTTGGCGCCTCTTTTTCAATGTTCCAAAGATCAACATAGGCCAAATGCTTTACTGCTCTAGTGCAGGCAACATAAAGCAATCTTTTGCTCTCTGAAAAATCCTTTAACTTTAAGATTTCAGATTCCAAGTGATAAAAAGGAGATTTGTAAAATTTCTTTTGATCAAATGATTTTTTCCATTTGAAACTATGAGGGAATTTTCCGATGTGTTCTTTCATTCCATTATAGCGACCATTTGTATGGACCCCACCTAAGAGAACAGCATCGAACTCTAAACCTTTCGAAGCATGCGCGGACATTATTATAATTCGTTTTTTTCCAACTCCACCGCCACTCATCATCTCACAAGCATATTCTTCACCTTCATCATTTTTTAAAAGATGATACACTTTCACAATATCTTCTTTTGTTAATCTACAGATGGCATCGACAACTTCCGCGTTTTGGGCGTGATAAGAGTTTGAAAGACCAATAGAGAAAACAAATTTATGAAACGCAATCCGAAGTCCAAACAAATTTAAATCTAAAAAGAATTGATCGACTTTTTCAAGTTCAATTTTTTTAATATTTAAAACGGAAAACAATGCATCCAGTAGGAAATAAGTCGATTCTTTTTTCTTTGGATTGTTGTGATTGAGCTTTAACTCAATCAAATAGAGAAATAAATTAATTAAAGGATCATCACCAAATTGAATTTTGATTTGGGCACTAAAAGAAATATCGCTTTTTAGAAAATAATCTAAAAGCAAAGCACTTGGTTTTAGTTTTCTATAGAGTATGCAAATCGATTGAAAGCTATCTTGTTTTATTAATTCTTGGACTTGTAAGTTCAAGACTTCCGCTTCTAATTGATCTAAATCTTTGTCGCCTTCTCCAGTTACTTCACTGCGAAGTGAAACAACTTCTCCGGCGCTTGAACTAGTTGCCGGAATAACTTGAGCTTCCATTTCTACACTATGGGGATCGTGTCCCTCAAATTTTATCCCTAACGGGAAAACGGTTTCAAATAATTCATTATTGTATTTAATAATTGCTGAAAATGATCTGAAATTATTTTTTAGAAAATAATTATTGGATTCTCCTAATAAAGCAGCGCAATCTGAAAAAACTTGCAACTCTCCACCTCTAAAACCATAGATGGCTTGCTTTCTATCACCAACACAAAATATTTTTTCAGGTTTTCCACCAATAAGATTTTTTAAAATCTCAAACTGTATAAAAGAAGTATCCTGAAATTCATCAACAATAAAATAAGAATAACTTTCTTGGATTTTACCTAGAACTTCTGGATGCTTTAGTGCTTGTAAAACGTAGTACTCTAGGTCAGAAAAAGAGAAGCCATCAATTTCAAAATAGTGTGAATCGATATATGAAAACAATTCAGAAATGGTATTAACCCATTCTTGATAAGTTTCAAACTCGTTGCTCATCGCTTTTAAGTCTTCAACTAAATCTTTTAAATCATCTTTTAGTTCTCTGATCTGGCCCATCGTCTCTTTTTGGCCAGCCGATATTTCCTTGGAGTTTGATGGAGGAAAACGAGAAATCGTTTTAAAATAAGCGCTGTATGCTTGGTAGTTGGAAGCACTAATTGTCCCATGGGTATTCATCAGGTCATTAAATTGCACTAAAAGTTCAAACCATTTTTTCTTTTCTTCTTTTGGGTCACAGGCAAGATCGATGCTCACTTCAAAAAGAGAGGCATAACCTTTGACAGCCAGTAGTTGTGTAAAAAATTGATCAATCTCCGCTTCCGCACTTTTAGGTATTTTTGGAGCTGACCATAAAACACGTAGTTCTGGAGAAGCAAAAATTTCTTCCATCGCGGCCAACAGTGAGTGTGAACTTGCTAGGAAAATAGGGTCGAGAATTTCGCGTTTAGTAGCAAACCATTTATCAAATAATTTTTGAATCTTATCTTTATGCTCGATGCTCGAAACTAAATTAATATCTTGAGGAAAATCACTCCAATATCCCATTCTGAGTATTCGATGGCAAAATCCATGAATTGTAGTGATATTTAAAAATGAGAGATTTTGTCTGACGTAACTCCAAAAAAGAGCGTTACTTTCGTCTGTATCATCTTGAGCTTCTTTTAAAATTTCCTCTACTCGTCTCATCATCCTAACGGACATTTCACCAGCTGCTTTTTTTGTAAAAGTCATCAAGACAATTTTTGACAGCTCAGAAGAAATACTTTTATTCCAATCAAGAGCAGGTGACATTTTTTTTACATTCGTTAAAAGAAAAATTAAATGTTCGATAAGTACAAATGTTTTTCCCGAACCGGCCCCCGCAGAAAGAAGTTTTCCTCCGCTATGGAAGATCGCCTGCTCTTGCTCGGAGTTAGGAGTTTTTTTATTTGTGATTAGCAAGGAGCACTCCCTTTGTTGCAAAACATCTGCACTTCGCAAAAATCACATACTTTAGGAACTCTAGGATTTGCCAAGAATGTAACTTCAGTTTTTACATCTTCAATACTAGTTAAAAGAAGCTTTTCAAATTCATCCAAAAGCGTATCACTCAATACAGATGTTTCTGTTTCGCTATATGTTTGCGAAGCTTCTATTTCTGAAAGATTTAAATAACCCCAACTATGAATCTGCATTTTTTGATGACGGATCATTACGAGTAAATAAGTCCATATTTGGATTTTATCAAAGGCCATAGTGTCCTTCTTAGATCCAATTGCAGCTCCAGAGCGTTTAAAATCAAACAGACCAACTTGATTTTCTGGTAATTGAATTAAACAATCAATAGAACCAACAAGGCCCCAGGGATTGTCCCCTAATTGACGTTCAAACTCAACTTGAGTTGCTTTATTTTCATTGCAAAACTTTATAAGAAATTCAATTCCATTTTGAGAATAATGAAGAAGTTCATAATAAGTTGTTAGTTTTGTTTTCTCATTTAAAAAGATTTTATTCTTTTTTGAAAATTCATCTAAAGCAAAAAGACAGAATTCTTCGTGCTCTTTTCGATTAAAAATCAAATTTGATTCTATCTTTTTATTAGCAAAATACTTTTCAATAATACTATGTTCAATAGTTCCCATTTCATCAGCAGCAATTTTTAATCGCTCTTCGGGGCGATGATCGACTTTCTCGACATAAGAAAAATAGTATTTCCTTGGGCAATCAATAAAACTTTGCAATCTAGAGGCAGAGAAACTCTTGGACTTATATGGACCGGGCTTGATCTTGTTGTGAAGATAATCTTGTTTTTCTTTTAATGTATAATCAGTATTGGTGTCTAAAAGTTCCAAATCAAAGCCGTTTAATATTTCTCGCCAAGCCAGATCTACAAGCTCCAAGCCTTCTTCCATAAGAAGAATGTTTTTCTTATCGCTTAAAGTTTGAATTAATTCACTTTTCAAATAAGAAAAATCCAAACCTGCTCTTTTTATTGGGGCAATAACTTTTAGAGCTTCAACCATTTTTTCACTATACTTACTCTCACCACTTTTAAGTGGTCCGTAATTTGAAGAAGCAATCATAACAAGAGCATTGCTGCTTTCTTTATATGGCAGCTCATTAATCTCTAACAATCTAGTGACTGGGTTTGGTGTTAATGTGGCCAGGGCGACTCTGGGGGAGTTAAGTTCTAATATGACTCTTAAAACCTTTAACGTAAAAGTATCAACAGTCGTTTGAAATTCTGCATAAAGTGCCAATGCTTCAAAAAGCAAAGTAACAATTTTATAAAGAATAAAATCTTCCATTTTAAGCGAATTGATTTTCTTTTCCTCTAGCGAAGCTGAGAACTCTCGAAGGGAGATCGTTTTGTTTTCGAACTCGAGCATTAATTCTTCAATTAATTTATCTCGTTTATTTCTAAACAAATCCTCTTGGGACTTGAGGAATTGATTTTCTGTAATTGCCTCTTGTCTAGCATTAAAATTTAAATGTGGTGTTGCAAGTGTGACATCAAACTCAGAAACAATTTTTTTTAATGATTTTAAAACGATATTTAATTTATTTTTGGGGAAATAAATTATTTTTAATTTTTTATCTATTTTCTCAACTTCAATTTTGGTTTCAGGAACAAGCCAACGGATCCAGTCACTATTCAATGTTTCGGTATAAACATCCTTAGGGAAAAAAACATTTACATCTATTTTTTCACCTAAAACTTTAAGCATATCAATCTGAATACCACTCAAATGCTTAAATCCAATAATCCAAATAGGTCTATCGATTTCAATTTCTGAAATTATCTGATAGCTTTTATGCTCATCAATAATTTGTTCATTTTCGAGAAAGGTCCAAAAAAGTAAAATTGATTTAGTACTAATAGGATCTAGCTCTTTTAAAAATTCCGACAACAAATCTAAGTTCAATGAAAATGACCGAAGGTCCGTAAATATTTCGAAAGCTTTAAAAAAGAGGTGGGCTTCTTCATTGGGAAAATAATGACGCCAGACCGAAGACAGTCTAAGCATTAGCTCTGCTTTGTTTGACTTTTTTTGATTATTTGTTTTTAAAAAGTCACTAACCCATTTGGAAATAGTAATAATCTCTGCCGCATCTGGCATTAAACGCCTTAACCCATCTGCAACTAGAGGACTTGGGCAAATAATCAGTGGTTTTACAGTAGTCGTATCTGCATGAGTTAGATCTTTTGTAGATTGATAAAAGATCACATCTAGCACAACGCTTTTCTCCAAGACAAAATGAACTGGTTTTGTTAATTTGATTTTATGCTTTCAGAAAGTCGATTGTATAGTTTTATTGATCAAAATGCCGGCTTCACTTTGCACTTCTTAGAGGGACAAAAGTTGATTCAGGACTTAGCTGTTATCCACACCAATACAGGTGGTGGTTTTCAGTATTTCCGTGATGCTATTCTTTCAATCCAATTAATGATTTCCTATCTCAAGCCTGGTGAAGGTTTGGGGATTTATATTGATTCTGAAGAACCCTATTTTCGCTTAAAAGTTGAAATGAGCGAACAAGGCCAAATGCGAACTTTGCTTTTACCAGAAGACTTTAATGAATTTCCAAAAAGTATTAATGGAAAATGCCGAGTTGTTAAAACAGTTCCTGAAGAAACACATCCCTATACATCTATCATCAGTCTAAATCATGTCAATTTTGATGAAGTGGTTAACAATATCCTAAGAGAATCATACCAGCTTAAAAGTGAAATTTTTTTAAGTGATGAAAGTGACCAAAGTGTCATGCTTATGAAATTGCCTTCAATTAATATTAATAAGATTGAAACCAATTACACTTTAAATATCACTGAATACTGGAATAAAATTAAGCCTAGCATGGACGAACTTCATGCTAAGCACACCGATGATTACCAGACCATCGAAAAACATATTGAAGGTATGGGGCTTGTGTTTTTAGGCTCTAGAGAAGTTAAATTTAAATGTCATTGTTCGCGTGAAAGGATGGTTCAAGGCGTTCGTTCACTCGTGAAAAGTAGTGGAATAGAGCATGTGTTTGCCGCAGACGAAAATGAAATCGAAACAAAATGTGATTATTGCAAAACCAGTTATCTACTTTTAAGAAAAGAATTTGTTAATTAAGCGGATTTAATAAATCCCAGTCAAATTGTTTTTTTTCAGGTTTATACAAGAGACGTTTAAGCATTTCGGATTCATCAAATAGACCGCAGAAATTTTCCGACATAGGTCCATGTGCCATTACGGGTGACAGAAGTGCCGCATTCTTATAAATTATATTTTTTCCTGATTTTTCAAATTCTGCCCACTCTTTTCCCTCTTTCGGGAATTCAATATTCAATGGCTCAGCTCCAGTAATAATAACGAGCACATCATCCTTTTTCTGCGAATTAATCCAACCAACAATCCTCTCGATTTCTTGTAATGATTCTTTGGCATATCCAATATCTTTTTTCTTTAGAGCTCTCAAGAAATTAAAATCACGAACTAGAAAAAATGATTGAAATTGATCTTTCGTAAACTGTGACCAAAGTGTCTTAAAATTATTTGAGACGCTCGAATAGCATAGATTCTTTTGGCATGACTTATCGTAATAGACCCCTGGATTCATGTTTTCTTGGATATTGGCCAATGTATCTTGATAATGAAATGCTTTTTTTGTAGTGCCTTCGAGTGAATTTGCATCTGGACCCATGCGGTAAAATCTAACTTTGTTTGCATTTAAGAGCCCATTTCGTGGACACTTCATAGCTTTCTCAAAGCTCATCTCATCACTGGAGCCATTTTCAAGTATACTTGATGCATATCCCATCTCAGCTAAATAGTCCCAAACGGGACGCGCTTGATAATCATCACATTGACCTTTGATATTTTTCGAACCATTAATTTGTGAGAGAAAACTGATGTTCGCTTCTGGCCGCAATCCAAACAAATTAAAATTCCACATCTTCCCCAAGCAATCAATTTTTTCCAAACTCGTTTTATAACTAGCTTCAGAGACATTGAACCGCAAAAGTGGGAGATGTTCTTCTGAAAATCCTGCGATTTGAAACCAAACGATGTGATGAGGCCGTTCTGAATAAGAGTGTTTTTCCATATTGAGAGTTTGAACTCTCGCACATCCAATAAACATCATGACGATAAGAAGCTTCTGTATTCTCTGGATCATTCTTCAACTCAAAACAAGGGTGAATAGTGTCTGATTTATTATGCCTTAATTAGATGAATTTCTCATTTAATTCTTTGCGATTCTCAACTATCCTATTAAAAGAAAAACAGCAGATAGTTGATCAAATTACTCGGGGGAAATTATGGGAGATGTAGCGACACTCGCCACAAGAGAAGTTATGTGGAATATTCCACATTCATTTAAGTTGTTAATGTACATTCTTTTTTTCACCAGCGTGACAGTAATGCTCAAAGGAATTTACAACAAAATTCTTTTCGTTACAAAAGGTGAAGGAATTGGGGCCCTGGAAAAATTAATTCCAAAAGAGCCAAACGTTTTAAAATTCTTTCACACACTTTTTTTTACAGGAAAAGTTCCTCGTTTTAAAAACGTCGCTATTTTTCATGGTTTAATTTTTTATGGATTTCTCATTTTATGGATCACTACTGATGTCGTAGCAATTCACGCTGATACACCACTCAAAATTTTTCAAGGAAATACATATATCATTTTGTCTTTCCTATCAGATATCGCTGGGATTATGGTGCTTTTAGGTTTAGCTCTAGCTTACAAGAGACGCTATGTAGACCGCCCGGCTTATTTAAAAGCAACAAAACCAAAACAAGAACTTTATATGTACTCGATGCTTATTGCATTGGTCGTAGCTGGTTACTTAATTGAAGGACTTCGAATTGTTGGTAATAATTTTCCAATAAATGAAATGCGCTGGTCTCCTGTTGGTTGGATTATTGCTCTCGTACTATCAAAAATTAACATGAGCGATATGAGCTTGGCTTTCACATACAGAACCTTATGGTTTCTCCACATGATTAACACGATGGTGTTCATTGCTAGTTTTGGATATACAAAATTTTCGCACGTAATAACTTTACCATTTGCAGCTCTTGTAACTCCGGCCAGAAGAGGTGCAGTTTTAATGCCAATGAATTTTGAAAACGAAAATGCTGAAACATTTGGCTTGGGAAAATTATCTGAACTTTCTCTAAAAAATAATCTTGATTTACTTACTTGCGTCGAGTGTGGCCGCTGTACACAAGTATGCCCTGCAAATCTAGCTGGCAAAAGTCTTGATCCAAAAACGATCATTACAAAGACTCGCGACCTTGCATTTGCCACAGCTGAAAAAGGTGAAAAAGATGCAGACATCTGGGGAGACACTCCACTGTTTACCTCTAATGAACTTGATGCTTGTACAACTTGTGGCGCTTGTATGGAAGAGTGTCCAGCCAATATTGAACACGTCAATATAATCATGGAAGCAAAACGCTACAAAGCTCTTACTCTAGGAGATATTCCACCTGCTGCTGCGGACGCAGTTAATAAAATCAAAAACCAAGGTAACCCTTGGGGAATTGCTCAACATGATCGTTTTAAATGGGCCGATGGTTTAAATATTCCTGTTATAGAAGCGGGGAAAAAAGTTGATTATCTTTACTACGTTGGTTGCGCTGGTTCATACGATGGATCAAACCAAAAAGTTGTTAAGGATACAATTGCTATGATGAAAAAAGCTGGTGTCAGCTTCGCAGTCATGGGAAAAACTGAAAAATGTAATGGTGACCCAGTAAGAAGATTTGGGGATGAATATTCATTCTATGAAATCGCCATTGAAAATATTGCGAATATGAGACAATACGACTTTGGTAAAGTTGTTACTCATTGCCCTCATTGTCTTCACACGATTGGAAAAGAATATGCTAAATTTGAAGACGGTGTATTTGAAACACTTCACCACACTGAACTTTTGGCTGATTTAATCGATAAAGGAAAACTTCAACCATACAAACGTATCGATGAAAAACTAACTTTCCATGATCCATGTTATTTAGGCCGTCACCACGGTCAGTATAATGCTCCAAGAGCAATCCTAAAGGCAATTCAAGGAATTGAGATTAAGGAAATGGAACGCAATAAAGACAAGGCCCTTTGCTGCGGAATGGGAGGAGGAAATATGTGGTATGAACTTCCGGAAGGAGAGCATATTGCTAACAACCGACTAAAAGATATTGGAGAGAAAGAAGTTAACAAATTGGCCACAGCATGTTCTTATTGTATGATTAACTTTAATTCGTCTAAAGCTCATCTGAAGGAAACAGAAAACCTTGAAGTTGAAGACATCGCCTCAATTCTTGCTCGCTCAGTTTTGTAAGATCTATATACTTGCAGGCCTTATTGCATTTAGCGGTAAGGCCTTTTCTCAAGTTCAAAGTAATCCAGGCATGATCGAGAGTTTAGAGCGCCTTCTAGATGTTCATCGTAAACAATACGACCAAAACAAAAGCAAAATTCAATCTAATTTAAAAGTTGTAAATGATCTTTCTGAATTAAAAGAAATTAAAATTGATCCGCAATTTATGCGCTCAATTATTTTTCATTCTGATGATCGCTACTTAAGGCTAATTTCTAACGATGAATGTAAATTTTTATCCTCCCTTGAGAATAATTTATTAAAAACTTCTGAAGGTGATGTTAATTCAATTTTTATCAATTTTAAAAACAAAGAAAACCTAACAGAAAGTGCCGCTATGGCCAGAGAAGATTTTTTTGATCAAATCTATAAGAAAAAATGTCTCAATAATCGAGAATTCTCTACGCTGTTCAACGAAGTTAATTTTGCGAAAACAGTAGAAGGAATAAAATTTTCTGTACCAAAAAATAAAAATGATTGCGAAAGCATTCATAAAGAGTGGCTTGAAAACTCATTTACCCCTTACATATGCCGTCTACAGCAAACTTTAAAAAAATCTAAAAGCACTAAGCAGATAGAATTTTACAAAAGTAAAATTCCAGCATTTCAAAGAACCTATATGGACAATCTTTGCAATAACCTAATTACTCCTGATCGTTTTTGTGAAAATTATTTAAAAAGCGACGTTTGGAGCAAAATCATAACGGGCGAAGTACCTACTTATAAGTTGAGCTACAAGTGTCAAAACATTTTAGGTAAAATTTCAGCAACACCTGCTGATTTAAAAAATTGCGCTGCTAAATTTAATAGTGAGCCAACTATTTGTGAGACCAAGGGAATTAAAAAATTTCCTGCTGATTTTCCGTTACAAAACTGCAACACACTTTCAGAGGCACTCAACAAATCAAAACTAATTACCAATTATCAAGACTGTCCTGGAAATGTAGATAACGAAGCCATCACAAATATTCATCGCCTTGTTAATCATTTTGCTCCCAAAACCATTGTGACCAATAAAGAAACATGTGCAGGTGAAGCAAGCTATACTTTTGCTCGTCTTAATTTCGATATCAAGCATGAAGAGGGGTGGCCACTTAAAATTTGTTATATGAACCATATTTCAGAAAAAGAAATGTGTGTTCCTTATATTCCAGGATCACGCGAAGAAGAGCTAATGAGCGAAGATCAAGTTGTTGCTAAAATTCTTTATCAGCAAAAAGGAGCACCTGCAAAAACGAAATGCCGAATTGTAGACTCAAAAACTTACAATCCTCTACGTTCAGAATTTAAATTTGGTTGTTTTATTGTTTATGATGCAGAAACTTGCACAACTCTATCTTGCAATAAGAAAGTAATTTGGGAAGAAAAGCCCTTAACTGATATTAAATTTATTGGAAAACCGATCTTTGATTATTTCCCAACTGCTTTCATTAATGAACGTTATTCATTTTTGAACATGATCAATGAAGTAAAGGGAACCCAAGGAAGGACAATAAAGAATCTAACAGATATGAAATTTTACCTCGATAAAATCCCTAATGGAATCATCCATGGTGTTGGTTGTGTTGAGGACCTCATCCCTGAAGAGTTCCAAAGAACAGTAATGAATCAATGCCATCCAATGCCCTTTATTGTCGACGGATACGTTTTAAAAAATGCAGAAACTTGGATTGTACTTCGGTCAGCAATCGACGATCTACACTCACCTCGATTGGTTTTATGGCAAAATATTTTCAATTCGGTAAGCGCTCATCGTGAACTTCACCCACTAGGAACTTGGACACTTTATGGCATTAAAAAATAGTGCTCTAATTTTTTTGTTAACTCTGATTAGCTTTAACTCAGTTAAAGCTAAAATAGCTTTGCCAGAACTCATGGCCAAACAAGCGATTAATAATATTCGTTTTCTCTCGCAAGATGGAAAGTTTACTTATTATCAAAAGCGTTCAGGGAGTTTACTTTTTTCAACCAATTATAAAGTTCAAGAAATGATTAAGGGTGATATTGGAACACAATACACACTTTTTGCTAGCCCAGCTCGAAAAAAAATAATTATTCTTCAAAACCAAAATTTTAATAATTTTTACTCTTTGCGGGCTAAAGAAAAAATTTATCTTGTTAATTACGGTGAAAGTGTTCCAAGAGAACTTGGAATGGGTATGAGCCCAACTCTCCTACTCAACGATAATTGGCTTTCGTATTATGACCCATACACTAAAATATTATATTTTGAGAATACGACAAACTCTGCTTTAAAATTTTCAATCAAGCTGAATAATCGTATAAATCCTTATTTTCTACCACAAGTACTTATGAGTGATGACAATACAGTTTATTATACAGACCTAAGCGAAAATGGCTCTTTTGGGGTTTTGGAATTTAAACGTAACACCGCTAAAAGTGAAATAATTTTCAAAGCTCAAAGTGTAATGATGAAAGCAGAAATTTGTCTTCATAATGAAAATTTAGTGATGGCCACTTTTGGTATTCATGGAAGCAACATTGGCAGTTCAATAGCTAAAAGCAATCTCCCAATTAAGGATTTTGCTAAAAGAGAAACCATTTATAAGTCAGATTTGAATGATCTGGGTCATTTAGTTTGTGATTTTGATAAATCTAATATTGCCTTTATTAAAAATACTGGAAGTGTAAACAATCCAAGCTTTGATATAGTTGATTTAAACTTCACGACTAAATCTCTAACTCAACTTTCCGAAATGAAGACAATAAACAATATCATAAATATGGACGGTACTCTTTTGACCGAAGAAAAAGGAAAATACTTTATTGTTAAAGGTGAAGTTGATTTTAAAAATGTTGATACTTTAAAAGCAAAACCAGATGCTGTAAAAAAAACCCAATCAACAACTAAAGAAAAAGAAGAAGTGGAGAAAGATTTAGAAGATGAATAAATTTTTTCTAACCTTAATTATTTTATTTTTTCCAATATTTTCTTTTTCGCAAGAACAAGAAAAAACTATACCCTTCAAAATACAAGGCTCAAAAGATCTTCCATTAGAGCTAAATCTTCTTATTGATAGTTTAGAAGAAAATGAGATAATTGATCACGAAAATCTACTTTCTCATATTTTGGCGATAGACACTTACGCCAGAGTCTTGAACAAAGAAGACATCTTTTTAATTGGAAAAATAGAAATTTATAAAACGCTCTTAAAATCTAATGACGTTTATCCTAAGGCCTCAATAGATGGTGATTCTTTAAAAACATTAAAAGCTGCTATTAAGAAATCTAATGATCCATTCATTTCATGGATTTTAGACGCCTTACTTCATGACTGTGAAGCACTGTTGGCCACGGCAAATTATAAAGATTACCTTTTACAAAAAAACAATGGTCGTTTAGAAAAATTGGAATATAAAAAAATTGATAAAAAGGTTCAGCTTCTCAATCGTTGGGTTTCAAAGATAAATCCTGACACTCCAGACTTTATAGAAGTTTTAAAAAATGAACTTATTCCAGTTATGATTGAAGCTTTAAAAAATATCGAAGAAAGTTTTTTCCTCATGGCCAAAAACTCATCCAGAGATGCAATTCCGGCACTTTTAAAATCACCGAAAGGCTTAAAGTTTTTTGCTCGAAAAGAAATTATGAAGAAAACTCCAACTCCAGCTAAAAAGGAGAAAACTGTTGAAGACATCCTTGCTCCAATTACTGATGAAGGTAAAACTGAGCTAGCTTTACCTGAACCTAGTAAAGAAGATTGGCTCAATGACGACAATGCTCCTGTAAACCTCAAAAATTTACCAAAACCTAGCAATGATGCCGACTGGCTACAAGACTTTTGACCCTAAACGTGTTAAATTTTTCCTCTGAAAATACTCTTTTCTAGGAAATGATTATGGCCCTTAATAAACAACCTTACCGTGGTACTCGTGACTTTTTCCCTAAAGATAAAAGAGTCCGCGATTATTTATTTACGGTCATGACAAAAACGGCAGAAAGTTTTGGTTATGAATCATACGACGGACCACTGCTAGAAGAAGTCGAACTGTATAAAGCAAAGTCTGGTGAAGAATTAATCAACGAACAAATTTATTCATTCACTGACCGTGGTGAACGTTTTGTTGCAATTAGACCCGAAATGACTCCTACTCTAGCTCGGATGGTCGCCCAAGTTCACCGTGAACAAAGCAAGCCTCTTCGTTGGTTTTCTATTCCAAATTTAATGAGATATGAAAAACCCCAACGTGGACGCGTTCGCGAGCATTGGCAATTAAACTGTGATGTTTTCGGAACACCTGGGCGTTTAGGCGAAGTTGAAATCCTCCAAGTGGCCGTTGAACTTTTCCAAAATTACGGAGCCAGCAGCTCGCACTTTGAAATCCTTTTAAACGACAGAGCAATTGTTGATGCTGTTTTCAAAAACATGATGAAAGCGACAGACGCTCAAACTTATCGCTTATATAAAATAGTGGATAAAGCAAAAAAGATCACTCACGAAGCTCTTCATAAAATGGTTTCTGAAGTTGGTCTTGATACAATTGCGGAAAATATTTTTTACCATTATCTGCAATTATCGACATTTGAAGGTGTAAAAAGTTTTTTAGAAAAAAATGATCAAACTGAAATTGCTACTGCTTTTTCAAGCTTTGTTGAATTTACAGAAAAAGCAAATCTTACTGAATACTTAAAATATGATCCGACAATAGTACGAGGTCTGGATTATTATACTGGAATTGTTTTTGAAATTTTCGATAAACACCCGGATAACCGCAGGGCCCTTTGTGGTGGTGGAGCGTACGCTAACCTTCTTCAGATTTTTAATGAAGACCCCCTTTCTGGAGTTGGATTTGGCTTAGGTGATGTAACGTTAAGAGACTTTCTTGAAGTTCACAAACTTCTCCCTAATTTAGAAATTCCAGTCAACGACGTTTTTGTTACTTTCCAAGAAGACGACGGATTGGATGCAACATTAAAACTTGCTCAATCTCTTCGTAAAAACGGATTAAAAATTGTCACTAGCTTAGAAGCGCTAAAATTTAAAAAAGTTTTTCCAACCGCTGAGAAAAAAGGCGTGAAATTCGTCACTCTCATGGGAAGCGATGAGCTTGCAAAAAATCAAATCCAGTTAAAAAACTTAGAAACAAAAGAACAACACTCTCTTGATCTAGCAGATCTAGAGGCGATTTTAAAAATCATTAAGGCATAATTATATGAGCACAGAATTATCGACAACCTACTCTCCTACAGAAGTTGAAGCAAAGTGGTACAAAGCTTGGGAAGCAGGAAAATATTTCAAACCTAAAAAAGGTAAAGCCAATAAAGCATATTGCATTATTGTTCCACCTCCAAACGTAACAGGTAAATTACATGCAGGTCACGCTCTCGATATTACCACTCAAGATACACTCATTCGTTTTAAAAGAATGAAAGGATACGAAACGCTTT
This sequence comes from Bacteriovoracaceae bacterium, assembly GCA_947446575.1. Taxonomy (GTDB): domain Bacteria; phylum Bdellovibrionota; class Bacteriovoracia; order Bacteriovoracales; family Bacteriovoracaceae; genus Bacteriovorax. The sequence goes on along the minus strand of CANFHC010000022.1, from coordinate 16,975 downwards.
TCTTACCTGGTCTTGACCATGCTGGAATTTCAACTCAATCAGTGGTTGAAAAAATGGTTTGGGAAGAAGAGAAAAAAACTCGCCGTGATTTCACGCGTGAAGATTTCCTAAAAAAAATCTGGGCATGGAAAGAGCAGTACGGAAATACAATCCTGGATCAACAACGTGCGATGGGAGCAAGCTGTGATTGGGATTACCTCACTTTCACTCTTGATCCTATTCCAAATCAAGCTGTAAAAAAATTCTTCGTTGATCTTTATAATCAAAAACTTATTTATCAAAGTGACTATATCGTAAATTGGGATCCAGCTTTACAATCAGCTGTTTCTGACGCGGAAGTAGAGCATAAAGATGTTCAAGGAAACTTTTTTCATATTAAATACGCAATCAAAGGCTCAGATGAAACTCTAGAAGTAGCAACAACAAGACCAGAAACACTTTTTGGTGATACTGCTGTTGCCGTTAATCCAGAAGATGAACGTTACAAACATCTCATCGGAAAAATGGCCATCATTCCTCTTTGTAATCGCGAAGTTCCTATCATCGGTGACGAACACGTTGATCTTGAAAAAGGTACTGGATGTTTAAAAGTAACTCCAGGCCACGACTTCAATGACTTTGAAATTGGAAAACGTCATAATCTTCCAATCATCAACATCCTAAACATTGACGGAACTCTTAACGATCAAGGAATGGAGTTTAAAGGATTAGCTGCTAAAGTAGCCCGTAATGTTGTTTCCAAAAAGCTAGACGAACTTGGACTACTTTTAGATAAAAAAGCACACGTACACCCAGTTGGTCACGGCGAAAGATCAGGTGTTGTTATCGAGCCGATGATTTCAAAACAATGGTTCGTAAACGTAAAAGAGATGAGTGCTCGCGCAGTTGCTGCTGTTGAAACAGAAGAAACTAAATTTTTTCCAAAAGAATGGGAGAACACATATTTTTCTTGGCTTCGTGATCCAAAAGACTGGTGCATATCGCGCCAACTTTGGTGGGGACACCAAATTCCAGTTTTCTATTGTGACAAAAATCACCAATGGGCAAGTGAGCAAGTGGATACTGAATGCCCTACGTGTAAGTCAAAAAATGTTCAGCAAGATCCAGACGTACTTGATACATGGTTCTCATCTGGACTCTGGCCAATGTCAACATTAGGCTGGCCAAATGCAGAAGCGATGAAGGAAAAAAAATTCGAAACATTTTTTCCCAATTCAGTTCTAATAACAGGCTTCGATATCATCTTTTTCTGGGTAGCTCGCATGATGATGATGTCTCTGCAAACTCAAAACAAAGTACCTTTTAAAGACGTCTATATCCACGCCATCGTTCGCGATAAGCTTGGAAGAAAAATGAGTAAATCACTTGGAAATGGAATAGATCCATTTGATATGATCGAACAATACGGAACAGATGCTTTCCGTTTTTCTCTAGCTTCAGGTGCAGGATACAATCGTGGAATTAATCTTGATCCAGAAAGAATTGGTGGCTACAGAAATTTCATCAATAAAGTATGGAACGCCTACCGCTTTATTCAACCACATCTTCAAGCAGGCTCAGCTCAAATTTCTGACTTGAGCAAGCTCGATCACCACGAAAGATGGATTCTTTCTGAACTAAATACAACCGCAAAGGCAATGAACGAGTCTTTTGAGATTTATCGCTACGACGATGCTTCAGCAGCTGTTTATTCTTTTGTTTATGACAAATACTGTTCATGGTTCATCGAACTTTCAAAAAATATTTTAAATGGGGACAATGGGCCTGTTCGTGCACAAAGAATTTCTGTTTTAAAATTCGTTTTCAGAAAAATCTTAGCTCTTCTTCACCCAATTACTCCATTCATTACTGAAGAATTGTGGTCCCACTTAAAAGAAGCTAATGAAGATTTATTAATTGCTCAAGATTACCCGGAATACGATAGCACTCTTGAGTTTAAAAACGATCAAGAACAAATGAACAAATTTGTTGAGGTCGTAACTAGCATCAGAAATCTTCGAGCTAGCGTAAATATCAAACCCAAAGACGAAGTTAACGTTGAACTTTTTTCTGACAATCAAGATCTTGTAAATTACTTCCGAGCCAACCTAGTAAACTTCCAAGGACTAGCACGAGTCAAAGATTTAAAAGTTGGAAATAAAGAATTAAATCGCCCTAATAAATCAATCATGAACATAACGACACATACGGAAGTTTTTGTTCCCCTTGAAGGTGTTATCGATTTAAAAGAGCAGATTGCCCGCCTTGAAAAAGAACTGACGAAAACAGAGGCTGATTATAAAAAATATGAGGCTAAAATGAACAATGAAAATTTCATGAAGAACGCTCCAGAAAATGTGCGTGATGAAGTTCGCCAAAATGAAGCTGAGCTTCGTGAGAAAATTAGTAGCCTTCGCGAAAACTTAATCCAATTTAAAAGCTAAAAAAAAGCCCTCATTCTGAGGGCTTTTTTTAATCTCTTTTATAATAATTACAATTTTTTATAATCTTATCATTTAAGTAAACTCTCATTATCAAATATTTATCACTTTCTCTTATTTCATAGCGATACTCATCCGCACCTTGTTCTTTATAAGCTATCGCCCCATCAGCTGTTTCATTTACATCCAAGAACATTTTTTTAATCATTGGAAATTTGTTTAAAACATCTTCGTAAATTAATTTATCAAAGAAATCTGGTCTCTTTTTTTCAGCATCAAAAGGAGCAATTTCAAATCCATCTTCTTCAAAACTAACCATAAGTATCGAAGCAATTTTTTTATTCGAACTCGTGGCTATATAGCATCTTCCAGCTAAGCCTTTACCCACTAATGGTAAAAAATTTGGGAGTTTCGCTTCTTCATACGTGTTTGCAAGATCGGTATAGCCTTCGGCAAAGACTACTGAATTTAGCGATAAAAAAATCATTAAAAAGATTAATAGTTTCATACAAAAATACCTCTAAAACCTGGAGGTTGATAAAATCACAAACTGAAGGGCAGCGCAACAAAAAAAGGCTCCCTAAGGAGCCTTACATTTTCTTAATTTATTATTTGAAATTATGAAACCTTAACTTTCTTCTTTAACTCTTCGAAAGTCTTTTCTTCACGAATCGCATACATCAAATTGCTCTTAACTTGAGAGTTTCCAGAGTAGTATTTTTTTACAGTTTCAACATCCATACCTGCCTGAGCTGCACTTTCTTCAATTTTATTGTTGAAATCAGCGTCAGAAGTCTCAATTTTAAACTCCTGTGCTAAATGGTCTAAAACTAGTCCTGAGCGTACTTGGAAGCTTGCTTTAGTTGTTATATCAGACGCCCATCTTTTAAAATATTCGCCAACCATAGTTTCGTTAAAGCCTTGTGACTTTAAATTTTTCGCTAGATCTTCTTGAAGATATTTTTCTTGGTTTTGAACAAGGGTAGCTGGAACATCAAATTTATTTTCATTCACTAATTTTTCTAGAATTTCTTGGTGAAGTTTTTCAGCCGCTTGTCTTTCTTTTTGTGCAAGAAGACTCTTCTTATTTTTCTCGGTGAAATCAGCAACTGATTCGTAACCAAATTCTTTTGCCATTTCATCGTTTAAAACAGGAAATTTTTTATCTTTAATTTCTACAAGTTCAACTTCGAAAGTAACTTTTGCATTTTGAAGTTCAGTTGCATGGTAATCAGCCGGGAAAGTTAAAACGATGTTTTTCTTTTCAGCTTTTTTAAGTCCAATCATTCCATCTTCGAATCCTGGAATAAATTGTCCTGAACCGATTTCTAGAAGATATTCAGATCCTTTCATATTTTCTGGTCTTTCACCGTTTTCTTTAACTCCTTCGAAGTTAAAAACAGCAAATTGACCTTTAGAAAGTTTAGCTTCTGCATCAGTTACTTCACTCATTTCAGCTTTTGAACCAAGGTAGTTTTTTGTCACTTTATCTAAATCGTCTGCAGTCACTTCAACTTTATCTTTTTTGAATGAGTATGAAGAATAGTCAGCAAGTTTGATTTCGGGAAAAATTTCAACTACTGCTTCAAAACTTACACTTTTTCCAGAGTCATATTTTACATTTTCAAAAGCTGGGTATCCCACAGTTTTTAATTTTTCTTTATTAACTGCTTCAAACAATTGTGATTGAACAAATTGGTTTAAAGCATCCGATTCAATTTGAGGTCCATAAACTTGCTCTACCATTGCTAACGGAGCTTTGCCTTTTCTGAATCCTTTAATATTTGTTGAACTTTGTTTTTTAACAACAGCCTGTTTAATCTCTTTTGAAAGATCAAGTGTAGCGAAGTTGAATTCTAGTTTCTTTGTGCATCCATTGACGCTTTTTACAGTGTAAGACATACGAAATCCTCTTTGAAAATTAGTTCTCTCAAAGTATTAAACAGGGCCTTAATTGTCAATGAAAGAGAATCTTAGTAATGCACTTCTTTTAGATAAAGTCCCTGAGGAGGAGCAGTTGCCCCGAGCCTTTGGTCCTGCTGTATTTTTAACGCTTTTTTAAGGTCTTTTAATGTAATTTTCCCTCTTCCAAGACTCCAAATAGCTCCCATCATGAGACGCACCATTTGCTTTAAGAACCCATTTCCCACAACGCGAAAAACATAATAGTCCTCTAGCATATGCGCAAAGTGTCCACTTCCCATAAAATGCAGGATTTCACATTCAAAAATTTGGCGCACAGTGGTTCCCACCTCTGTTCCAGTGCATTGAAAATTTATAAAATCATGTTCGCCACAAAATATTTTACAACCCTCCCGCATAAGCTCGATGTCGAGGTCATATGGAAAAAGAGTAACTAGTTCATGAGCAAATGGTGAAATCGCTTCACGATTGGAAAAGACATAATTATATTCTTTAGACTTCGCGCTAAAAATGGGATGAAAATCCATAGTCGTTCGACTGACGTCAGTCACTCGAATATCTAAAGCCAATTGTGAGTTAATGGCCCGAGCTAAATTCTCCGGCGGAATATCAACAGGAATTTCAATTCTAACTACTTGAGCAAAAGCGTGAACACCCGCATCTGTTCGACCAGATCCGATTGTTTTAACATTTTCAGTTTTTGATAAAATTTTTAGTGCACTGTTAAGTTCACCTTGAATAGTCTGACCCACTGATTGAACTTGAAAGCCCAAATAGCTCGTTCCTTTATATTGAACCGTCAGTTTATAAATATTCAAAGGTAAATCCAAGGCCTACCGACGTGCCTGAAATTTTTATGGCATCTTGAAAGTTTTGATAATTTTGGTAACGGATTTCAAGATTTAATAAAAGATTAGTTATGCGACTTTCAGTAAACATTTCGTAAGCTGCATTGTCATTAAATCCGCCAATATTAATTTTAAATTGTGCGTTAGCAAACTGGCCATAACTCACTTGAGTTTTATTTTTTCCCTTTTCACCATTTTGAAAGTCACTTCTATTTTGATAAAGGATTGTAGCACTTGGGCCAACGGTTCCTGCAATTTTAAACCAGTGATAGATTGGTATTTCTAAACCAAGTCCTGCATCGACAGGAATTTCCCAAAGGCGAAAAGTTGCGTCACTTTGCTCACCCCCAACAAAAATTCCACGACCACTATTATAACCAATACCTCCACCTAAACTCCAATAGGTATTTAGGAAATCACGACGAAGAAAATATTGATCATTGCGTATATAAATGGCTCCACCTTTAACGTGTTTATAGCCTTGGGAGATTGTTCTATTAATAATATCGTTTGCTGAATCATAAGCGAAATGATTTTGGATATAAGCCATATTTAAAGCACCACTAGAATGCTTTCTGAAATCCCGGGCTATGCTTTTTTTATTTATTTCTAAATAGACATCACTTTGTCCCATTGAACTTGGCTGAGCGTAACCGAAATCATCCAAATTTTTTCTTTCTGCATTTTTAACTGAAACAGTTTCGTGATCAGTTTTAAATATAAAATCTTCTGGTGCTTGTTTCGGCAATTCATTTTTTTCAACATCATTATTATCAGGAGTTGTGACGAGATACGGGTTTGTCTCAGTCGGATTTTTCATTTTCCCCAATAAATCTTCAACATCACCGCCAGAAACCACCTGTTCTAAATCCGTCGCCTTTGCAATAGATACAAGTAAAACGAAAAATAAAAAGAGTAAATTTCTAGATTTGTTCTTCATTCTGGGGTTCTCCGGCCACTTCATCATCTTCACTCTTCCACTGGAACATATCTTCAAGCGCACCTTTATTTTTAATGAAATAAAGCAGAGACGCAAAAACATAAATATTAATGATCAGGCCAATCATTATTTGTTCACGCAAGAATGTTAAAATCAATAGTAAAAAAATAGTAAATAGCACACGCTTTTTATGCAGGCGTACCCACTCAGATTTCTTGAATGAATTAAAAGGAATATTAGAAATCATTAAAAAAGAAAAGAAGAGAACATAAAGAATTATTGCAGGATAAAAGTCATTTACCTCTGGTCTCTCTAAGGAAAAAAGAACCAAGCCAACCATGGCGAGAGCTCCACTTGGTATTGGTAAGCCTTGAAAAAAGTCCGAACTCACTCTATCAATATTGGCATTAAATCTAGCCAAACGAAGTGCTCCACATAATAAAAAGATAAATGAAGTGATTAAGCCAAGTCGGCCTAAATCAAAAAAGAATTTATTATAAACAAGAAAAGCTGGTGCCACTCCAAAAGTCACAACATCTGAAATTGAATCGAATTGTTCACCAAAAGCAGATTGAGTGTGAGTCATTCTTGCCACTCGGCCATCAACTGAATCAAAGATTGCACCCAAAACTAAAAGCATTGATGCAGGATAAAATTCCCCTTTCCAACCTAAAATAACTGAAAAGAATCCACAGGCCATATTAAGGGCTGTAAATGTATTAGGAAGAAAAAAAGCTAAGCGTCTTGGTGTATTTAACATAACAGTACCTTTTAAGTATTATCAGGAACTACCGCAAAAATTGTCTCCCCGGCATTCACTTCGTCATTCGTTTTAACTAGTATCTCATACTTTTTTGGTAAATAAAGCATCACTGTTCCACCGAAGGGAAAGTAACCAATATTAACTCTCCTTCCTCCGCGATCCCCGGGCATAACCATAATTTCTGGCCACAAACCAAGTTTGCATTTAAAAAATGTTAGTCCTATACACTCTCCTCGATTATCTAAAGCAAGGCTCACGCCTTTACCTTCTTTAGTTCCGATGACCTCGATTGCTTTATAAGAGCGAAAAAAAGACTGACCTTTTAGCACCAGTAAATGTCTAATCTCACAAGAAAGTGGAAGAAAAATTCCCATTTCTTTCCACCACGGAACCATTATTTGAATTTCTATTAACTGATCTCCGTAGAGCCCATGAGAAACATTATGTTCAATATGAATAATTTTTCCGTTGGCAGGTGAAAATATAACACCTTTCGTACTGACTGGATCATCACGGAAATCGTTTCGGCTTTTTCTTAATACTATATATAAAAGAGCATAAGCAATTACTAAAATAATTAAGATTTTATAAAAACCAAAAACCCAAAAGAGTAAAAATAAAAAAGTTGCGAGAGTGTTAAACTTTGCAGGCAAATACGACTTCAACATGACTACCGAAACTCCTCTTCAAGCGACCTAAAATAATAAGGTGGGACTCTGAGTTTTTTTTCAAGTACGTTAGCAAATAATTTAGCGGATTCATTTTTAATAAATTTTTTAGTTGAGGTTAAACCAGAAAAAATTGGATCAGTGTCATCAAGAGTAAATCCATTGTTCCGACCAGCTTGAGAGAAAACATCTTTTAAAAGAAGTTCTTTTTTAATTTCTTCTCCATTCCAATTATAAACAAAAACTTCGCCCTTAAATGCATTTGTAGCCCAGTATCCCTTTACAACTCCGCTTAATCTTGGAACATCGAAATGATAAAAAGAATAAACAGGCATATGGTTTAATTCAAAAACTTGAACAAAACCTTCACTCAATCTCATGCCTGTATATGATCCAGGCCCACTCGAAATAAATGTGCGCATGTCTTTTAAATCGAGATTATGTTTTTTTAAGAGATTAAATATTTCAAAATGAATAATTTCAGAAGGCTTCTTTTCATCGAGACTCTTGTATTCAACCCAATTAAACTTTGAATCAAGTAATCCTACCACTAGCCCCGATGTACTATCTAAAAACAAAGAGTGCACTAGAAAAACCTACTTACATCGTTAAAGATTGCTCCTACCATAAGCATCAATAGAATTGATAAACCTACCTGCTGAGCAATCTCCATTTTTCTTCTTGATAAGGGACCACCATTGATAATTTCCAGAGCAATAAACATAATATGCCCACCATCCAAAACGGGAATGGGAAACAAGTTAATGACTCCTAAATTGACAGAAATGAGTGCCATTAATTGAAAGAAGTATGAAAGAGAAGTATTAAAAGAATCATGAGCAACTTTTCCAATCGCTAATGGTCCACCAATCGTTTTAAGGGAGATTTGATTCGTAAGTAGTTTTACAAAGCCATCGATCGTCTTCTTCACGGAATCCCAAGTGCGAATAACAGAATATTTAGTTGAGCCAAATAGACCTTTTGACTTAGTATGAACAAAATTCAATTTTTGAATTTCAATAAAACTATAAACACCTAACAAGCGAACAGTCTTGCCTTCCTGTTGAGTCACGTCAGGAGTTACTGTTAATTGTTTAACTTTCCCTTGATGTAAAACTTCAACTGTTACGTCTTTTTTATCGTAAGTTTGAAGTCGTGTGCGAAGTTCTTCAAAACTAAAAACTTTTTGCCCTTCTAGGCTGATAAAAACGTCATCTTCTTTAATTCCAACTTTATCAGCAGGAGAATTCATATTCACGCTACGAACCATTAAATCTATAGTTCGAAATCCTTTGGCTTCAAGTGATGCAACTAAAGATTTCATATCCGAATAGCTGACAGCAATTTCTAGTACGGCATTTAAATCAACTTTAAGACTCTCACTTGAAATATCTTGATCAGGAAGAACAGGGTAAAGAAATAAAGCTTTTGCCCCACTTGCTGCCGCAATTTCTTCTAAAGAAGCCTGAAGATTTATTTTATTTTTTTCCAGACTTAAAACAAAACGTTTTGAATTGGCATCTACTAAAAATGGTTTTCTAAAAAATGGAGGATACTTTAAGACTTCTTCAAAAAATTTATCACCCCGAAAATTAACTGGTAGGGCCACAACCAGGCCAGCACGTTTAACCGTTATTGAATTGATTTCGTCTTTGCCTTCCACCATCAAATCAGTCGGATTATATACTTCAGTTTCATTAACTTTCGTTAAGATATCTCCAGTTCTAAGTCCTGCTTTATAAAGACTCGACTCACTTGATATTAATCCCAATTTAATTTCAGGTATTCTTTCTCCCGAAATAAGCAAAGAGAAGAAAATAAAGAACGCTAAAATAAAATTAGCTAATGGCCCACCCATGACGATCCAGAAACGTGCAAATTTTCCTTGATGAGTAAAACTAAACTTTCGTTCTTCTGGAGGAATATCATCTTTGTTAAATGGATCATCACCAAACATTTTCACATATCCACCTAAAGGAATTGCTGAAAGTGCATATTCTGTTTCGCCAATTTTTTTCTTAAATATTTTTGGACCAAAACCAATTGAAAAAACTTCTACGCGCACTCCAAAAAGTCGGGCGAATAAAAAGTGACCAAGCTCGTGGAAAAAAACCAAGGGCCCAAGGAAAAGTATAAAAATCGCAATTTTTTCTAATAACATGAAAGCCTCATAAAATAGCCATTAAGATTCAATTTAGAGAGGAAGATGGCGTCCTAGATATTTTACAACAATCACGAAAAAAGGCGATAGAAAGATAAGGCTGTCTATTCTATCGTAAATACCACCATGTCCTGGTATGAGATTCGAACTATCTTTGATTCCAAACTCGCGTTTGATTTTTGATTGAACTAAATCGCCCACTTGTGAAATAGCTCCACAGCAAGCAAAAATAACCGAGTAATACCATTGGAAATCATGAAACATATAATGCCAGGCAAGTGATCCCAAAACAGCAGATGTAAAAGCTCCACCAAAAAACCCTTCAACTGTTTTTTTAGGACTTATAGCTGGCCAAAGTTTATGTTTTCCAAAATTTTTTCCGAAAAACCAAGCTCCTGTATCCATCCCAAAAGTAATAATCAAAAGTAGACCAAGTACGTAACGCCAATATTCAGTATCAAAATGAATTCCAAAAGAAAGTAAGGGAAGAATTACAATGATGCTCAACAACCCCGGACCTTTACCTGTACTCTTTTTCATAAAACCATCTTCAAGTGGTATTTTAAATAAATAATACATCATAAAAAGATTTAGAAAGAGTGCAGCCATCGTAAAAAAGCTTCTAGAGAGCTTCGCTTCAAAAGCAATATTGATGGTTAGAAAAAAAAGAGTAAAAAAGAAGATAATATAACGGTATAAAAAACTTTTACGCCTAAGTTCCGCAAAATTCACTAACAATTCATCAATACATAAAATCCCAACGAGCATGCATAGAAGAAGTGTTGGAACTTTTCCAATAATGACACTCACGATCACCAAGATGGTCATAATAAGAGCCGAAATTATTCTTTGCTTTGTATTGGACACTCTAGCCTCTTAATAAACTTTTGTTCGTTCTGGCTTGTTCAATATTTGATTTCAAGTCCGGAGCGGAGGTTATAGCGCCAAAGCGTCTTTCTCTTTTTGAAACAATATCTAGAATTTCATCGAACTCAACAACACTAAAGTCCGGCCATTTCGTGTCTGTAAAATAAAGTTCAGCGTAAGCTATTTGCCATAATAAAAAATTAGAAATCCGGTGGTCTCCACCAGTTCTTATTAACAGATCTACGTCGCCCAAATCTGGAATCATTAAATATTTTGCTAACTCTTCTTCAGTTACATCACGACCAGGATTTTCTTTTACAAATAAATTCATGGCCTGAGTAATTTCAGATCGTCCACCATAGCCAAAAGCAAAAGTTAATTTAAGACCTGTGTTTAATCGGCTTTCGTTTTCAAGTTGAGCAATAAGGTTTTTTGTAGAAACGGGAAGATTGGTAATATCTCCCATAATTTTAAATCGAATATTGTTTTTTAAAATACGATCGCGTTCACGTTTTAAAAATTTATGAAGGAGATTAAAGAGAACTCTTACTTCGGTTTGCGGACGACACCAGTTTTCAGTTGAAAACGCGTACATGGTAAGCGCTCCAACTCCAGCATCATCCGCTGCTTCCACTATATCCGCAACGATTCCAGATCCACGCACATGCCCCCACACTCTAGGGTGAGCTCGCATACTGGCCCAACGGCCATTGCCATCCATAATGATGGCTACGTGTTTAATCGAATGTTTTGGTTTCGCTAAAATCATATTTAAATTAGATCGCCAAAACTTCTTTTTCTTTCGCTGTTACAATCACATCAACTTCTTTTGTAAATTTATCTGTGATCGTTTGAATTTCAGCCTGAATTTTTTTCGACTCATCTTCTGAAACAACTTTATCTTTTTCAGCTTTTTTCACAGCATCGTTTTGATCACGTCTAGCATTTCTGATAATAACTTTTGTATCTTCACCAATTTTTTTAATTTCACGAGCTAAATCTTTACGTTTATCCTCAGTTAAAGAAGGAAAATTTAAACGAACTAAATTTCCATCGCTAGTTGGAGTTACACCAAGGTTAGCTCCAAAGATTGCTTTTTCTATTGCTGGAATCATCGTTTTATCAAACGGCTGAATTTGAAGAAGACGCGCTTCAGGTGTTGAGATTTGCCCCAATTGAGCAATCGGACTTAATGATCCGTAATAATCAACTTGTACCCCATCTAAAATAGAAGCCGAAGCTCTTCCTGTGCGCACTCTTGTTAAGTGATGCTTTAATGAATCAATCGCTTTTTTCATTGAATCATTTAATGAAGTTTTAATTTTATCCATCATAATGGTCCCCTTATTTTTGGCTTTTATTTATTCGTTACAATTGTACCAGTGTTATCGCCCATTACTGCGCGTTTGATATTTCCTTTTTCAAACATATTAAAAACGAGAATATCAACTTCGTTGTCCATACAAAGACTGATTGCTGTTGAATCCATAACAGTCAGACCTTTATTGAGAACATCCATAAACGTTAGTTTATCAATTTTTACAGCATCTTTAAACTTCATTGGATCTTTATCGTAAATTCCATCCACTTTAGTGGCCTTCATAATTACGTTTGCATCAATTTCATTTGCTCTAAGTGCTGCCGCCGTATCAGTTGTGAAATATGGATTTCCCGTACCTGCAGCAAAGATCACCACGCGTTTTTTTTCAAGGTGGCGAACTGCTCTTCTTCTAATATATGGTTCAGCGATTTCTTGCATATCAATCGCCGTTAAAACTCGAGTATTCACTCCATGTCTTTCAAGGCTATCTTGAAGAGCAAGGGAGTTGATAACAGTAGCAAGCATCCCCATGTGATCTGAAGTAGTGCGATCCATTCCGATCGTGGCTCCAGCAACTCCACGGTGAATATTTCCACCACCAATAACGATCGCGACTTCTACGCCCATTTCAATCAATTCTTTTACTTCATTTGAAATTGTATTGAGAACATCGACTGAAATTCCATGTCCTTCTTTTCCAGAAAGAGCTTCGCCAGATAATTTTAATAGGATTCGACCGTATTTCATTAGCTCTCCTAAAAATGTTTTTTGTGTACGAAAAAAAAGGGGCCTTAAAAGCCCCTTTTTTTTTTGATAATTCTTAGTGTTGTCCACCAGTCATAGAAGCAACTTCAGCTGCGAAGTCGTCCACTTTTTTCTCAATCCCTTCTCCAAGGTTGAATTTTACAAATCTTCTTACGTCGATTTTTTCTCCAACTTTAATAGTAAGTTCATTGATAAGATCCTGAACTGAAATATCCGGATTCTTAATGAATTTTTGATCCAGAAGACAAACTTCAGAAGCTAACTTCTTCACTTTTCCTTCTACGATTTTAGGGATCATGTTTTCTGGTTTCCCTTCTTCTTTTAACTGCGCAGTATAGATTGCAATTTCTCTATCTACAAATGATTGATCCATTTCTGATGATCTAACAAATTTTGGATCAGCAGCAGCTACATGCATAGCTACGTCTTTAACGAAAGTTTGGAAATCTTCTGACTTAGCTACGAAATCTGTTTCGCAGTTAATTTCAACAAGAACACCCATTTTTCCACCGTGAATATAAGATCCAACTGCACCTTCAGCAGCAATTCGAGATTGCTTCTTTTGAGCAGCTGCAAGACCTTTTTGTCTTAGGTAATCAACAGCTTTTTCAATATCGCCGTTAACTTCACCAAGGGCTTTTTTACAGTCCATCATTCCAGCACCAGTTTTTTCTCTTAATTCAGAAACAAGCTTTGCAGTAATTTGTGTCATATCTTTAATCCTTCAATTCTCAAAAAAATAATAATTCTTACTTATTCGACTTATTCTTCATCTGCTAGATCGATATCTTTTTCGTATTTGCTGATGATTTCTTTTTCTAGAGCAACGTCACGAGTAGAATCTTTTGAAGATTTTTCAAGTTTGTTGTTCTTTTTAGCAAGGTTCATCCCTTCAGTAACAGAGTTAGCGAAATACTCAGTAAACATCATTACTGATTTAATCGCATCGTCGTTTCCTGGAACAACATAGTCAACACCAGTTGGATCACAGTTTGTATCTGTAATAGCAACAACAGGAATTCCTAAGTTGTTTGCTTCTTGGATTGCAATTCTTTCATTATTTGGATCGATAACGAAAAGAGCTCCTGGAAGCTTTCTCATTTCCTTAATCCCGCCTAGAACTTTTTCTAGCTTGATTACTTCTTTTTCAATGTTGATTCTTTCTTTTTTAGTTAGAAGACCGAAATCTCCTGTTTCTTTCATTTTTTCTACTTTACGAATTTTATCAATCGATAGAGCTACCGTTTTGTAGTTCGTAAGCATTCCACCTAACCATCTTGAAGTTACGTAGTTTGCTCCGCAGTCCTGAGCTGCTTTTTCAACAACTGGAGCAGCTTGTCTTTTTGTTCCTACGAAAAGAACTGGCTTACCCTCAGCAGCAGTTTTCTTAAGGAAATCGTAAGCACTTTTAGCTAGCGGAATAGTTTTAGCAAGATCGATAATGTAGATACCGTTCTTTTCACCGAAAACATATTTCTTCATTTTGGGATTCCACTTTTCAGTCTGGTGACCGAAGTGGGCGCCGGCCTCTAAAAGACCTTTAAGAGATAATTCTTCTGACATAGTAACTCCGTTGGTTAATCGAATTGTCTGTGAGCCGCTTTTTCAATAATTTTAGGCGGACCAACTTTTCAGACAACTGAAATTATTAATGAGTTAGATTGATAACATACGCCCGAACAATGGGCAAGGATTATGAGAGTTTTCCCCCTGAAAAGGCGAAAAACTCTCAATGAGAAACTACTTAAGTCAACGATTCAGAACCCATCAAAACTTTTCTTGGTTTTGATCCTTGGGCCGGACCAACAACGCCTTTCGATTCCATTTCTTCGATTAGATTTGCTGCACGGTTATAGCCCACCCCAAGTCTTCTTTGTAATAATGACGCACTAGCTGAACGATGCTCAACCACGACTCTAACCGCTTCATCATATTTATCATCGCGCTCGGTTCCACTTTCACCATCTCGCGTTACAACACTAACTTCTGCTTCTTCTTCGCCTCCATTTTCTAAAAATTCCATAATATTTGGATCAAAGCTTGGTGACATTTCCGCTAATTTATCAGTTAGTAATTCGATCTCTTCCTCTTCAATGAACGCCGAATGTATACGTGTTGTCTCTACTCCTTGACGGAAAAGCATATCCCCTTTTCCAAGCAATCTTTCAGCTCCCATAGAGTTTAAAATTGTTCGCGAGTCTTGACTTGAGGTCACTCGGAAAGAAACTCGTGTCGGGAAATTAGACTTAATAACCCCAGTTATAACATCAACTGATGGTCTCTGTGTCGCAAGAATTAAATGTATACCTGAGGCTCTCGCTTTTGCAGCTAAGCGAGCAATCTGAGTTTCAATTTCAACTTTTTTTGCACTCAACATTAAATCCGCAAACTCGTCGACAATGATAACGATATAGGGAAGTTCGTAAGTATCTTCACTAGAATATTCATAAAATTTTCTAATTTTATCCATCGTTTCACGGGGAGCTCGCTTTAACTTATGATTGAATCCTTCGATATTTCTTACACCGAACTCAGACATAATCGAATAACGACGATCCATTTCTTGGCAAGCCCATAAAAGTGCCGTTGCCGCCGTCTTTGCTTCAGTAATCACTGGCATTAACAAGTGAGGCAGTCGCGAATAAAGCGCCAACTCCAATTGTTTTGGATCTATTAAAATAAGTTTCATTTGATTTGGAGATTTTTTAATCAAAAGTGAAACCAAAACAGCGTTGATATAAACAGATTTACCTGCCCCCGTTGATCCTGCAACTAACATGTGGGGCATAGTCGCTAAGTCAGTAACAAACGGCTCACCATGAGCACTCTTTCCCATCGCTAGAGGCAGCTGATGATTTGTATTCATAAAATCTTTTGAACTAATAATCTCATCCAAGAAAATAAATTCTCGTGGATTGCGCGGAACTTCAATTCCCACCGTCGTTCTACCTTTCATTGGGTAAACCATACGAATCGGCGAGCCAGAAAGTGCTAATGTTAAATCATCAGCAGTTGCAATTAGTCTGTTAACTTTTTCTCCAGCACCAAGCTCCCACTCAAAAGTATCTACAACAGGACCCTTGAGTACGTTAATAATCCTCCCTTGAATCTTAAATTCCCCAAGCTTCATTTGAATAATTCCAATGATATCTCGAAAGTATTTATCTTCAGGTTGAGAAAATTTTTGTTCTTGTTTTTTATTAGCAGCGACTTTAACTAGATCGTAATATTTATCATCATTAAATTTTTCATTTGTTCGGCTTGATGGAGAATTATTTTTTAAAGATAAGCCAATTTGCGATTCATCAACATACTCATCTTCATCTTCATTTTCGAAGCTATCTTCGTGAATTTCGCCCACCAACTCTTCACTTAACTCCTGACGATTTGTAATCATAACTGGATAATTTTCTACAGATTCCTCAGAAGAGGCAACTGCATTTTCTTCTACTGGTGCAATTTGAATCACATGAACTTCTTCTTTTCTTTTTGCCAAAGTCCTCTCTTGAAGAGCCTCTGCAAATTGTTCATTATGCTCAATCTCATCCAATTTATTATTCTTATTAAATTTTGCTTTAAATAGTCCTAAATATTTTACTGTAATTGCATGGATTTTTTCAGCCGGTGACTTTATATCAACCTTCTTCACTTCACTTGCAATCAATTTTACTTTTTCAGTAAAATCACCTCTAAAAGAGCCCCATGTGAAGCCAACAAGTGAACTTAACCATAATAAAAAAGAAACAAATGGAGAAAATGATGTGGATAAAATTTGATGTAGACCCGCTCCAAGAAGAGTCGGTTGTAGATAGAAAGCAGTCCATACACTGAACATACTTAATGAAATGACATTCAAAGCATCGATCCAGTCGGCTCGCTTTGAAAAGATGAAGACATAGAATGAGGTAAATAGAACACATGGAATTAGAACCCACGGCCCAGAATAATAATTAATAAAATTCAATAGACTGGTTCCATAATACGCAAAGAACCCAGGCGATGATGTAGAAGAAATTGATAAATAGTTATCAGGTAGCGTATCCCGATAATAAAAAACAATTAATGTAACTACGGTTAAAGAAAATAATGTGAAAAGTTCATATTTAAGTATTTTTGCATTCATACTTAAATTTTACATGATGTTTAATTTTTGGGAATAAAAAAACCCCGAACAAAGTCGGGGTTTTTTAAAATAAAGAGGGTGCATTGACCTTTTCTCACACCAAGTTTCCCTGGCACTACCTTCGGCGCTGAAGAGCTTAACTTCCGAGTTCGGGATGGGATCGGGTGTTTCCTCTT
>CANFHC010000021.1 GCA_947446575.1 Bacteriovoracaceae bacterium | reverse complement strand
ATGGAAACAACGGGAACAATGGAAACAACGGGAACAATGGAAACAACGGGAACAATGGAAACAACGGGAACAATGGAAACAACGGGAATAATGGAAACAACGGGAACAATGGCGATAACGGAAGCAACGGTGACAACGGATCAAATGGAAGTAACGGATCAAATGGAAGTAACGGATCAAATGGCCAACCACCATCAACACCAGAAACAAATAAATTAAGAGCTAAATTAGTACCTGCACTTTATCTAGATTTTGACTGTGGTACTAAGGTTATTAACTTAACTGATAATGCACTTCCAAAAATGAATAAAGATTTCTATCCAGAATTTTTACAAAATAGAGATACTTTACTTTTTGGTGATTACCGAAGTGGATTCGAGGTTGTTAAATCTAGCGAATTTGAAGGTGGTCTAGGTGGAGCAATTAAGTTTTTCTATGATAACCCAACTGGATTGCAGGGAAAAATATGGGCAACGGTGGGATTAATTCCAATTAAAGGACATAGCTATACTTCAACTAGCTATATTAAAAATTTACAAGAACTTGATTCAAGTGGAAGAAGTATTCCTCAAAAAGCAGAAGCGTTCAAAACATGGGCCCCAGGTGACACCGTTTCATATTCAAGTAATGGGGGAGTTATCTTTTTTGGAGGAATTGGAATTGGAATGGGTTCAATAAGTACTGCTAAAATTTCACAAGGAACATTTCAAACCCTTGTACAAAAAATGGATGCTAAAAATGTACTCGTTAGGATTACAAAAATTCACTTAGACTCACTATCTGTTCAAGCTGGTGCAGCTGTAGTTTCAATCGGTTCATCTCAGTTTGAACAACTTTCAAACGGTATGTCGTATAAAGTTGATATCAGTACAGAGCTAGGAAAAATGGCCTACAGTGACTTAATCAAAGGTAACGTTGCGGCAATTGAAAAAATGATAGAGCAAAAAGCTGATTATGTTTCTAAATGGGATTCTCTTGTTTCGAAACAACTTGGAAAAACTAAAAACTTTTTCTTCGGTCTGCCTGTTGTCTTAAACACAACAACAAGTGAAGGAAAAATTTATGAAGTTGATCAAGGCAACCTATTCTATGAAGGAACTAAAACAAATGCTCATTACGGGGTGTATTTAAAAGACAAAAAAACAAGAATATTTAACAAACACTTTGAGAGAACATTGTCTTTCTATGGTGCGACTTACAATGTTTTAACTGCTAAAAATGAGAAGAAAACTTCTGGGCACTTTGGTCAATTTGTTTGGTCAGCAGAAACCGATGCATCTACTCATAGACGACTTGGAAATGCGATCGATGACTTAGTGAAAATAACTGGGTTAGGGGAAGCTCTAAAAGTTAATCTTCCAGATGAGAGAAAATTAGGTTACACCGATGTTGATTTCTCATTAACTTTCACTGAAGAGCAAACTAAAAAAATGATTGATAGTGCTGAACTCTATGGAATGAAAAAAATCGCTGCAAATGCTGCTGCAAAAGCCAGAGCATACTTCAAAGTGACAGATGACGCTGACCAAATTTGTGAAGTTGTAACAAGCAATGATCAGCCAAACAATTGTCCAGCAGACACTGAATCTCAATCATACAGTGGCGCTGAAGAAATGGTGAGCAAGTTGAAACTGATGAAGAAGAATTGGAATGATGAAAAAGAATTTGTAAAAACCTATGCTGACTTTGGAAAAATTATTTCGCGCAACCAATTCTTATTCCAATCGGCCATGGAATTAGCAGGATCTGATGTAGCAATGAATTATTCTATTAAAGGTAGAAATGTGTCGAATTATCAAGTGAATTTCACAACGACTAGTAAACTTGGTCAACTTGTGAAACGAGCAGGAAATACTGATCTTCAAAATAGTGGTGATCACCATCACGAAGACGGAGTGGTAATTGTTTTCGGCAGACCTGGAGCTATTATTCCAGTTAAAAACTAGTAATTTTGCTTTCAAAAACTAACAAGAAATAGGGGGATTTAATATCCCCCTATTTTTATTTTAAACTTTAAAAGGATTGCTTAAAAGTGGAAAAGTTCAAGTCATTATTCTCACTAGACTTAAGATCCCTCGCATTCGCGCGTTTTCTAATTGGGTTACTTTGTTTTGTAGACATCGCAAATCGTATTCCCCAAATCAATACTTTCTATTCTGACAACGGAATTCTATCCAGATCTGTTCTAATGAATAATTTTGAATTGCCATGGATGATGAGCATTTTAAATATTAATGGCTCTGCATTCTTTGCTTTAATTGTGGCGCTTATTGGCTTAATAACTTCTCTTTTTTTAATTGTTGGTTGGAGAACCAAAATAAGTTTATTTGTCACTTGGGTAGTAATTATGTCGTTTCATGCGCGATTTCCACTCGTTAATCATGGAGGTGATAATCTTTTGCGAATGATATTATTTTGGAGTTTTTTTCTTCCTATCAATTCATATTATTCAGTAGATTCTGTCTTAAGTGATACTCCCAAAATAAGACCGGCATATTTTGGACTTGCAAGCATTGCCTGGATTATGCAAGTTTTATTCGTTTATCTATTCACCTTCCTATATAAATGGGATCCAGGCTGGTATAAAAATTTTGATTCATTATACTATGCCATGAATCTGGATATGTTCACGACTTCGCTTGGAAAAAAGCTTCTCTTTTTCCCTAGTTTAATGAAATTTCTTTCTTTTTTTGCCTTCGCTTTAGAGGGAGTCGGGCCGATATTATTACTAATTCCATGGAAAATATCGTTTTGGAGAAGCCTGACAGTATTTTTATTTTTTGCTCTTCATATTGGAATTTGGATGACCCTCGAGTTGGGAAATTTCGCTCCGGCATGTATGATTCTCTGGGTAGCACTTATCCCTTCCATCTTTTGGGAATCAAAATTCTTTAAAAATAATCTTCAAATTAAGTCCACACTTTATTATGATCCTGATTGCGGATTTTGTCGTAAATTCTGCTTCTTGATAAAAGAATTTCTTTTTTTATCTGATCTTACAATCCTTTCAGGAGACAGCGATATAAACATTTTAAAACATATTCAGGAAAAAAAATCATGGGTACTAGTCAATGACCAAAATGTTTTTATTCGAGGAAGAGTTTTTTATGAGTTACTTCAGCAGTCGGATTTTTTCCTGCTAAGAGGGATAGGGCAATTGACTAAAAAAATACCTCTTGATTATCTCTATAATTTTACAAGTCAAAAAAGAAAAATTTTAGGAATAATGATAAATGAGGTTGGAGCCGAAAAAGTTTATGCTGAGGAAGGAATTCTAAAAAAATCATTTATCACTTTTTTTATTTTAATAATATTTGCATGGAACGTTGAAGGAATCACTAACTCAAAATATTTCACAGTCGGCACTCCATGGAGGGAAATTGTTTTTGGGCTCCAGCTTAATCAGCAATGGAATATGTTTGCTCCTACACCGATGAAAGACGATGGATGGTTTGTAGCTGAAGCCAATCTAGAAGGAGGAATAAAATGGGATATTCTTAATAACAAACCAATTAACTTTAACAAACAGGAGAATGTGCAAGAAACTTTTCCAAGTTCACAATGGAGAAAATTTTTAGTCAATTTGAGGATTGATCATAATGACACTTATAAGCTCTGGTTTGGTCGCTATCTTTGCCGCCGTTGGAACGAGACCCATTCAAAGAGCTTGGATCTATTAAAGTACACTCTTTATTTTGTGCGAGAAACCACTTCATTTCCAGGCACTTCTTTGCCCGTTCCAGTCAATGAAGTGGTGTGGAATCATAGTTGTCGATAAATATTTAGCGGAAAGCTCACTGAAGAATCAGGGAGAGTACACAGATTAGTTCTGATACTCTCTCGCTTCAAAAATTTAGAGTAAATGGAGTTGTTTCTGATTTGCCTGCATTAGTAAAGATCGTACTTTAACAACCGACATTCCAAGCTACCATTATAAAAAGTATGACGCTTAGAAGTCCCGAGCGAAATAGCCTTTCTTAACAGCGGATTCGAAGTAAATACGTATGCTCTAAAACCTTTGAAGTTCTTTTTTAAATTCTCACCGTAATCGTGATAAAGCTTTTTAAGCTCCTCTTCTTCACCCATGCGTTCCCCATAAGGAGGATTGGCAATAACGATTCCTGGAGGATTATCCATCGGCGTAATCATTGTGGCATCTCTTTTATTGAGGGTTACGATTTGTTGATCAATCATAGCATTATGAAGATGGATGCGAGTTGTTTCAAGAGCACGTTCTGTAATATCAAATCCAAAAAATTGTCTCGTTTGCAATTCGTTCATCGCACTTAGCGAATGATTGTAAACGGCTTGAGCGCGTTCTTCAAAAAGTCTGTGAGCTTTTCTATCAGCAAGAAACCAAGGGTGTTTTAGGAAATCAAAAACGAGAGCTTTCTTCTCTATATACTGACGAACTTTTAAATAAGTCGGAGCAACTTTTGCTTTAATTAAAATTCCTTCAATTAAAAATGTTCCAGTTCCACACATTGTATCAGTGAACAAATCTTTTTCTGGATCGAAGTCTGTTGTTAAAATAATGGCAGCAGCTAAATTTTCACGCAGTGGTGCTTTAAGAGACTCTTCTCTGTAGCCACGATTTGAAAGAGGCTCACCACACATATCAACTAAAATACGGGCGTTGAATAAATCACTTCCTGGTTTCTTTTCTACACGGAGTAAAAAAGTAATATCTGGTCTTCCCGTATCAACGGAGGGGCGTTCACCGAATTTTTCACGAAAGTTATCAGCGATAGCATCTTTTAGAAGCTGAGAAAAAATAATTGAATTATTAAAATGCTCTTTTGTCTCGCGATCAAAAAGCGTATTAATTTTAAAAGTTTGATTAACGTTAAAAACTTTATCCCACCATTTCTCTTTTGCTTTAGTGTATAAATCTTTTTCACTCACAATTGTGTAAACTTGAATTTCTTTAAAAACTCTTGAAGCAACTCGCGATTGTAAAAGAACATCTAGTGCTTCTTCAGTTTCACATTTAAAAGCGACTCCACCTTTTTCTACTTCAATACGAGTAATGCCTAGGTCTCTAATTTCTTTTTCTAGAAGGGATTCAGCTTCACGCGGGCAAGAGGCAAAAAAAGTAGATTGATCAAATTCTTTTGTTCCATCGGGATTAACTTTCGCGCGAGCGTTGGATTTTACGTCACTTACTTTTCGCTCTTCGCGAGCTTCGCGGTGCTTTCTTTCTTCACGTGGAGTGCGGTCACTGTATTTTCTATCGGGATTGTTAAAAGGCTTTTTTGCCATGAT
This sequence comes from Bacteriovoracaceae bacterium, assembly GCA_947446575.1. GTDB lineage: Bacteria > Bdellovibrionota > Bacteriovoracia > Bacteriovoracales > Bacteriovoracaceae > Bacteriovorax. The sequence continues at coordinate 46,452 of CANFHC010000021.1, read as the reverse complement.
TCTTTCCTATACTTTATGCTTAAACATTTTCTTGTTGTTTCATTTGATAATAATTCATCGCTCTGACAATTAAATCGCGATAAGAATCTTCCATCAGAGGATTCAAGTTTCTTTCTTTAAAGCGTTTTATTCTCCAGAGAGATATCGACATAAGTCCTAAAATAATTGCATTATCTAGGTGCTTTTTTTCTTCAGTTCTTAAAGGCCGTATAGCTTCATAGCCTGAGAGATAAGAGTTTACAAGGGGAGTTATGATTCTCCCTTTTTCTAAACAAGTTCCGGAGAGCGAAATTCCTAAATCTAGGATGAATTCTCCCAATCCGGCCTGCTCAAAATCCAACACTGTTCTTAGGTGATTGTTATCAAACAAAGTATTGTCGTAATAGAGATCGCCATGAATGATTCCCTTTTCAAAATCAGTGGCTAAAAAATTTTTTAATTGGTCGGGGAAAAAGTACTGAACAGCTTCTTGGTAGTCAGGTGGACAAAGTGGCGACTTTGAATAGTTGAGAATTTCTAAAGCGCCGAAGCCAACCGCTTCATGGTGACGCAATTTTTTTAACTCACTAGCCTCGTGCTTCAAGGTATGAAGACTTGCGAGGGCAGCACCAACTTCTTTACAAGTATAGTCAGAAGGCCCAGGTGGAATACCCTCAACAAACGGGTAGAGAACTCCGAAGTAAGGAGCGTAGTGATAAACTAATTCTCCCGAGCTCAACGCAAAAGGGCGCAGAGAGTAAGGATAACCGCGTTGATTTAAATAGAGCAAAATTGCTTGTTCTTCAGCGAGTTGAAGTTGATTTTTATCGTTGGATATTTTGAGTAGGACAGATTCCTGTTCTAAATCAACTCGGTAATTTGAATTTGAGATTCCCAAAGACAAAGGGGTTAATTTTAAAACTTTTGATCGTCCATAAAGCTGCAAAATATCTTCTGCTTCAATAGGTCCAATTTGCGTATAGCTAGCCATGCAGTTTATTACCTTGATCCCAGAGGGTAGAGAGTGCTATATTAGGTCAGATTTATTCTATAGTAATTTTATAAAACCACTAGGGGGAATTATGGCCTTTACGGATTACAAAGTAAAAGATATGTCACTGGCTGACTGGGGACGCAAAGAAATCGAAATCGCAGAAGCTGAGATGCCAGGTCTTATGGCCCTTCGTTCTGAATTCGGAAAACAAAAACCATTAAAAGGTGCAAAAATTGCTGGATGTCTTCACATGACTATTCAGACAGCTGTACTTATCGAGACTTTAGTTGAGCTTGGAGCTGAGGTTCGTTGGTCTTCTTGTAATATTTTCTCAACTCAAGACCAAGCTGCTGCTGCAGTCGCTGCTGCAGGAATCCCAGTTTTTGCTTGGAAAGGAATGACTGAAAAAGAATTCGACTGGTGTATTGAGCAAACTCTTAAGTGGGCTGATGGATCTCCACTTAACATGATTCTTGATGATGGTGGTGACCTTACTGTTATGGTTCATACTAAATTTCCAGAAATGTTAAAAGGTATCAAAGGTCTTTCAGAAGAAACGACTACTGGTGTTCATAGACTTTATGAAATGGTGAAGAAAGGGGAATTAAAAGTTCCAGCTATCAACATCAACGATTCAACTACAAAATCAAAATTCGATAACCTTTACGGTTGTCGTGAATCACTTGTCGATTCAATTAAACGCGCAACAGACGTAATGGTTGCTGGTAAAGTTTGTGTTGTTGCTGGTTACGGAGACGTTGGTAAAGGTTCAGCTGGATCTTTCAAAGGTCTTGGCGGACGAGTTATCATTACAGAAATCGATCCTATCTGTGCTCTTCAAGCAGCAATGGAAGGATACCAAGTAATGAATATGGATGATGCTGCTAAAATCGGTGACATCTTTACAACTGCAACTGGATGCCGTGACGTAATCACAGCTAAGCATTTAGAGATGATGAAAGATGGAGCAATTGTAGCTAACATCGGTCACTTCGATTTAGAAATTGAAGTTGCTCATTTAAACAAGACAGCTAAAAAAATTAATATCAAGCCGCAAGTTGATCAATACGTAATGCCATCAGGAAAGAAACTAATCGTTCTTGCTGAAGGACGTCTTGTTAATTTAGGTTGTGGAACAGGTCACCCATCTTTTGTTATGTCTAACTCGTTTACAAACCAAGTTATGGCACAAATGGAATTATGGGCTAACCACACAAACTATAAAAACGAAGTATACGTTCTTCCAAAACACTTGGATGAAAAAGTTGCTCGTCTTCACTTAGAAAAAATCGGTGTGAAACTTGATACTCTAACTTCAGCACAAGCTGAATACTTAGGGATCAACCCAGCTGGTCCATATAAACCAGAACACTATAGATATTAATACCAAGACTTAAAAAGATGAAAATAGTTATTGGTTCAGACCATGCAGCTTTCGAGACTAAGGAGTTTGTAAAAAAACTCCTTGTCTCTCTTCATCATGAAGTTATTGATGTAGGCACGCATTCGAGTGATCGATGTGATTATCCTGACTATGCTAGTGCTTTAGCCAAATCAGTTATTCAAAATAAGCTCACCGGCATTCTTCTTTGTGGATCAGGTATCGGAGTTTCCATCGTGGCCAATCGCTACAAAGGAATTAGAGCAGCACTTTGTCGTTCTTCTTACGACGCCGAAATGGCCCGTAAGCATAACGATGCCAATGTTCTTTGCCTTGGTGCTCGAACAAATACTGAAGACGAAATTAAGGCGATTGTAGCCTCATGGCTCGAAAGCGGCTTTGAAGGTGGAAGGCACACTGATCGTCTTAAAAAGTTTGAAGATTTGGGAGAGAGCTGTTGAAAATTTTTGAAAAGGTTATGTATCCCATACTTGTGATTTTTTTATTTCTAGCGATTTATATTTCTCGCACAGACCTTTTTTATTTTGAATCGGCCATGGTTGCTGAAGATGGATTTTTTCAGTGGATGATTTTTTATACGATCCTCTTTGCTTCAGTTATGTGTTTTTACCGTGCAAGCATTTTAAGACCTTTTAGAGGAAATATGTTTGCAACTTGCCTTATTTTAGGAGGCATTCTCTTTTTTTGTTTTGCCATGGATGAAATATCTTGGGGGCAACACCTCTTTAATTTTCAATCTCCCGATTTTTTTAAAAATCACAATTCTAAGATGCAAGTTAATATTCATCATCTCGTAGTCTATGGATTTCATCTCAATAATATAATCTTCACGTTGGCGATAAAGTTTTTAGCAACACTCTACTTTATTGTATTGCCATTTTTTTATACAAAACTTCAGCGCATTAAATCGATAGTCAATCGATTTGCAATTCCACTTCCTCGCTATATTCAAACAGGTGCTTATATTGTGCTCGCGGGCCTAGTAGGGCTAATTCCATCTGATTTAAAGTATGTTATTTTTGAATTTGGCTTTTACTGGATTCTTGTTTTGATGATGTACAATCCACTAAACGATGAAGTTTTTTCTCGTATTTCTCTCATTCGCTAAGTCTATTTAAATACTGTATTTATTTGCTTATAAATTTATAATGACCCCAACATTTTTTTTATGCGCAATCTGAATACTGCAAAAATGGCTTCCAGAATAATACCTCCTCCCATTTTTGATTGGCCATCCCTTCTTTCATAAAAGATTATTGGAACTTCATTTATCTTTAATCCTTTCGACCAAATTTTATAATTGAGCTCTAATTGAAATGAATACCCGTTAGAAATAATGCGATCAAAATCTAACGAGAGAAGCGCACTCTTTTTAAAACATTTAAATCCACCAGTTGTATCAAAGATGGGGATGCCGGTAATCGTGCGGGTATAAATCGAAGCGCAATATGAAAGCAGTAATCTTCTAAAAGGCCAGTTAATGATGCGAATGCCATTGATATAACGAGATCCAATGACAAGGTCATTGGTAAGAGCAGCTTCCAAGAGGTCGGGTATTTGTTTAGGATCGTGAGAAAAATCGCAGTCCATTTCAAAAACATAATCATAATCTTTTTCTAGGGCCCAACGAAATCCTGTTATATAGGCTGTGCCCAATCCTAACTTGCCAGTGCGTTCAATCATGAAAAGATTTTTAAATTCCGTCATAAGAGATTTAACGACTTTTGCCGTACCATCGGGAGAGCCATCTTCGATTATCAAGAGAGATAATTCTGGGTAGAGAGAAAAGAGAGTACGAACCATCTTTTCTATATTATCAATTTCGTTATAGGTAGGAATAATAATTAATGTTTTTTCAAATGGCAGTTGCATTTAATGGTTTCCAAAATTTTGTTAATGACAAAATTGTATCATCCAAAAAAGGCAGCTGTCTTTTTATTAATTACTAGAATCGAGCTGCAGGAGTCGTCTTCCAGAAGTTTGATAGCGTAGAGATATGATTTCAAAAATTGGACGATCAGACTTGGTAATTTGCGGGGCACGAGCTTCTGCTTTTTGCGCAAATTCTAATATTTTTCCACTGGTAGCAGCTTTTCCACCAGGAATTTTTCCTAAAAAATCTTCCATTCCACTTTTCTTCTCACCTCTTTTTCCACTAATGCCTAGACCATTTCCGCCAGAGAAATCGAGAACGTTACTATTTCCAGATGAATAAGCTGCGACTTGATAATTTTTTCCAAGCCCTTCTGTTTTGGACATGGCCTGTGCCATGGCCGCCTGTGAGGGAGGATTTTGTGCCATTAAGCTCGCTACTCTTGCTGGAATTCCTTTTGAAATCATTGAATCAGCTAAAGCTTTTTGACTAAGAGTTAATCCTGATCCTGCCGGAAGTTTATTGGCAAAATCATTAAGTCCTTTTTTAGCGATTGCTGCTGTTCCCGCAAACGATTGCGCGCCAAGAGTTCCAGTTTCCAGCTTTCCGTGCGCTAGAGAAACGACAGATTTAAATGGAGAGTTCGTATTTCCAAATCCCATTTGTAAACTTGCGGCCCCTTGATTTTCTAAAAATTTCTCAAAACAAGAATTTGTTTTTTCGCAACTGCAGCTTGGATCAATTTGCATTTTATTGTCAGTACAGGCCGTGCGGGCAAAGGCAGAATTTGCTCCAGACTTTGCAGCAATTTGAGCTTTACAATAAGTAGGGTCATTTGCCGTTTCTGGCTGAGCACAGTAACAATCGTTTTGGGTAATGGGGTTGCAATCTCCTTTTCCAGGAAGTGATTTTGCGATTTCACGTGTTTTATTTGCGTAATCTTTATTGGCGCCAACTTCTTCTTGATAAAAAGTTCCAAGCAAAGTTGCAGCTGCAACTTTTACAACAAGCGATGTATCCATAGCGAATGATCCAATGGCATATCCTGCAACATAACAAGCAGCTCCTCCATACCAGCCAACAGCTTGCGCCTGAGCTAAGTCGGACCTGCTATCATGACTTGCAGCTGCCTTTAAAAGACTTTCTTTTTGTGAAGTCTCTCCACCATTATTTAAGTCTTTCACTACAACTTTTTGAGCAAAAGTTGCATAAGCTTCACCCATTGCAGGGATATATTTACAATAATCTGTTGCGGGTTCTTTTTTGGCTGCAGCTGGCTTTGTTCCAGCAGTGGCAGATCCTGTTGCTCCAGTACCCGTTGCTCCAGTACCTGTTGCTCCAGTACCCGTTGCTCCAGTACCTGTTGCTCCAGTACCCGTTGCTCCAGTACCTGTTGCTCCAGTACCCGTTGCTCCAGTACCCGTTGCTCCAGTACCCGTTGTTCCAGTACCCGCTGCTCCAGCTCCAGATGCATTCACTTCCGGAGGCTTGGATAACCCAAAAATTCCATCACTCATCGCTGAGAAAGTTGCGTATGACTGGGCTGCGACTTTAATTAAACCAGGGTTCATCCCCATTACTTTATGATCGACTTCATTTCCAGCACAGGCGTCTTTCATTTCGCCGACACACTTCTCTTCAATAATTCTATTGGCTTTTCCTTGGTGAACAAAATTTTCACTTAACTGTTTATCTTGATCTGTTAGATTGGCTGAAGAGGTCGTCGTTGCACTACTGCCTTTATTGCTTAAAATTTTTATGCTAGTTGGAGTTGCAGAGTTCGGATTGGCGTTAAGAATCTGTTGTGCCTTAGCCGCATTATCGAGCAACGTTTGATTAACAGTTCCCTCAGAAGCTGTTGGGGAATCAGCCATCTTCTTGGCCACGCTCTCATGAACCTGTGAAACAGAAGCTGTTGAGTCCGCGGAGTTAGCAGTTGAAAAAGAAAAAACAAGAATAAATAAGATTAAATTTTTCATAGTTCTTCCATTTTACCTCAGAGAGCGAATTGCCGCGTGAGAGGCAAAAAAGGACAGGTAGAAGACTCATGAAATCAATAAGATATGCAGTGCCTCTGGACCCGTAATACCGGAGTTTACTGCCCGATTTTAAAGGCACGTTTCACTCTTTACGGGGGTGCGTTTCAGAGGTACAAATTTGAGTAAGAAAACTTTTATTCTATGAATGGTACTACTATGAAAGACACGATCGAAAACGAACTCTCGCACTCTATGGTCCACTATCTTTTAACGATCCATAAGTTAAAAGAGAATAGAGGTTTTGCCAGAGTCACAGATATTGCCAAAGATTTAGATCTCACGAAGGGATCTGTTTCGACGATGCTCAATAATTTAAAAAAGAAAGGCTTAATTCAAGAAGAAGAAGAATGTAAATTTGTTATTTTGACAGAATTAGGACACGAGGAAGTTCACCGCATTTTATCTTCTCGTACATTACTTTATTATTTTCTCAGAGATTTTGTTGGTGTTGATGAAGAGACAGCGCAAAATGATTCCTGCCAAATGGAACATTTGATGAGTCCACAAACAAGTGAAAAATTTTTTAACTTCATGAAGACTCTCGCTTGTACTTGTGAAGACCTAAGTAAAAAAGGGCAGCTTCCTAAGTCGTTTCAGTTTAAAACGGCACTTGATCTTTGCTCATATTCGACTTCTGATGATTTTATTCATCACCAAAAAGGTGACAGTCATCTTCAAGGTAAATAACACCCTCATAACACTTTTTCTCTGCTGGATTAATGTTCGCGTGGCATTTGCAGATTCATATTGTTTCGAGAAAACTGTAAATTTAAAAAACGCTAAAAACTCCATTGATTTTCTCCTGTTACCTAATGATGTTGTTGATTTTCAAACAGATGAAAACTGCATCGATATAACTGTATCGCCCGATAGAGGAAAACTATTTGAGAAATATCTCTCAAAAAGATATGCTCTTTTAAGTACTTCACGAAAAGGTGAGGTCTCTTCAGTTGTTGATTCGGCCAATTGTGTTTTGGATTTTAAAACGACCACCAAAACTAACTCTGAAGGCAATACAGTCAAACTCGGACAAAAAAATAGCGCCAATAAGGCAAGCAGTACTTTTATAAACGAAAGCACGATGCAAATTCTTCTAAGCTCAGGACTGCAGGGAGAGCTTGAAGTGGGCACACAGAAATTAAAAATTATGTGTCGATTGATTGGAGAGAGCACTGCAAATTTAATTTTTTCTTTCGCTGATGTTGGACATGGAAGTGTAAAAACAGAGATATTAGTAAAGCGCGGTGAGTGGCTCAATATCGCATCAGTTGTTAAAGAGCTTAATGAAAATAATAAAAATTTGGGAATTCCCCAGACAGATATAAATGAACTAAACGGAAAAACTGAAATAAGATACGAACTGAAATTACAATAGGAGACACGATGAATATTCTACTACAAAAATTTAATACACCTTTTGAAACTGTGCCGTTTGATAAAATCAAACCACAAGATTTTCTTCCGGCCATTAATGAAGCAATCGTTATTGCTAAAAAACGCATTGAAGATATTAAAAATAATACCGAAGTTGAAAGCTTTAAAAATGTGGTCGAAGCTCTAGAGAATGCTAGTCCTGAAGTAGAGCTTGTTTCAGGAGTATTCTTCAATCTTCATAGTGCTGAAACTAATGATGACATTCAAAATATTGCCAAAGATATTTCTCCAATCTTAACTGAATTTGGAAATGACGTTAGTATGGATCAAGTACTATTTTCTAAGATAAAAACAGTTTGGGATAATAAAGAGAAATTTAATCTTAATGCTGAACAAATGATGTTGTTAGAAAAAAACTATAAAAGCTTTGTTCGTAACGGAGCTCTTTTATCTGACAGTGACAAAGATATCTTGAGAGATATTTCTAAGCAGTTATCTACACTAGGCCTGCACTTCGGGGACAATATTTTAAAAGAAACAAATAACTTCATGATGGTTCTTGATAAGAAAGAAGACTTAGCGGGATTGCCGGCAGATGTTATTGAAGCTGCAGCTGAGACTGCAAAAGAAAAAGGGCAAGAAGGGAAATGGGTCTTCACTCTTCAATATCCAAGCGTAATCCCATTTTTAACTCATTCTACAAATAGAGATCTTCGTAAAATTCTTTTTATGGCGAACTCAACTAAAGCTTTCCACGGAGATGCTACAGATAACAGAGAGATCGTAAAAACAATCGCCAAACTACGCCATCAAAAAGCAAAACTTTTAGGTTATGAATCTCATGCTCACTTTGTTTTAGAAGAGCGCATGGCCTCAACTCCAAAAGTTGTCATGAGTTTCATCGATAATATCGTTAATCACGCAACTCCTGCCGCTAAACTTGAGACAGAAGAACTGAGAAGATACGCTGAAAAAATCGATGGCATCACTGATTATTCTAAATGGGATAATATGTATTATGCTGAGAAACTAAAAAATGAAAAATTTCAAGTTAACGACGAACTTTTACGACCGTACTTTAAATTAGAAAACGTTATTGACGGAGTTTTTCAAGTAGCAAAAAAACTTTACGGACTTTCATTTAACTTACGCACAGACATTCCAGTTTATCATGTTGATGTAAAAACTTACGATGTGTTGGATGAGCAAAATAATCACGTTGCAGTTTTTTACGCTGATTTTCACCCACGTACAGGAAAAAGAAATGGCGCCTGGATGACAAGTTTCCGTGGGCAAAAGAAGGAAGAGGGAGTCAATTTTCGTCCACATATTGCTATCGTTTGTAATTTTACAAAACCTACTGCGACTAAACCGTCTCTTTTAGGTTTTGAAGAAGTAACAACTCTTTTCCATGAATTTGGTCACGCTCTTCACGGAATGCTTGCCAATACTCAATATGAGTCATTATCAGGAACAAATGTGTATTGGGACTTCGTAGAGCTTCCATCGCAAATATTAGAAAACTGGGCTTACGAAAAAGAGTGCCTAGACCTTTTTGCTGAACACTATGAAACAAAAGAAAAAATTCCAGCTGAATTGATTAAAAAAATTAAAGACTCAGCGTCTTTCCTGGAAGGACGCGCAACACTTCGCCAATTGAGTTTTGCTTCTGTCGATATGGCATGGCATTCAAGTGATCCATCGTACATTGAAAACATCGAAGAATTTGAAACTAATATTACCAATAAAATGGATTTCCTTCCTGCTGTTTCCGGAACAAGCATTTCAACAGCATTTTCACATATCTTTGCTGGTGGATATTCTGCTGGGTACTACTCTTATAAATGGGCAGAAGTTTTAGATGCAGATGCTTTTGAATTTTTCAAAGAACAAGGTATCTTCAATCGCGAGGTAGCTAATAAGTTTAAAGACAATATTCTCTCGCGTGGTGGAAGTCAGCACCCAATGAATTTATACGTTGGCTTTAGAGGAAAAGAACCCAATCCAGCGGCGCTTCTAAGAAGAGCAGGATTGGTGAAGTAATGATTAGTTCAACTGTTTTAAAGTGCATTCTGTTGGCTAAAACACATGTATTAGTCCTTGAGGCGCCAATAAATGAATACGCCATGGCGACAATTACCAAAACGTATAATGAAGTTAATTTTGAAGCGACAGTCTTTGAAGGAAGATTAAATTCAGTGATGATTGAATATCCAGCTCATGGTGTAAAAACTATGAGCTATTCTTTAAAAGATTATGAGCAAAGAAGTTTGGCTACGAATTTAGATTTTAAAAATGAACACGCTAGTCTTGATTGTGAAATTAATGATCAACCAATTCCAGAGCACTCGAACTAAAGAAATTTCCACATTGTATTTTCTGATTTATCCATTGGCTGAATAAAACCGGCCAATGCCCATTTTTTGATCAACGCTTCAGCACCAAATTGAGTTAGCTGTAATAGATCTACTAATTGAGGTTTAGAAAAAGTTGGCATTTTTTTTCTGACGAATTCTTGAAGACCTATAACTTTTAGGTTTCTGGGAATAATAATTTTCGGTTTATCAGACCAGTCTAAAAAATAGAGGTTATTTACTTTTTTTATCGGGATACCTAATTTTGTAACGTATTTTATTAGATCTTCTGCCTCTTCCTCAGTGCGCTCTAGAAATTCTGCCATATCGAGGCTTGATGTTCCTATAAGTTCAGATGCAATCAAAAAAGAGAGACAGTTTAATTCACTTATTAATAAAAAAGTGAATTCTCCACGATCGTTGATAAGTCCTGAAAATAAATCCAGACAATTTTCTTCCTTAAAATTGAGACTTTTGTATTTTGCAGGGATTATATTTTTGTTGGAAATAACCCAACAATCAAAACTATCTTCATCTTCTTCATGTAACCAATTTTTTGCTTGGTTTTTTTCAAGTCGGGTATTTGGTTTTACTTCTTCTTTAAAGTAGGTATTTCCCATAATGAGTGAGTAAATGCTCTTAAGTGGATAAAGACGTAAAAATGAATTTATTTTTTCTTCAGAAGGGAGAAATTTAAATCGATTCATCCAATAGTAAACTTCTAATAATTCATTTAAGTGATGGCCGCTCAAAAAATACTCTTCTGCTTTATGAAATTCCTCTTCGTGCTTTAAGTAATATCCTAAAAGCAAATGGACCCATCCCTGATACAATTTCAAACCTGTAGAATGAATCGGATCTTTAAGAACATTTGAGAGTTCAGCATAATCAGTCGCTAAAAATTTTGTTTGCTGATACTTACCGATGATGTGAACTAATTGGAAAAGTGGCTTTAGAGATACATCCTTTTCCCATTCACATTTACTTTCAGATAATAATTCATCTGCAGCGCTGTGATCCCCAATGCGATGAAGGCAATAGATAGAATCTAAGACGATTAATAAGTTGTCTTTTTTATTCAAATTTTTGAGTAACATAAAAAAAATTTTAACATTAAAGTGACTTACTGTCTCCTTAAGTTTTGTTGAGAATTAGAGAGTTAGCGTTGTTTTAATGAAGATTTAAGGCGACGTTAAATGCTCGGATATTTAATCTTAAATTGTTTAGATGATTTGCCGATATAGCGATTATGGGAATGATTAAGCTTGTAACAATTCTAATACTAACTGCATATATTAGACAGGCATATGCCGATGATGACTTTGAGAAGTTATACCTTTTATCAGAAGATATGCGAGATGTTGTTTTGAAATCGCCTGGCGGCCATCCAATGCCAAATCGTGATTTTTTTTTAACACCTGAGCAATCTGATCAAATGAAAGCACTCGCTAATCTCGACGATTCGATGAATTCACACTTATCTGTGAATAAAGAAAAACGCGAATGTGATCAATTGGTAAATGAAAATTTACAAAAATCAGATTTAGAAAAACGCATTGATAATCGTGATTTTCAATTAGAGGTTGTTCTTTTTAGTAACAATAAAAAATTTGAACAAAACGCCCTGGGAAGATTTACTACTGATGATTATCTAAATTATATGGGACAACTCTATATTGCAGGCAATACAAAAGCCTACAATCTTTATAATATTCAAATGCTAGAAGATAGTTATAAGCAAGCCCATCCAGAAGAAAATTTAAATGCCCTCACACTTTCTCAAAAAGAAAAAATTTTAAACGAATATGCTGAATCTTATCTTAGTACAAAGTTACCAAGCGGACTCTTAATGAAAGAGATGGCTTATCAAAAAATGGTTGCTCAATCTGCTGAATGGAAAGCGGTACTGGCAGAGGCAAAAGATAAACTAACTTCTGAACAAAAAATTCAACTGGTTTCAAAGTTGGGTGGTTTGTTTGGAAATCAATACAATTATGCCAGAAGAGATAAAGGCGATAATGCTCGTGGAGAATTTGTTGATACTCAACAATTATTAGAATCAATAAAAAATGGAACTCTGGGGGGAATCTGTCGCGATATTGCTTTAGCTCAAACCCAAATGCTTAAAGAGTTAGGTTTTACTAATAACTATGTTCTCCTCTATAAAACATTATCTGGAAGGCATGTAACGGTTATTTCTACTGACCCAGTAACTGGAAAAGTTGTTAAGTTTAATTACGGTGAAACAACTGAAATGCAAAAAGGCTCAGGAACAGAAGCGCTAACACAAGCGACTTCGATGCCTGATCACGGCTTAGCTTATAATATCTATGATACCAATGGAAAACCCGTAACTAAAGTGTCATCTGAATTAGGTCAAATGTTGAAGGAATCAGCAGGAGGCGACAATGAAAGAGATTTTAATCAAAGAAACTTCAGCTTAACCAAAGTAGGTTTTAGTAGTCCTTATATTGATGGAAATATTTTCACTGGAAATACTTCTTTGGGCGAAAATATTTATGGAGTTGCTCTTTATAAAAAAATGGTTCCTAATGAATACATATCTTTGGGAGCCGGTGCTTCATTTTCAAGAATCGAAGGCAATAAAAGTTTAGTTCATATCGAGCAAGACAATTTGTATTTACAGGCCAACCTTGAATTATCTTCACCTAAATTGCGTATCGGTGGATACGAAGGTAAGGCATTTGCAGGAGGCTCTGCTGATTTATTAATCTATAATAGTAATGATACAAATTTTTCAGGTGGTAAAACTACCGCTACAAGCCAAGATGCATCTGCAGATTTCTATGCAGGAGTTAAAAATTCTTATAAAACGTCAGATGAAAAAACAAAAATCGACAGTACTATTTATGCAAACTTTTATCCCGATTGGAATCATGTTGCCAGGGGAGATAAGATAGTCGCCGCCCTTGATAATGTGGTTATTAAAACAGGCGTAAGTCATGCCATAAACGATGATACCAGGGCCCTAATAGACACTGCTGTAGTGTTAAGGAATTATGGAACAAATATCGTAGTAAAAGGAATTTTAGAAGACGATAAAAATGGAATGCGCTATAGCTCTGGCGCCTCAATGCCCGTATCAAGCAATATGCCGACATTTTTAAATGGTGGAGAGCGCCGCGCCTTCGCTAGTATTGAAAAAGAAACGAAAAATGTTTCTTTTACAATTGAGTATGAACGCAATTTTGATAATCAATCCAATAGTATTTCTGCTAAAGCAAAAGTTAAATTTTAAAGAGTCGACTTTATTTCCTTGGCCAGCTGAAGAAGATATCGCTCTTTTAAATCATGTTTAAAAAAATATTCTTCTACAATTTTGATATGATCATTTCCAATTTTCCCGTCACGAATATAGTCAACCAAAAGGTCACAGAGTAAGTTTGAATATTGATAATCTTCAGGATTTTTTTGAAAGTCATCGAAGCAATAAAGTTTTTTAACAGAACGTTTTTTTATTTTCACATTAAGCATATCATAAACAATTTTATATTTGATGTTTTCAGGATCATTTAATTTTTCTGGATCCATACTTAAAAGAGCACGCTCATAAGTCTTGTTTTTTAATAATGTTTTTAAATTAACTTCGTAAAAAAAGACAGAGTTGCTAGCTGCGTGTTTTTTAGAAAAAGCGAGTTGAACTTCCGTTTTATTTTCATCAACTTTGATATCTTTGGCTATTTGATAAAATTCCAAAGCCTTTTCGTGATTGTTAAGTTGCTTTAATTCTCTCGCAGCCAATATGGCCAGGGTGTATTTTTTTTGAGGGGAGAGTTTTTTATCGCTTAATTCTTTTTTTAATTTTAGATCGAGGAATTTAATTTCATTATTTTGAAGTGCACTTTTTTGAACAACGCGAGTTTTAGCCCCAACATTGAGAATGAATAAAAAGGTGATCTGAGCGAGTAGCAAGATAGTTCTCATACTCTTATCTAACCAATAGGGACATCATCCTGGAAGTCCTAATGTTAGCTCCTCATTCTATTATAGTATGGTCCTATCTTTATTCAAACTCACCAAGCTAGAGAGTTTATTTCCCATGGGAGATAGTGCCGGGGCCATAAATATACCAACAGATATAGTCGGCATACAGGACGCAAGCTCTAGGAATGTCGCTTGCAGAGGTCAGCGTATGCAGTTTTATATTCGTTGATAATTCGCTCGATTATACTTTGTGTTGATTCAATTTTATGAACAAATTCAATAGAAGGACCTGCGACCCAAACGGTTTTATAAGTAGCTGCGAATGCGGCATTTTCAATGGCCTTCATTCCTTTGTAATATGTGAGCATTTTGACATATTTTTTAGCCGTTTTATTCTGGCTTAAAAAAGATTCTAAGAAATTTTGATCGACACCGATTTTTTTTACGTATGGAGTTTGGATAACTGAGCAAGGTGAACCTGATATTTTAGACGACATCACGATATCTTCAGCTCCATAATCTACGACTGCTTGTTTGTATTCTTGAGAAACCCCTGATTCAGTTGTTGCAATAAACGGTGATCCTATAGAAACACCTTCTGCCCCTAGCGCAATATTTGAAAGCAGACTTGCACCTGTTCCAACACCCCCTGCAGAAATAACTGGAATTTTGCAGTGCTCTTTTAACATCGGCACTAAAATTGAAGGAGCAATATTTCCAGCATGTCCTCCGGCCCCAGAATTGACAGCAATTAAGGCATCTGCCCCAAGTTTTTCAACTTTTATTGCATATTCAACATCGACGACATCACAAAAAACTTTTACACCAAGAGGTTTTAATAATTTTATCGTTTCTTCGGGGGATCCAAGGGACGTTATGACAAATGCCGGTGGGTTTTTTTCCAAAACTTTGAGTTGTTTTCCTAGGTGAATATTTGACTTATTTACTATGAGATTAACGCCGAATTTTCCGTCGCATTTTATTTTCAATTCTTTCATTGCAACTTCTAATTCTTCTGGAGATCTGTAATTAAGGGCCGGAATACAGCCTATGATTCCGTTTTTATAAGCTTCAATTAACATTTTATTGTTCGATACTAAGAACATCGGGGCAAGAATAATGGGGTATTTGATATCGAAAGTTTTAGTAAGCCATGTTGAGATCATAGATGGTAGCTCCAAATGTTTAATAAGAGATGACTAGAATTATTCTAAGAAGTAAGAAGAGAAAAGGACAGAAAATTAGACAAATCGTAAAATTTTCCTGACAATTTTAGGATCACGGATGATTACAAAAACTAGGAAACGATTATGAAAATCAAAACATTAAACTCACTGGTAGCAGGACTTATTTTAGTTTCAGCTTTTTCAGTCAATGCAGCTCAACCAGTACAAGAGAAGAAAGTCTTTATCTCTATCGATAGCGATGCTCTAAAGTACACAGAAAAAAAGTTTGGATCAAGAGTTGAAGAAGTACAAACTACTGATGGTATCAGTGTTTTAAAAATTGATGAAGACGCTCTCCCGTGGCTTTCAATGCTTATGCATAAAGATTTCAAACGTTGCGGAGGCTTCATGCTTCACGATGATGAAACAGATGCTCAAAATTTGTTAAACTCTAACGAAGAAAAATTTTATGCGAAAAACAATTCATTCGTATCTTACAAAATAGATCAAGAAGCAATCGTGACACCAATGATTGAACAAATGAAAGCAGAAAATATTTTTGCAACAATCACTCAGATCTCAGCATTTCAAAACCGTTACTATAAAGGCGAGTTTGGGAAAAAATCAGCAGCTTTCATCAAAGATACTTGGACTTCACTAGTAAAAAATAGAACCGACGCAACGGTTGAATATTTTCCTCATTCAAAATGGGATCAACCTTCAATTATCCTAACAATTAAAGGTCAATCCAATGAAACGATCGTCTTAGGTGGTCACCAAGATTCAATCAATGGATACATGGGAGGCTCTTCAGCTCGCGCACCGGGATCTGATGATAATGCATCTGGTATCTCAACGGTTACTGAAGTTATCAGAACACTTGTTGATAATTCATACCAACCGCAAAAAACCCTAAAGTTTATGGCCTATGCAGCAGAAGAAGTTGGTCTGTTAGGTTCAAAAGAAATTGCTGCTGATTTCAAAAAAAGAAATGAAAATATTATCGGTGTCATGCAATTAGATATGACAAACTTTAAAGGAAGTCCGGATTTCGATATTGTATTAATGCAAGATTATACTAACGATCAACAAAATAAATTTGTCGGTGCAATTATTGACCGTTACGTCCCAGGAATTAAATGGGGATATGACAAATGTGGCTACGGGTGTTCTGACCATGCTTCATGGCACACTCAAGGTTACCCAGCATCAATGCCGTTTGAAGCAACTATGGATACAATGAATCACAATATTCATACAGCAAACGATACTTTGAATGTGTCAAACAATAATGCAACTCACGCGATTAAGTTTGCTAAAATGGCGCTAGCGTACATTGTTGAATTAGATAGATAGTTAGACCAATAGAAATTTATCAGATATAATCAGTCGTATAACCTTAAAAAGGAAAAACCTTTAGTGAGTACGACTGATTTTCCCGCCCTCCCAGATTACACAAGCATTCGCAATTTTTTAGATACCGAAAGAAAAACTTTAATCAAAATTCACTCTTTTGCTGAAAACGATGATTATCTTCGAACAATTGAAGATGCAGGTATTGTTTTAAATTTTGTTGAAAAAACACAAACTCAACTTTGGAATAATTTTAAACGTAATCCCTCTCTCGTTTCAGTCTTCAATACAGAATATGTTAATTTTTTTGAATTTCTTCAAAGAGACAACGTCATCTCACTTATCTTTGTAGATGATTGTTTAATGCCAGAAAAAGAAATTTTTTATTTTGGTCAAGACGGTGGATTAAATCCAGCAGTCCTCGATTTGCATTGCGCTGTTTTGAAAAAATGGAGTGATGATAAAGAAAAAAATCACACTGAAACTCAAAATTTGGTTAAAGAACATTTCAATTTAGATTTCAAATCCGTAAACCTAACTTGTCAGTGTGTTGCTTGTTTGGCTGATTTCAGGACAAGAGTGCGCGAAGTAGTTTACGACGAATGCGTCGAGGCCATTAACGACACGAAAGCTAAAATTGAAGAACAAATCACAACTCAAGTCGATAAAGGAATTGCAGCGGTTAACAATCACTATCAAAACTTATTAAAAGTTTTAGATAGAAAATTTCAACAAGTTCAATTCAAGTTAAAAAAGTCTTCTCTGAACCGTCTTGAGGCTCAGATTAAAGCTTTAAGCGAAGAGACCTTTACTTACCCTGGAGAGATTGCCCACAGACATTCTCAAAATCTTATTTTGTTTTTTCACAAACAATTAAGTGATCAAAGTCTTTCAATTGATCTCGTGAGCGACGAAGAGTACACGCGATTTTTTAAACAACTCTCTAGTAATATTTGGCGAAATGAAAAATATCTTGAAGCAGAATTTAAAAAATTAATTAAATCTATTCTAATTCTAAAACGAAAAGATATTTCCTCTAATATTCTTCAAGAGTATTTAGGACAATTTTGGATTCACTCGCATGCAAGAAAAATTCCTCGTAAGATTATTTATCATATGGGGCCTACCAACTCTGGTAAGACTTATCATGCGATTGAAGCATTAGTTAAAGCGAGAAAAGGTTGTTACCTAGCTCCACTTAGACTTCTTGCCGCTGAATTATACGATACGATGAATACCAAAGGTGTAAAGACAACACTGCTTACTGGTGAAGAAGTCATTGAAGTTGAAAATGCAACTCATTATTCGTCTACTATTGAAATGGCAAAATTAAATGAAGAATTCTCATGCGCTGTGATCGATGAAATTCAAATGATTACAGACAAGCAAAGAGGGTGGGCCTGGACTCGCGCCCTAGTGAATTTACATGCTATCGAAGTTCATGTTTGCGGAGATGGTTCAGTTTTTGATTTAGTAAAACAAATTGTTGAACTTTGTGGTGATGAATTAGAAGTAAAAAAATACGAGCGCATGACTGAGCTGCATGTAGAAGATCGTCCAATAACATTGTCTCAACTCCAAAAAAGTGATGCTTTAATAGTTTTCTCAAGAAGAAACGCTCTAAAGTATAAATACGATTTAGAACAAGTTGGTTTTAAAGTTTCTATTATTTATGGAATGCTCTCTCCGGAAGTTCGCCGTGAACAGGCCCGCAAATTTGATAAAGGAATAACAGACGTTATTGTAAGTACAGATGCCATTTCAATGGGGATGAACTTACCAATAAAGAGAATTGTTTTTTCAACACTTACAAAACATATTAATTCTCAAGAACATCAAATTACAGTTAGTGAGATTAAGCAAATTGCTGGGCGAGCTGGAAGATTCCAACGCTTTCCAGTGGGCTCTGTGACATGTTTGCAAAAAGTAGAAGAAGGTTTAACAGATATTCAGCACGCTCTTGAATCAACTCTCGATCAACAAACACAAAGTATGGTCGGTCCAGATTTAGATATTTTTACAAAAGTTAACAATGCACTTTCTTCAAACAATCTTCCAATTTTAAAACTGGCAGAATTTTTAAGACTCTTCAATACCATGACTTTTACGAAGCCATTTTATTGTGTTGATCTAAAAGAAATGATTGAGCTCGCTGAAACAGTTGAAGATATCGATCATAATAATGTTTTATCTTCTGCTGAAATTTTTGGATTCGCTTGTGCGCCTGTTAACTTAGGTTTATTGGAACACGTTCAGTATTATGTTTGGATCTTAAAAAAATATGTCTCAAGTGAAATCATTCCAAACGAGCACATAAATCATACTTCTAGTGAAATTGATTATCTTGAAACTACTATTAAATGTGTAGAGCTTTATCAATGGCTTGCTCGACACTTTAATAATAAAAATTTTGAGTTTGAAGAATCTGATCTTTTAGAAAATAAATTACTAGCCATTGAAAAATTAAATACACTCTTGTCTGATAAGATCACTCCGACATGTTCAAGTTGTGGAGCAAAACTCGCGGATGGAGCTAAGTTTCCTATATGTGATGAATGTTTTCAACAAAGACGTTTTACAAGACGCCCATTTCCAAGACGTAGTGGTCCACCAGGGAAACCAGGTGCAAAACCAGGAGAGAGACAATCTCACTTGGCCTCGGCAGTTGGATCAACTAATAAAGATTTCAGACAAGGTAAACCTTCTAAGAAAAGAAAATTTCAAGGAAAATCCAAAAAATAATTTATGCACTACTGTGAATATGCCCGCATTCTTTTAGAAGGAACGAATTTAGAAGATAAACTCATTCCTCTTAAAAATATTGAATACACAGAAAATTTAAGACCATATGAGCTGCCGGTTAATCCCGGCAGGACTTCAAGGTTAGAGTTTAACAATGAGCAAGTTAAATTCCCTCGTAATACAAGTTTTCACTTAGAAGAAAAAAGAGGATTGGCCCTGCATTTTTTTGCCAATCATGAATTACTGGCAATAGAAATGATGGCCGCGGCCCTTTTAATTTATCCCGATACAACTCCTGAAATACTGCAAATGAAAAAAGGGTTAGTAAGAACAATTCAAGATGAACAAAAGCATCTGAAGCTATATATGAACCGCATGAAAGATTTTGGAATTGAGTTGGGGGATTTTCCTCTCAATGATTTTTTCTGGCGTTCAATGGATAAATTAAAAACTCCAACTCATTTTCATTGTGCAATGGCGATGATTTTTGAATCTGCCAATTTAGATTTTGCACAATTTTATGGAAAGTCTTTTTTAGATGTTGAAGATTTCGAGACAGCAAAAATTATGGATATAGTTTTTCAAGATGAAATTTCACATGTTGCTCTTGGTGTCCATTGGCTCAATTTATGGAGAAGAGATATTGATCTATGGACGTATTTTACAAATCATCTTCCTGGTGTGATGACTCCCGCGAGATCTAAAGGAATTCATTTTGACCGCTCATCAAGAGTTCGAGCAGGCTTCGATGATGCTTTCTTAGATCAATTGGAAGCTTTTCGCGATGACTTTAAAGTCACCAATAGGAAATCGTGGTAAAAACCTACAAAGTCGATCTCGACTATGAAGCGGCCCTTTTTGATCCGAACTACAAAGAAGATTCACCATCAAGTCAAAAAGTTATTAGAGAGTTTGAGTACATTTTTTTTCTCATCGAAAAAGAACCATCGATCTTAAAAAATATAAAAGGTTATGATCCAATTTACTTAGAAGATTTAAAACACTTGGGTTTTGCTATTCCAGAATTAAATCCCAAGGCAACAGAATATGAATTCTGGTGGGGACATCATCATGATCCAGAAATAGAAAAGAATTTAAATTCTAAACTGACTTCTGCTCAAATAGCTCTGGAAAATAATTGGGGTTTTTCAGAAGGTGCGATTATTGAAAACTTAAGTGATCTACGCGCTCACTTAGAAAAATTTCCATTAAGAGAAAAATGGATAATAAAACGTCCCCATAGTTTTAGTGGAATTGGTCATGTGCAATTTAAAAGAAGTGACCTTCATGCTGAGACATTAGAAAAAATTCTCACAGAAAAAGTTCTACTCGAACCTGTTTTTGATAGAATTTTTGATATTGGAACAACTTTTGAAATTTCAAATGGTAATATCCAAAGACAATTTATGGTCGAAAACTTTAATACTTCAGTTGGAGGATTTAGAGGTGGGGCCGGCTCCTCTAATGTGGATAAATTCAAAAAATATATTTATGAAAAATTCACTTACTCTCTCAATGGTTTAGAAAAAATTACTTCGGAAATTGCTCAGAAATATCTTGAAATGGGCGCCACTTCTAATATTCAAATTGATTCTTTCGTTTATGAAGATCATGGTGAGTTAAAAATTTATCCTTTAGTCGAAGTTAATTACCGCAAAACGATGGGATTGGTAATTCAGGCCATTGCTGATAAATTTAGCGAAGCTGATTATATTGAGTGGAGAGTTGAAACACTAAAGAGCTTAAAAGAATCTCCAATCGATGAAAATTGGATTCAACTTTCTCCTGAAGGAAATCATTTTAGAAGTTACTTCAGTAAATCTTCTAAAAAAAATGCTGAAAGTTCAGCTCGCCCTGAAAGGTTAGATTTTTGATATATATTAGTGGACTGCTGTCATTTTTTAGCTTGTTATTCATAGTGCCAATGACCTAAATAGTGTCTTATAATGCATATGCCGTATGGAAATATTGTAAGTACTAATTCATAATTTTTAACTAAAAAGGAGAGTTATATGACCGGAGCCCAAATACACTTAGCATTAAATCATTTTCCCATCGCAGGAACCATTCTCGCATTGTTGGTTTTAGTGTGGGGGTTGTTTAGTAAAAAAGATCAAATTAAAACTGTTGGCATTGGATTACTGTTGGTAAGTTCAATTACAGCATTTATTGTTGCCAATTCTGGCGATAGTGCCGAAGAAATTGTTGAACATAAGCCCCTAGTCACAAAAGAATTGATCCATGAGCATGAAGAAGCTGCCGATAGAGCAATGATTGCAATTCAACTGACGGCTGTTTTAGGAATAGCTTGGCTAATCGCGAATAAATTACAAAAGGGTTACCAGAGCAAAATTTTTGCAGCAATGATTCTAACAAATGTTATAAGTGCAGGAATGATTGCTGATGCTGCTCACAAAGGTGGGCAAATACGTCATGACGAAATTCGATCTGAAAAAAAGTAATTTATTAAGCTAGCGGAGTTACTATATGAAAAAAATTTCTATATTATTTTTTATTATTCTTTCATTGTTTACTCAATCAGCATTTGCTGAACTAACACTTGAAGATTTAACTTTTAAACCAGAACAATTAAAAGTTGATCCTAAGATCACTCAAATGATGGAAGTGCGACAATCAAAACTTCAAACACATCAAAAATTAGGTCTTGCAACAATGGCAGCTATGACGGCCACTGTTTTACTTGCTGATAATGCCAAAAAAAATGATGTTCATAAAATTGCCGGAATTACGACTGGACTTTTATATTGGACGACAGCTTATTATTCTCTTTCAGCACCTAAGCCTGAAGGAATAAAAGATAGTGGGTCATCTGAAATTCATAGAGCTCTAGCTTGGATACATGCTCCATTAATGGCCATTGTACCTGTGCTTGGATACCTTCACAAAGAAAACGATCGCAAAGGAAAAGAATCGACAGGAATTGTAAAAGCTCACGGTGCTTTGGCATCTGCAGCTTATATCGCTTTCATGAGTGCTGGTTTAGTAATGTATTTTGATTTTTAATAAGGGGTTTTTAATGAAATTATTTTTAATATGTGTTCTTGGTTTCATCAACAATTCATACGCTGAAACTTTAAGCGGAAACTATGAATTAAAATCTTCAAAAATTAATTATCTAGTAACTTATTTAATTAAAAAAGCTGATGGTGATTCGGTTCAAGCTAAAGGAAAAGGTGAGTGTAAAGCTGCTTGTGATTTTCTTATAGCTGCGCCAATCAAAAGTTTCGAATCAAAAGACAGTAACCGTGATTTAAATATGCTGAAGGTTACTAAGGCAGATAAGTTTCCATTGGTAGTTGCTAGAATTAAAACAAAGAATGAAATTAAAAATGCGGAACTCCATGCAGACGTTGAAATTGAATTTGTTGGAATCAAAAAAACCTATTCGAATGTTATTTTCAAAATAACTACAGAAAAAGATGGTTTTCACGCAGAAGGAAAGTTTGATCTTTTATTAGATGATCACAAGGTTGAAAAACCAAGTCTGCTTGGAGTAGATATCAATTCGTTAGTGCCAGTTACAATTGAGGCTTTTTGGAAAAAGATTTAGTTCATTATTTTTTTACAACATATTTATGATGAAGCTTGAGAATAAGATCTCCGGCTTCAACTAAATTTCTTCCATAGGCTACAACACCATCTTCATGGCCATGCATGCAAAAGGCACCAACTTCTTTTTTCTCAACACACCTCTGTGTGGCGCGTGCCATTTCGACGGTCCCATATGGAATACTTTTAGCTGTAAAATTTGATCGATCACGGATCATGCCGCTCCAAATATCTGCTGAATGAATGTGAAAAATTGCTTTAATCATTGGGTTACAAGAATAAATTGCAGCATGAGTTAATGCTTCACTAGAGGCTTCGATGGGGCCCTGCATTTTAATTTTTAATAGCTCAATATCGTAATCGAGTACTCTAGTATAAAAATTTCCATCTAAATCGGGATATTTTCCGGTTTGAGTGCCAGTGATGACAAACTGTGGGACCTGGGCCTGATGATACTTTGAATAATCTTTAAGCTCTGAGATGTTTCCAAATCCGATACCTGCTTCAGCGTATTCTCCAATGAGATTCTTTTCATAAAGCTTTTTTCTCCATGCTTCTAATGCCGAATATTCGACTAATTCAATCGGCCCGCACTGGGTAAAATTTGACCGATCGTACTTGATTA
The DNA here is from genome assembly GCA_947446575.1 of Bacteriovoracaceae bacterium. Taxonomy (GTDB): domain Bacteria; phylum Bdellovibrionota; class Bacteriovoracia; order Bacteriovoracales; family Bacteriovoracaceae; genus Bacteriovorax. Next base: position 23,036 of record CANFHC010000021.1, on the reverse strand, counting down.
CTCCATCATCTATTACTTTCATAAAAATCCTTTATAATAATTCTATATGCTTGATAAACTTATCGCCAACTTGAAACAAAGTCTTCCAGCCCCACTAAAAAAAATGATGGGGGTGGAAGAAAATACTCACGATGAAGACTCTGACCATTCTGAAGAACATAATGGAGAGAGTCACGACTCATCAGATAATGATGGGGATGCTCCCCCGGAAGATAAGAAGAAAAATCAAACTAGTATGATCATTCGCGTAGTGGTGGTGCTTGGATTAGGTTATTTGGCATTAACTGAATTTGTTATAAAGCCAGATCCTGCTACTGAAATAGGCAATAGTTCAGCAAAGGCCAAGAAATCTCGCAAAAAAAATATCCCAGGAGTTGTTGATACAAAGACTACTGGAACAAAGCCAACTGATACAAAACCTGCTGAAGAAAAAGCTCCTGCAAAAAAGGAAGCTGAGGTTGTAAGGCCGGTTGAAGAAACAAAGGCGCCTGTTGAAAATGTAAATATTGCGGATAAAAAAATCGAAGAGCCGGTAGAAGTTGTTCCAGAAAAAACGCCAACGCCTATTGATAATACACCAATAGTAAAAGCACCAACTGAAGAGCCTAAAACCCAAGTCGGACAAGTCAAAGAGACAGAAAATCTAATAGACAAAAATATTGATAGTCTAATTGACACCGTAGATAATAAAGCAGGCGAAGAAACTCCAAAGAAAAAAGAAGCGACTTTGGAAGATAAAATTGTTGCAGATGATGTCTATACTCCTCCACCTGTATACGACCAATTAGGAAGAGGGTTAGTATATAATTGCAAAGAAAAATATTGGGTATGCATAGATAAAACGGCTTACGTTACTTGCAATAAAAATATGAAATGGAATAAGTCACACGGAAAACCAGCAGAGTGTGCTGTCGCTAATGTTTATAATTCTGATGATGATTGTGGAGTTGTGCAGAAGTATAATGTATCAACAAATAAGCCCACGCCCTTTTGCCAATAAAATTTAAGCTGCGTCTTTTTTAAAATGGCCTTCAATAACTTGTAGATTGAAAGTGTCTTCATTTTTACTTTGCTCTTTAGTCATGCAAGAAATAAATTTCTCGACTACGTACGGATCAAATTGTGTTCCGGCAAATTCTCGTAATTCAGCAAATGCTACTTCAAATGGCAGACCTTTTCGATAAGGACGAGTTGAAGTCATGGCATCAAACGTATCTGAAATTAAAATAATTCTTGAAAACAAAGGAATATCTTCGCCCTTTAAACCATCTGGATAGCCGCGCCCATCATAACGTTCATGATGGAATTTTGCATTCATCGCCATTTTATTAAAGATCGGGAAGTCAGCTAAAATATCGTATGATTTACTTGGATGAAGTTTCATTTCTAAAAATTCTTCGTCAGTTAAACGTGAAGGTTTCAATAAAACAGAATCTGGTACACCGATTTTTCCAATATCATGAAATAAAGCAGATACTTCTAATTCATAGATTTCAGCTTCCGAGAAACCCATTTCCCGGCCTACAGAAACACAAAAATAAGCAACTCGAAGAGAGTGTCCCCAAGTGTAATCATCTTTGCATTTAAGTGCACTTAAAAGAGTTTTAACCACTAATTCAAAGTATTCTTTTTTAACTAATTCGATAGGAGATAAATCCAATGCAGCAGCGATCTTTTTTCGATCACGATTCTCTTTTACTACCGATAATTGGTATACGTTGTTCTTTTTGGTCATTCCTCTACTACCGCTTGGGGGTTGTTCACAAAAATTCACAACCTCTTTGCTTTAGTATCGGTCGGTTTTTAATATGACTTTAGCAAGAAAGCGAATCTCATATAATATCAAGGCGATAAGAATTCTCAGGTATTAAACGCCTGCCCAAAAAATTCGGCAATTTATTTTTAAATACCTATTTTCTCAACCTTCTTTTAGAATGTTAGGAGCTAATAAGGAGTTTTATGCGTGAAATAGAATGTGTTCGTTTAGAGAACACGAGTGTACTGATGAACAATTATTTGAAAAAATTGATCAAGGAAGTTGATTCCGAAGTGAAATTTATAGATTGGGAAAAACCAATTACTAATCCTCATGCACCCTTAGTTTTGATAGCAGATTCTGAATATCTTGCAGAATTAAAAAAATTAGTAGCTGATAGAGAAGAGAAAATTATTATCGCTCTAAATACTAGAAAAGATTTTAAATTGGTGTCTGAATTAAAAAATCATTTTACAAAAATTTTTGGTTTTATCGATTTATCCCAAGAAGTTGAATACAATGTGCCCATTTTAAAAAATTACTTGAATATGAATTTTACACAACACGCTCTTGAACTCAATAAGCTCGCAAGTGACTTGGATAAAGTTTATGAATTCACTAAAAGTGAACTTACTAAAATAAAAGATCTTCACGATCGTTTTGTTAAAGTACGTGTTGATCAATTAAAAGGTGCGAGTCTTACAAGCAAGTTTATGGCGGGTGAAAAAAGTGGCGGAGAGTTTTTTGATATTATTCAAAGTGAGCAAGAAGTGCTTTTTGTTCAGGCCGGAAGTGATTCTTATATTTTGTCTTCTATGATTCTTGGAGAAATAGAAAATCTAAAAGAAAAAACAGGGACTGGTTTTCAAAATTCTTCTGAAAAATTTCTAAAAGTAATAAATCATCATGCGGTGGAAAATAATGCATCTCTTACATACTGTATGATTAATCTTAATTTGAAAACGTTACAAGCGAGTTTGATAGTAAAGGGAAAAGGACAGGTTTTTTATCAAAATGAACTTATTAGTTTTGAAGGACCTATGAAATTAAACTTAAAACCTAAAGAGCGAGTAGTTTTTGTCTCTGAAGGCTCAATGAAGAATTTAGAAATGTCATCTAAGGTAACTACAAAAAAATTTTTCCACGATAATCAAACAATGACGACAAAAGATTTGGTAAATGAATTTTTCTTTGAAGTCTCTAGAAATAAATTCGGCAATTTCCTTGTTTATGATGCCTTGATGACAGTACTAGAAATTGAAGAAAATGTTTTATATCAACTTTCATAAAAGAAATTTTAAAAAAAGCCCTCCGAAGAGGGCGTTTTTTAAATTGCATTAAAAGCGTTATCTAAATCATCTATTAAATCGTTTACATTTTCAATTCCTACAGACAAACGAATTAGGTTGTCTGTTAGTCCAATTGATTCACGAACTTTTTTAGGAATCGAAGCGTGAGTCATGATCGCTGGATTCTCAATTAAACTTTCAACTCCACCTAAACTTTCAGCTAAAGCGAATAGTTCAACTGTTTCTAAAAATTTGTTAGCTTTTTTAATATCGCCCTTTAAGAAAAAAGTGATCATTCCGCCGTAACCTAACATTTGCTTTTCAGCTATATCATGCTGAGGGTGAGACTCTAATCCTGGATAAACGACACGTTCAACCTTGGGGTGCTTTTCCAAATATTTCGCAATAACCATCGCATTTTTTTGATGTGCTTCCATTCTGATCGCAAGTGTTTTAAGCCCTCGTAAAACTAACCATGAATCAAATGGTGAATGACATGGGCCGATTGAGTTTTGAAGCGTGAAGAGCAACTGGTACATTTCAGAATCATTCAACATTATACATCCACCAACAGAGTCACTATGACCGTTGATGTATTTTGTCATTGAATGCAATACTAAATCCGCGCCTAAAACTAGAGGATTTTGAAAATAAGGACTCATAAATGTATTGTCGACTACCGTAAGTGCTTTTGCTTTTTTTGCAATTGCTGCTACTGCCACGATATCAGTAATTTTTAGTAGTGGATTAGTTGGAGTTTCAAGCCAAATAAGAGCTGGCTTAAATTCTTTAACTGCCTTTTCTACAGCTTTAACATTTGTTGTATCGATAAATTTAAAATTATGAATTTTATTAAAAACAGTAGTGAACAATCTGTATGTTCCGCCGTAAACATCATCACCACAGATAATGTTTGATCCAGCTGGCAGAAGATGCATGATGAGCATCTCTGCTGAAAGTCCTGAAGCGGTTACTATGCAATGGTTTGCTTGCTCAAGGGAAGCCAGGCATTCTTCTAATCTCGTGCGCGTTGGGTTGTGTGAACGCGTGTATTCGTAACCTTTATGAACACCAGGAGAGTCTTGAACGTATGTTGAGGTCTGATAAATAGGAGGCATGATAGCCCCCGTTTCTTTATCTGGGTGTCCACCAACATGAATAACTCTGGTAGCAATATCATGTTGCATAGGTTTTTCTTTTGAAGTTTTTGTTACTTTTGCTTTTGTTTTAACTTTCGTTTTTGTAGTTACTTTTTTACTCATACATTTTCTCTTTTTGCGATGTAGTTTAAAATATCAATATTAGTAAGAAGATTTACTGGTTGGCCTTTGTCTGTCACGATAACTACGTCTTTTTTTAGAAGTGAGTCAGCAACATTAGTAAGTAGATCGTTAATATCTACAACTCTATATTTGTTTGAGTAAGCCAGTGAGACTGAATCACTAAGCGCAAACTCACCGTTGTAAAGTGGCTTTAATAAACCAGTTTCACTCAATACACCTTTAATAACTCCGTCGCTGATAACAGGAAGCTGAGAAACACTTTTTTCTTCCATTACTTTTACCGCATCACCAATGTTGGCATGATCAGTAATTGAAATAAGTGGAGTATTATTTTTCTGAAGATCAGCTAAAAGATCTTTAATGATAACGTTGAATGAAGAATCAATATAGCCTTTGCTCATCATCCATTCATCATTGAAAATTTTTGAAGCATATCTATTTCCTGAATCAGGTAGAACGACTAAAATCTTTTTTGGTTCTTTTAAAGTCTCGGCATATTTAAGGGCGCCAACAACAGCAGCACCACCAGATCCACCAGTGTAAATTCCTTCTTGTTTTAAAAGAGCGCGAGTCATAAGGAATGATTCTTTGTCACCAACAACGACCCAATCATCAATCACTTTAAAATCATAATTCTCAGGAATAAAATCTTCTCCGATTCCTTCGATAACATAAGAGCGAGCTCCACTTAAATCCCCTGTGCGAGCAAATTGAGCAACGATTGATCCTTCAACGTCTACACCGACAGTTGTGAGTTTTGGCATTTTGGATTTCAAGTACATCGAAACACCTGTGATTGTTCCACCTGTACCAACACCGGCCATATAGACATCAAAATCACCGTGAGTTTGTTCAAAAATTTCTGGACCTGTTGTCGCCACATGAGTTTCGCGGTTCCAAAGGTTGTCATATTGATTCACATAGTACGAATTAGGAATTGTTTCAGCCAATCTTTTTGAAACAGAATAATAAGAACGTGGATCATCCGGCTCAACATCAGTAGGGCACACAACAACTTTAGCTCCAAATGATTTTAAGTTATTCACTTTTTCAATCGATTGTTTGTCGGCCATAACGAAAATACATTTGTATCCGTTAACCGCTGCCCACATTGCTAAACCGACTCCTGTATTACCAGAAGTTCCTTCTATAATTGTTCCACCAGGTTTTAATTTTCCAGCTGCCACTGCTCGATCCATAATAAAACCACCGATGCGGTCTTTACTTGATCCACCCGGATTCATGTATTCTAATTTTACATAAATTTCTGAAGAGACCCCGTTTGCTACTTTATTTAGCTTAACGATTGGTGTGTTACCAATGGCCTCTAAGACATTTTTCCGAGCTCCGTACATCATAATATTTCTCCTACTAAATTATAAAACTTCTTTTATTTCATATGCTGAAGCAATGGTTGCAAGACGGGCGATTAGTGAATACATTGCTTCTTTCGTTGTATGATCTTTAGGTGATTCTTTAATATCACCCATGCATAATTTTCTAAAAATCATTCCACGGCTATTGAGATTTCCTAAACTGTCTTTTTCGCCATTGGCGCGCATGAATCCACCAATACTTTTTCCATCCATAAGATAGATAGTGATTTCAGCTGGCATGTCATCCCACTTAATAATGGTTTCTACTCCTTCTTGAACTAAGAGCGAAGTAAACTTAATGCTATTTTTCCCAACATCCATTTTGTTTCTAGTTTTGCGATTCATATTGATAATTTCTTCTCCGGAGGAAACTACACTAATTCCCATCCCATACGTACCTTGGGAAGCTTTCACAAATACCTTAGAAGCAGGTTTTAGGTTAGAAATTAAATCATCAACAGCGCTTCCTAATTTTTCTAAGCCATGTTTGGTCTCAAAGTCCACATCTTCCACCGCACGAAATTGTGCTTGTATAAGATCAGGATTAATTCCAAAATGAGCTGCAAATTCGTCAGCTACTTTTTTGTAGTAGGCAAAGTGTGTATTTTTTTGTCTTCTAAACCATCCAATCAAAGGTGTCGGAGCAATGGGAGTTGAAATTTCTTTCCATTCAATCGGCCAAGGATTTGATTGATCGTTATTATTGATGGCGATGTCAATTCTTTCATTTTGAGCATAAAGCTTACCCGTTTCAATTTTTCCACGAAAAAATTTCAATGCACTTCCAGAATGTGAAGTGAGATCAATTGATTCTTCATTGTTTGGAAATAGTCCCGAATCAAAACTTAAAATGAGAACTTTATATCCAGCATCTATAATTAATTTACTGATAGTCACGAGATGATCCAAATACATTAAATTTTTTGTATGAGACTCTGGAATAATACCGATTGTTTTAGCGTTGGCATTTATTTTAACTAATGTTTCACGCACAATTGGATTGGCATCTTTTAAATCCGCCGAACAAAGATTGTTAAATCCCGCCGGATACATATTGTGATCGACTGGAGCATATTTTTCTTTGCTCTCTCTGATATCGACGCTTGAGTAAAAAGGAATTGGCAATCCTGCTTGCGCGTTTAAAATATAGGCATTTACTTTGTCCCAATTTTCACAAACAAAATTTTCTAATTGTTCTTTGTTGTTTATTTTTATTTCCATGGAATGTTCCTATTGATCTGTTTGATCCAAAAACATTCGAGCCAATTCTTTTACGTGCTCGAGTGGAGAAGGGTGGTTAATTTCATGAAATTTTAATACGTTTGAAAAGTTATTACTAGCGAAGTCTTGAAGGTCCGATTCGCGCTTAATCATTGATTGTTTTAGGCGGGTAAGGACAGACCCGGTTGGGATCCAATCATTTAAAAAAGTACCTAGGCACTTGTTCATAACTAAGAAATGATCTTCATGTAAAAAAACGCCGGCTTCTCGCTTTAAATCTTGCGCTTCATTCATTTTTTGCTGCTCTACTGAAGTTACTAAAAACCAATTAGAGAAAGTGATTTTCTTTAGTTCTTCTTGGAATTGTAGTGCTCTTAGGAATGAATCTTTACATTTATATAAAGCTAAAACAGCATCGATAAATTCGCGAACAAAGTCCGCACCAGTTACATCTTCTAAATAACTTAAAAGCTTTTTTATTCCAGTAGAAACGATCATTGAAATAAAATTTCGGGCCCTACCACCACTGGTTATATTTTTCCCCAAATATTCAAAGATTTCCAAAAACGATTTATCAAAAAAGTTTTTGATTTTTTCAGAAGATTCTAAAAAGTCGATGAAATGTTTTCCAGGGGGAGTATCTAGAATAATCGTGTCATATAGATTTTTATCCAACTGAGCTTGAACCTCAATAATAGACATGATTTCATTCATTCCCCCGTAAGGGCGTGAAAGGGTCTTGATAATATCAGATTCAAATTCTGCATGTAGGTTTTTTTCTACAGCCAAACGGCGAAGAGTTGCTCCAGGAGACATCAGCATGGCATCAAATGATTTATCTTTTCCGTATCCAAATAGATCAAGAGAAATAGTACTTATCACTCCATCATTATTATCCTGCATGTTTAAAATTTGTTTTAATCGTTTTGCTGGATCGATTGTAATGAGTAAAACTTTTTTCCCAGACATCGCAAGCGATAGAGCTCTAGCAGTCGCTATTGTTGTCTTGCCAACGCCACCTGTTCCGCAAAAAAGCTCAACCTTTTTTAAAGGAATTTTCATACCAACTCCACCATGTAAGAAGTTAGTTCTGTAACGACCTGAGATGGTTTTGCTTGATCTATATGTGGAAGTGAAAAGTGATTTTTGACGATTTCTTTTTCGAGTTCTACTTTTTGTTTTAAAAAAGAAGGAAGTACATCTTCATTAATGAGATTTAAATCCAAGTATTTTTTAAAACTATCATTCACAATTAAATCCGAATGCGCTTCTGTGTCTGGAAGATTATTGTCGAGTTCACTTTTTAGATCACTTGCTTCAGATAAAGAAAGCTCTGTCGCCAGGGTGATAACATGAGTTTTTAAATTGTTTTCACCTTTTAAAAAGTGCTGCATTTTATCTATGTCTTTGACGACTAATCCCGTTTTAAAAATTGTTTTAAAATTTGAAGAAGATTCAAACATCGTGAGTGCATGCCCCGAGGCTGGTGAATCTAAAACGATAATGAGCGACGGATCTTTTTCCAATTGCTCTATTAAATGCCCTAGAAGAATCATGTGCCCTAGGCCTGGGATCATTTGAAATAACGATTTGAAAAAATGTGTTTTCATAATCCATGAAGCAATAGTCTGTGAATTTAATTTCCGTCCAATATAAACCTCAGCACTAGTTTCAATTTTCATTTCGATAGTGGGTAAGTTTAATTCTTGCTGCAAGGCCCGTTCAGGACTTTGGTGAAAACAATTATATTTCACATTACAATTTTGTGATTGCAGGTATTTTGTAAACGCCATTGCAACCGTGGTTTTTCCAACGCCCCCTTTACCAGTGAATATATAGAGGCGATGGTATACAGGTGTCATTTTAGTTAAATGTATATGAAGCAATAATCAAAAGCTTCATATAAGATCCTTCAAGCACAGGTCCGACATCTTGGCGAACATCAAATGGGTCGTGGTAATGAGCGATAACTCCCACGGTAACTTCATTATTTAATCTCAATTCAACTCCAGCTCCGACGTTTACACCAAAAACTAATTGTGATCTCGTATCAGTTGGAATGCCGTTATAAATTCTCTTCACACTTGGAAGATAAAATCCAAATCCTCCAAGAACAAAGGGAGAAAAAGCGTCGAATTGAAATCCTTTTCCTTTTATTGCTAAAGCAAGTCCCTTTATAGTCGCTTCACGATTTAAATAAGAGTGAGACGAGTAGTGAGCATTGGCGACAAAATCAAAAGAGTAGCTAGCAGAGTATGTATAGTAGAGATCGGGAGTGATTTTATCATTTCCATTATCTGCTAAATCAGAACGTAAAAATGTTTGCCCAATTCCAATTCCCAATGAATGTTTATGAACTTCTCCTGGAATGCGTTGATCGTTTCCAGATGGGATATCATCATTAACTTTTTTGGCAGTTTTATCGCTAGTGAGTTGATGAATGTTTGGTTTAACCTGTTTATCGTCGGCACGAAGGGCCCTAGGGGCAGCACAAATAAAAACACCCGCCATTAAGACGGGTGCAATATAAACTCTATTTAACATTTTTTTAAGCATTAAGGACCTTTCTTAAAGAGGACTAATGCTTAGAATTTTAGTTTAAAGTAGTTGTAGTTTCAATAGCAGAGTTAGACTCGTTTGCCATGAAAGGAACAGCTAAGTCTCCACCAAGTTTCTTTTCAAGAGCTTTGATGTGACCAGTAAAAGTACCTTCTTCAGAACGGATTACGCGCTTAAGAAGTTCAACATCTCCAGCTCTAGTTGATTTTTTCTCTTGATCAAATAAAAGTTGGATTTGAGTAATGTAAGTGATGTCATTTTTAGTTTTGTTGTCGATAACTTGGATTTCGTTACCTTCACGAATAATTTGCGCGATCTCTTCAAGAGTCACGTAGCAAGATTGGTGAGTGTCATAAAGTTTTCTGTTTTGGTAGCGCTTAATGATTCTAACGTCGCTCATTTTATTCCCCTATTTTTAAAGAGAGTCTATGTAGATCTCTCTGAAGATTGCTTTAGCGGCGAATTGCCGTAAGTTTTCTATCATATTTTTTCGTTATAAACTCACCGTTGAGTATTTTTTTCACTCGCGTTTATTGAATTGGGTCACTGTTTTTGAGTTCTTACGGTGACTGAGTCAAACATTAACAAAATTAAACACTTAGGGCTTTTACTTCGTTTTTTTCGCGGCTCTCAGGCGATGCACGCCATGAAATAACAATTTTAAATTGATGCTGTCAAACAAATTTCCAAACAATTTTTGATGGATGTCCGACAATTTTTTAATAATGCAATTAAATCAAGTATTAGGAACATTGCGCAAAAAACGTCCCTTTTCCTATTTTCGGTCTCATTTCTTTAAAGATTCCCTATAGAAGTTCGAAAAAGATTAAGAGAGAGATCATTCTCTTAAATGCCGAGGGACTGGCAAATGCGCTTTTTAAAAAACTCATTACTGGCAACTTCTTTTACCCTAATGGCCTGTTCACAAATGCCCATAAGTGATCATGTTGTAGTTGTAGCTAAGGCCTCAGATCCCGCTAAAGAATTAGGAATTAAAAGTGATGATCTAAAAGATATGGTCAATAAGGCAAAATCCCTAGGCGGCAGAGCTTCGGAGTTTCTTGCCACTGATTTATTTATTAAGGCCAACGATGCTTCAATTCGCGGTGATTACCAAACGGCTTCCCAGATTTTTAAATATGTCGTGGATCTTCAGCCTAATGATTCTTTCTTAAAAAGAAAATTGTCTATCGAGCTCATTCGCATTGGTGAGTTAAAAGAAGCAGAAAAAATTCTAGAAACAGTGTTTGTTGAATCTCATTATAAAGATGATTCAATTGGACTGATTTTAGCAGGTGTCTATGCTGCCTTAGAAAAGCCCGTTTTAGCACGCGAAACTTATCAAAAAATTATCAACACAAGTGCTGATGCTGAAGAAGCATGCTTATTTCTGGCCAAATCTTTTTCTGGTGAAAAGAAATATAAAGAAGCTCACGCGCTTTTATCTAAATGCGAGAAAAAAAGTAAAGATGACCCGGTTTACTCTTTTTATAGAGGAAAAATTGAATACGAAAGAGGCCATAAACCTGAAGCTCGTAAATTTTTCGAAAAATCATTAACTATGGATCATTCTTATGCTCAAGCTGCTTTAGCTCTTGGGGCTTTTTACGAAGAAAAAGAAGATTTAAAAAAGGCCGTTAAAGTTTATAAAGAATTTTTAGATGACGAAGGTAACGGCACAAATATGGCAGTTCTTTCTCGCTTGGTTACAGTCCTATTTTCAATGGAAGAAAACGCAGACGTTATTCCATATGCTGAAACATTAAGCTCTATCGATAATACAGACCTCAATTTAAAAGTTCGTTTAGGATTATTATATTCTGATTCGGGCAGATATGATGAAGCTACTAATCTTTTTAAAGAAGTTTTAACAGTTGTTCCTGAATCAGATAAAGTGATTTATTACCTTGGTGCTTTAAATCAACAAACGAATCATTATCCAGAGGCCATTGATTATTTCAAGCGCATTCCAGCGAGCTCTGCTTTGTTTGGAGACGCTGGTGTGCAAGTCGGACAAATGATGGGGGCTGTTGCACGTGAAGATTTTGTTCAAGGGAAAAAAAGTGGAGAAGCGATTGGGAAATTCATGAGCTTCACTGAAGAGCGTATAAAAGATCACGATGAAAGTGTTGTGGAATTTAAAATGTTACAGGCCAGTTTTTTTGAAGATACTTTTCAATACAAGAAGGCCATTGAAACTATGGCCGCAGTAAAGTCACATAAAGGTTTTACAGAATCCCATAGTTATTACTTAGCATCTTTAATGGAAAAAGACGGTCAGTATCTAGAAGCGAGATCTCTCGTTCAGGCCATTGTAGATAAAGATCCAAACAACGCTCATGCCCTTAACTTCTTAGGCTATTCATATTTAGAAAAAAATGAACGCTTAGATATAGCCTTTGCCTATATTACAAAAGCAGTTAAATTGCGCCCTGATGACGGATATATTCGCGACTCGCTTGCTTGGTATTATTTCCAGACTGGAAAATTTAAAGAAGCTCTAGCAGAAGCAAAGAAAGCATTTGAGTTAGTAAAAAGCGATGTTATTATCACTAAGCACCTTGGAATGATTTACCAACGCCTCAATTATTTTGATAAAGCAAAAGAGTATTTAACAGAAGCTCTAAAGCAAGCAAAAGTTGAAGCGGACAAAGAGGACGTATTAAAAATCTTAGGCGATGTCGAAAAAGTTCGTTTACCTGCATCAGAATCCAAATAATTGGTCTTTTGCTTTTATGTTCGTGTGCAACCACCACACCGGTTGGCACGGACACCCAAAGCAATGCATACCTTAATAAAAAATTTAAAAAAATCTGCCTGGAAAGTTCCGGAAAAGGCCGCATCGAATTAGTGGGATCAAAATACACTTTTGGTTACGAGTCCCAAGTTAATCGTACAAAAAATTTATTTGATCTCGTCCTTGATTTTCCAATTATAGGAGAAACAAAAGTAAGCCTTAGTTTAAATCCAAGCGAAGTTTCTAAACAAATTGGAAAGTCTGAATTAATTGAAATTTTGCGTGAACGAGTAGGCGAGCGCTCTGACCGCGACCAAGTTGTAAAAACAATAGAAGAATTTTTTGTTTTTGCTTCTGACTTTGTCCGCTATAGAGCGGCCGGAACGTATCCAACCCACTTTACTTCAACTTCAGGCAATGGTCACTTCGGGCTTTTTAGAGTAACCCCTCATTACAAATTCGAGGTGGATAATTTTTCTGAAAACGAAACCTTCTTTGAGCGCACAGTTTTTAAAATTTTTCTTACAGCCCCATCAAGTACTGATCCCATAATGACTCTGTATCTAGTTCCTCAAAGCTGCGACCGCTAAAAGCACGCTGCGTTGTAAAAAAAAATTGCCTAAAAAAATGACAAACGCATCACATCCTAGATATATATTCAAGTTCAATTCTATTTTGCATAAAAAGGATTTTTAAATGAAAATGCGTAACATTTTTTTACTTGTGATCAGTTCAATTATGCTTGTTAGTGGGTGTGCTAAAAAACGCGATGCCAACGAGCGAGTTTTGAATTTAGTTAGTCCAGCAGAGATTAAAGGGTTTGATCCTATTCAAGCTGACGATCTTTATTCAGGGAGAGAAATTTCAAAAATTTATGAAGGATTATTACAATATCATTGGTTAAAAATTCCTTATGAATTAATTCCCAATCTTGCGGAAGCAATGCCGGAAGTATCAAAAGATGGTTTAACTTATACTTTTAAAATTTTAAAAGGCGTTAAGTTTCAAGATGACGCTGCTTTTCCTGGTGGAAAAGGACGTGAAATTGAAGCTTCAGACTTTGTTTATTCAGTTAAACGTCTTGCTGATGCTAAAACTGTATCAACTGGATGGTGGGTTCTTGATGGAAAAATCAAAGGACTAAATGAATGGAGAGATAGGAACGCAAAACTTCCAACGACAAATTACGATGAAGATGTAGTTGGTTTAAAAGCAGTTGATAAGTACACATTACAATTTACTCTTGCTAAAATTAATCCTCAATTTATCTACTCACTAGCGATGCCATTTACTTATGTAGTTGCTAAAGAAGTTGTTGCTAAATACGGTAAAGAATTCATCAACCACCCGGTTGGAACAGGGCCATATTCACTTCCTTCTTTTGATCAAAGTAAGCAAATTACTTATACAAAAAACCCAACTTTCAGAGAGAAGTTCTACCCGAAAGAAGCTTCTCCACAACTTCAACATTTATTAGGCGATGCTGGAAAGAAACTTCCACTAGTTGATAAAATTGTTGTTCACATCATTAAAGAAGATCAACCAAGATGGTTAAAATTCAATAAAGGTGAAGTTGATATTACGGGCATTCCAAAGGATAACTTTGCAACAGCTATCAAGGACAATAAACTTTCAGAAGAATTAGTTAAAAAAGGAATTGTTTTAGAAATTACTCCAGGACTTGATGTTACTTACACTGCTTTCAATATGGAAAATAAACTTTTCCACAATAAAAAACTAAGACAAGCAATGTATGCAGCTTTTGATAATAAAAAAGACAATGCTCTTTTCTATAACAATACTGCTTTCCCTGCTCAATCAGTTATTCCACCAGGGGTTTCTGGAAACGATCCAAAATATATCAACCCATTTAAAGGTCCAAATCTTGATCTTGCTAAAAAACTTTTAGCAGAAGCTGGGTACCCAGGAGGAGTTGGTCTTCCAGAATTAAAATACGATATTCCAGATTCAACTACTTCAAGACAAGGTGGAGAGTTCTTCCAAAAACAAATGGATCAAATTGGAGTTAAGATTAAAATCGTAACTAGTCCGTGGCCGGAATTCCAAGCGAAAGTAAAAAAGAAAGCGGTAGAAATTTATGGTCTTGCATGGATGGCAGATTATCCAGATGCTGAAAACTTTTTACAACTTTTCTACGGACCAAATAAATCGCCAGGAGCTAACGGATCTAACTATGATAACCCAGAATTCAATAAGCAATTTGAAGATGCGGTTTCAATGCAAGATTCTCCAGCTCGTACAGCTAAGTATGAAAAATTAAATAAATTCTTAGCAGAAGAAGTTGTGTCTCTATTTGGTTTACACCGTCAGAGCTACACGCTTGAGCAAGGATGGTTAAAAAACTACCATAACTCAGATTTTTCACATGACTATGTTCAATACCTAAATATTGATAATGCTAAAAAAGCTGAATTGTTAAAGAATTTTTAATTGGTGATCTTTAGATGAATATTTATTCTTACGTTTTGCGCAGACTCCTTTATACGATTCCCGTATTGTTGGGAGTCTGCTTAATTATTTTCGTTTTATTTAACTTGGTTGCACCAGATCCTGCATTTATTTTGCTAGGAAAACACGCAACTCAAATTCAAATTGATCAGCTTCATCATGAGCTAGGATTGGATAGATCGTTTATCGTTCAATACTTTGATATCGTTAAATCTTCTTTCACTTTTGATTTTGGCTATTCGTGGGCAACGAAACAAAATATTTATGAGATGATTAAAAATGGAGCAGGGCCTTCACTTTCAATTACTGGTCCCTTATTTATAATCTCAAATATTGTTGCGATTTCACTAGCCCTTTTGGTTGCCTTTTACAGAGGTAAATTAATCGATAAGGTTATGCTTATTGTTTCAATTGGTGGAATGAGTATTCCAAGTTTAGCAGTCGTGTTGTTTGGGCAATATTATTTCGGTTATAAGTTAGGATGGTTTGAGATTTCAGGTTATGAGCGCGGTTTTCCGGGATTCGTTCCTTATGTCATCTTGCCAGTAATTCTTTATACTTTTATTTCATTCGGTGCAGATACTAGGTTTTATCGAACAGTCATCTTAGATGAAGTTTACCAAGACTATGTTCGAACTGCTCGCTCGAAAGGTTTAAACGAAATGGTGATCATGTTTAAACATGTTCTTAAAAATTCAATGATTCCTATTCTAACAAATATTATTATCCAAATTCCAACATTGATTTTGGGGCTATTGTTTGCGGAATCATTTTTTAGTATTCCAGGTTTAGGGTCGATGACTATCAACGCTATTAACAATAGTGATTTTCCAGTTATTAAGGCCATGACAATCTTGAGTGCTCTTGGCTTTATGCTTTTTGGTATTATCACTGATGTGGCCTACACCATGGTCGATCCAAGAATGAGATTGAAGTAGGAAATGAATATGCAATCAAATGTAAAACAATCACCATCATTATTTAAAAGTGCTCTTTCTAGGATCGTATCAGATAAATTATCTCTGATTGCTCTTATAGTAGTGGGCATATACTTTTTTGTAGCATTCTTAGTTTCAATTGGCGTACTTGCTGCTGATTGGGGAAAAGAAGTTGCCGCTTCTTATGCTGAACCAAGTAGTCTTGTTTGGTTTGGAGCTGACATCTTTGGAAGAAGTGTTTTTGTAAAAGTTATTAAAGCAACGGAAACTGCCGTCATGCTTGGAATTGTTGTTTCGATGATCAGTATGTTCATCGGCGCTGGTTTAGGTATGCTTGCTGGATTTTTTGGTGGATTAGTAGATGAGATTATCGTGTGGTTTTACACAACGGTTTCTTCTATTCCAGGGATTATGCTTTTAGTGGCAATCGCTTTTATCTTAGGGAAAGGAACAACTTCAGTGTTCTTGTCGCTTGGACTTACGAGCTGGGTTGGTTTGTGTAGAATCATCCGCGCGGAAGTTATGAAGCATAAAGATCGCGAATATGTTCAAGCTGCCAATGCACTTGGAGCAAGTAATAGTCGTAAACTTTTAAAGCATATTTTGCCAAATGTTTCTCACTTACTCATCATCAATTTTACTCAAACTTTTGATTCAGCAATTAAAGCAGAGGTTATTCTCTCTTTCTTAGGATTAAGTGTTGTTGGGCGCCCTAGCTGGGGAGGAATGATCGATGATGCAAAGCTGGAACTTGGACGCGGAGTTTGGTGGCAATTAGGTGCCGCTACAATGGCAATGTTTTTTATCGTATTAGCATTTAACGTTTTGGGAGACGCTCTTCGTGATGCTCTCGATCCAAAATTGAAAGGGAAATAAATGACTGAGAAAATTTTAGAAGTAAAAGATCTCGTAGTTGAATTCAGAACTGACCGGGGAGCAGTTAAAGCTGTTAACGGAGTTAACTTTGACGTTTTTAAAGGTAAAACTTTAGGAATCGTTGGAGAGTCTGGATCTGGAAAATCTGTAACGGCACTAGCGATCATGGGATTAATTCCTAATCCTCCAGGACGCGTGGCCAGTGGACAAATTCTCTTCAACGGGAAAAGTCTAGTTAATATGGAACCAGGCGAAATGAGAAAAATCAGAGGTAATAAAATTGCCATGATTTTCCAAGAGCCAATGACCTCATTGAATCCAGTTTTTACAATTGGAAATCAAATTGAAGAAGTTATTGAACTTCACCAAACTCATCTTTCAGCAAGTGAAAGGGCTGCTAAAGCTGTCGACATGCTTCGCCTAGTGGGGATTCCATCTCCGGAAAAAAGAGTTAAAGAATACCCTCATCAACTTTCTGGTGGGATGAGACAACGTGTAATGATCGCGATCGCACTTTCGTGCGAGCCAGATATTTTAATTGCAGATGAACCTACAACTGCTCTCGACGTTACGATTCAAGCTCAAATTTTAGAGTTGATGAAAAAACTTCAGAAAGAATTAGGAATGGGAATTATTTTAATTACTCATGATCTTGGTGTTGTTGCTGAAACATGTGACACAGTATCTGTTATGTACTGCGGACAAATTGTTGAGAGTGCAGATGTAAAAACTCTTTTCAACCACCCCGCTCATCCCTACACGAAAGGATTAATGGATTCAATTCCATCATTCGATTCAACTAGTGGACATAGAAAAGAACGTCTTCAAACAATTGAAGGAATGGTCCCATCGCTTTTTAACTTACCCAAGGGATGTAATTTTCAAGATAGATGTTCGAAAGTAACTGATGATTGTCGTGGATCTCAAGGAGATCCAGTGTTGAAGCCGTCTAAAGGTGTTGATCACAACGTGGCATGCTTTAACCCTCTCAATTAATTTTAAGGACTAGAAATATGAGCGAGTATTTAATTGAAGTAAAAGATCTATGCAAGAAATTCCCGATAAAAGGCGGACTTCTTGGTAGAGAAATCGGCGCTGTTAGTGCTGTAAATAATGTAAGCTTCAAAATCAAAAAAGGTGAGACACTTGGTCTTGTTGGAGAATCTGGTTGTGGAAAAACAACTCTGGGAAGATCAATTTTAAGATTGATTGAACCAACTTCAGGTGAAATTATTTTCAACGGAAAAAATATCGTTGATTACACTCCTGCTCAAATGAGAGCAGTGAGAAGAAAAATGCAGATTATTTTTCAAGATCCATATGCTTCATTAAATCCAAGGATGACTGTTGGAGATATTTTAGCAGAGCCGATGGAAATTCACGGACTACATACTGAAAAGGCCAGCAGAAGAGCTCGTTTGCTTGAACTTTTAAACCAAGTTCAACTTCCGGCCGATGCTCTTAATAAATATCCACATGAATTCTCTGGTGGGCAAAGACAACGTATTTGTATTGCTCGCGCACTTGCTGTTGAACCAGAATTTATTGTCTGCGATGAACCAGTTTCAGCACTGGATGTATCGGTACAAGCGCAAGTGGTAAATCTTTTGATGGATTTGCAACGCGATCTTGGTTTAACTTTTCTCTTTATTGCTCACGATCTTAAGGTCGTTGAATACATCTCAAATAGAGTAGCAGTTATGTATTTGGGAAATATGATTGAAGTAGCGGAATCAAGCGAGCTTTATGGGCATGCGAAACATCCGTATACTAAAGCACTTTTCTCGGCTATTCCTCACGCAAGTACTGAAGGTAGAGCGGGAAGAATTATTTTGGAGGGAGATATCCCAAGTCCAATGAACCCACCATCTGGATGTCACTTCAACCCAAGATGTTGGAATGCCACAGAAGAGTGTCGTAAAAACTTTCCACCCATAACAAATCAGTCACCTACTCATCAATACCGTTGTTATAATCCGATTCAATAATCAAAATTACTTCAAGAAAATCCCCTCTCAAAAGGGGGATTTTCTTGAAGTAATTTTTGGAATTTCATTCAATCTATTTCATTTTGGTCCGAAAAGTCTTAGGTAGTAAACCTAACCATTGAGCATATTTTGGCAGAAATGGAACTAAATTTAAAACACCTAAACGGACTAATCCTTTCGCCTGGAAATATTTTTTGGAAACAAAAATTAGGAAGTCGTGTTTTAATTTCAGCTAAATCAGATTTTTTAAATTTTAAATTAATCGAAAAATTATTCAAAGCTGATTGTGCATTATTCATAGAAGATTCTATCGATTATCAACTCCAATACGATTTTTTAGAAATATTAGAGTCCCACGCCAAAGAAATATTAGTGAGAGAAAAAGGACAATGGAGAGAATCAATCATTGAACTTTGCTCAACGAAATTTTCAAGTCCAGGTTTTTCACAATTTGAAATTGACCTATGTTTATGGATCGCTTTTTCTAGTTTAAATAGTGAAGAGACCAGAGAATTTTTAGAAATCGATATCGATTTATTTAAGCGAAGCCTAACTATTGCGAGCAATTACACATTATGTGCTTTTCTCTTGGGATATTACGATGATGCTTACTTAAAAAAATTATTTAATGAAACATTTATAAATCTAATGAGTATCGAAAAAATTGATCCTCTTCCAACCTTGAAAGAGAAGTTAGAAAATATAAGAGGGACCAGTGCCTTATCAAGCGAAGATAAAAATTATCTCAAAAAAATATATGTTCAAAAGAATATGTTGCTCTCTGAACGATATGATGGAACTGGAGTTCAAAGTATTAATAAAAACGAAATGACGGAATTGGAATTAGTGCTGGTCGCTTTGTGCAACCACTATCCATATGGGAAAGAAATTAAGAGAACTCTTTTCTGTGAAATAAATGAAGACAGTTTTTTTTGTGAGAAAAAAACTCTAAAAAGACTAAAGCGGTATTTAGTTAAGACAAAACAAAGAGAAGCGTCTTTGAGCGCATAGGAAAAAAGGGAATCACTTGAGTCAGAACTTGAAAAAAAGAATCCTCATCTCAACTGAGCAAGCCAATGCTCAGCTAGGTGCTTTTTTTCAAGAAGCAGGAATTGAGTTATGTCAAAACTACGACCAAAATTTAGAATATCAATTTATCGTTGATGACTATTTAAGTGAGATAACGAATCTTCCAAGAATTCAAACAAAAGTTCAAATAGCGAGTACTTGCGAAGGTAATGTACGAGCTTTTTTAGATGAAAAACATTTAACGGCCGATGTTGTTAAAGCACTTTTAACCAATTATTTCGGTTCTGCTGAATTTGATTTGGTCGATCGCTATTCTCAAGCTTATCACAACATTTATACATTAAAAATTCATGACTTCCTTAATATGGGGTATTTCATTGATACCATTGTTATTGAAGCTTATAAGAGCAATTTTGATTTTGAAAAAATTCGAAACTTTTTAAATTCAACACTTACTCATGCTTTAAAGTTAGTTGAGAAATTGGAAGATCATTCACCGCTAGATGTTTCATTTTCGTATTCGGATGTGGGATTTGCAATTGATATTTCTTTAAATGCTCCAGAGAATAGTTTCAAAAAAGATCTTACTAGCCTAAAAAATCTTTCCAGTAATACGAATTACTTTGATTTAAATTATTTTCAAAAAAGAGAGAGATTAAGTTTTTCTGCACTGTGGTTTAAAGAAGAGAAGTTGCGGACTCATAAGTCATTTTTCTTTACAGAGGTTGCTCTTAGAACTGATTCTGAAAGCTCTGCAGAAGTCATTAATCGTATGGATGAAGCAGGAGAACCGATTTTTTATGAGCCGAAAAAAGTTAATAATGATGAAGCTCTAAAGCTAAAACTTGCTAGAAAATTCACTCTTTTTATAAAGAATTATAGAAGCAATGAAGAAATTCCACCCGAGCTCTCAAGCTTAACTCTTGAAGGTATTGACGATTATCTGACTCATTATCCGAGACAAGAGGCAATAAAAGAATTAGATGATGAGATTAAGAATTTTATTATCAAACTTCTTTGTGATGATGATCTTTATAATGGCTTAAGTGAGTATGTGCAAAATATAGCCAATTCAAATCTTGATGCCCATATGAGTAGTATTCAAACAATTTTAGGAAGCAAATCACTTGCAGATATTTCAGAAGTACTTCGAATCAAAGATGGAAAAACTGATGATGACAGCAATGATCAAACAGCTTTGAAAGGCTGGAGTGATAACTTAAACGAAGAAGAGTGGAAAGTTAAGCGCTCTAGACTAGTGGATAAAATTGAAAAAGAAGTCAAAATTATCAAAGGCGGCGGAAAAAAAGTTGTAGAAGATGATATTCTCAGAGCTGTGTCCTCTCAATTAGATGTTAATTCTGAAGATGTAAGCGCCTTCATTAAAGCGATTGTAGAAGAAGCTGTGATTAACGAAGTTCTTCAAAAAGAAAAGCTAGAAGAGGTCCTTACTCGACATTTTGAAAATGGAAAAGTTAATCATGCGAATATTTCCGCTCGAGAAAAATTAGAGGGGCAAGTTGTTCGCATGAAAAAAATCATGGAACAAATGAAACTTGAAATGATTAAGATGAGAGCTGAGCTCGTAGAAACCAAAGCGGTCAATAAAGTTTCAGATTTAAGTGATTCGCAACATTTAGAATTATCTGAATTAAAAAATGCTCTGAAAAAAACTGTCGAGATAATGAAAAATAAAGAAAAAATGGCAGCTAAGCAAAGATCCGATTTAGAATTAATTATTCAGTCTAAAGATGAAAGAGCAAAGGCCCTTGAAGACCGAATTAAAGCTCTGAAGGTTGATTTTTCTAATAGCAGTGATCATACCAACGAAGAAAAATTAGAGCAAATGTTAGCTGAAAACAAGAGTCTTACCGCGAGACTTGATCTTGCCAATAATAAGATCAATATTATTAGCGACAATATGGACAAAAAAGATAACGATTCGACAGCAAAAAAAGACAAAGAGATACTCATTTTAAAAAGGAATATTCAAATGGCCCAAAGTTTAATTGAAAAATTTAAACAGGAGCGCATCGATGTTGAAGCTAAGCTTTTTGAAGAAAGAGAAAAATACGCTAAACTTCGCGATGAAAAACCAATGGTTACTGTTGTCAAAGATTCAGAACAAATCGCTCAACTTCAAAACATCACGACGGATAAAAAAATCCTCGAAGAAAAATACAAACTTCAATCGATAGAGCTTAAAAAACTAGAGCAAAAACTGAAATTCTCTTTAGCTCAATTAGATGAATCTCAGCGTAAAAAAGCAGCCCCTGCGGCTTCGGCCGTAAAGAGTAATGAGGTTTATATAAAACAGCTAGAATCGGCTAATGCGCGCATTGCAGACGCTGCCACAGACTTAGCTGAACGAAAGAAAGAGATCTTAAAATTGAAGCAAGAGAACAATATTATGGCCACTAAACTGGCCGAAGTTGAAAAAAAGCTAAGTAATACCGAGAAAAAAGCGGCTTAAGTCAAATTTCGCTTGTCAGTCCAACGCATTTTGAGTAAAAATACCTCACACAAATCGACGCCCTGCTGGTGAAATTGGCAGACACGCCAGACTTAGGATCTGGTGCGCAAGCGTGGGGGTTCAAGTCCCTCGCAGGGCACCATCTTTTTTAACTACCTAGAATCGTAAGCTTATCCATTACATTTGTTTCTCGCAGGTCTAAAACAGGGATGACCTCACTGTTTTCTCCAGTCATATTCATAAATTTAATTGAACCTTGAAGATGATCGGGCGTGAAGTGAGCATATCTCATCGTCATTTTAATATCGGTGTGGCCTAGAAGTTTTTGCAGATCAAAAACATTTCCACCGTTCATCATGTAGTTCGAAGCAAAGCTGTGTCTTAGGTCATGGAAGCGAATTTTATTGGTGATTCCTGCTTTGTCTTGAGCTTTATGAAATCGCCTGTAGATATGGGCGTATTTAACTTCTGTGCCGTCGCTCTCAAGAAAGATATACGGATTATTTCTATGATTCGCTTTGAAAAGCGATATAAGCAAAATCCTCACTTCATTAGTCATAGGAACAAATCTTTTTATCTTTGTTTTGGTCGTTTCTTTTGATCCAAACTTATCTCTAGTACGAGTCACAGAAATTTGATTGTTCACAAAGTCGATGCGATCCCATCGAAGGCCGCAGAGTTCAGCAAGTCTGAGACCTGTATGAATCGCCACGAAGAAAAAGGGGAGAAGCTGGTCGTGCTTGTTTGCCATTAAGAACTGATTGATCTCGACCTTTATCCAGAAGTTATCTTGAACTAGGTCGGGCCTTGGTTTTTTAATATCTTCAAAAGGATCGAACGGAATGAGTTTGTCTTTTCGAGCTTTGTTGATAACTCCCTTTAATACAATCCAAATATTTTTAATTCCCTTAGCACTGTGAGTTTTCTTGAGTGCCCCCATTAAACTCATGCCATGCTCTTCGGTAATTTCCGAAAGATTCATCTTAGCAAAGTGCGGGTAGAGATGAGTTCGGAGGATGCTTCCATAATAAAGAAAAGTTTT
>CANFHC010000020.1 GCA_947446575.1 Bacteriovoracaceae bacterium | reverse complement strand
CACCTTCTCCATTGATTTGTTTTTAAAGTATTCCATTGCATGTTGATCTAAAAACTTACCTAAACCAACTCCACGTTTTGATGGAATTAAGTAATATAAATTGATGAAGCCGCAAGTTGGATCTTTAAACGGACCACCCATTTCAATTTGACCGATGATTTGATTATCTTGCCATATATGAACAACAGACAAAGGATCTTTATCAATCTTAGCTTGAAGCCATTCAATGTATCTCTCGGCTCCTTTGCCGTCCTCTTCATGAAACTTCTTAGCGTCACCGAAGCTCACAACAAAAGAGTCTGCACGAAATAAAATGCAGATGTCTTTATGTAAAGACAGTTGAACTGGTTTTGCTGTAATATTTTGCATACAAAATTTTACCTAACAGAAGAGTCTACGACAAGTTCGAGTCATCTCTTTGGGTCGTCTTGCAATATTCTGAAATTGTAGAGCTTTTTTAATGGCGCACCCTGAGAGATTCGAACTCCCGACCAACTGGTTCGAAGCCAGCTACTCTATCCAGCTGAGCTAAGGGTGCGTGGATTTTGAAGATAATTCAGTATAAAAATTTCAAGTCTATTAGACAAGTGGCGAAGTCTAATATATTAAAAATTCATGAAAAATCTTACTTCTGAGAAAATCCAAGGCTATGAGTTGTTGGATTCAGGATATGGCAAAAAGCTAGAAATCATTGCAGGGGCGATACTCGAGCGCCCATCGCCCCAGGCTATCTGGGCCCCGCGGCTCCCTGAGAGCGAATGGAAGAAAGCTACATCTGTCTGTATTCGCAAATCTGACGGTGGTGGAACGTGGAAACACCGCGGGGACAAAGAGCCTCAAGGTCTATTGATTGAACACGATAAGTTAAAATTCAAATTGAAATTCACTTCATTTGGTCATTGTGGAGTTTTCTTCGAGCAACGCGCTGTTTGGGATTTGCTCACGACCGAGAGCACTCGCCTACAAGCTGAATTAGGGCGACCTTTGAAGTTTCTAAATCTCTTTGGCTACACTGGGTGCGCAAGTCTGGCTGTTGCGGCAACCGGCGCAGAAGTCTTTCATGTGGATTCTAGTAAAGGAGTTCTAACTTGGGGACGAGAAAATGCTGAGCTTTCAAAGCTCGATATGAAAAAAATAAAATTCGTGCAAGAAGATGTTAAAGCATTCGTTAAACACTCTCTTCGCAAAGGATTTAAGTACGACGGAATTTTAGCAGATCCTCCGAGCTGGGGTCACGGGGCAAATAAAGAAGTTTGGGAATTTGATCAAATGATTTATGAGCTTGTGAGCGATTGTTTTAATGTTCTCACAAGAGAGAAAAGTTTTTTCTTCCTCTCTTCACATACTCATGGTGTTCAATCCGAGGCACTTCGAAATTTGATGAACGATCATCGTTCAAAAAAAGAAATTGTGGTTGGTGAACTTGGCGTCCGTCACTCTAACGATGATCGAATTTTACCAGCGGGAATTTATTCTTTTGCTAAAAATATTTGCTAATTAAATCAATTTTAAATCATTAAGAATTTTGTAAGCCCTTTTACTCTCAGGGCTGTCTGCTGGTCGATCGTTAAGCCAGATATCAACGAGCATAGCCTTGTACTCGGCTTTTAAATTATCATACATATATTTTTTATTGCTTTTGGCTTTCTCTGCTTCTTTTTGTTTTTTGTCTAAAACAACAATCATTGCTTTATTCTTTTCGATATTATCCAATGCACTTTTAGTATTGTGATCATAATAATGAGTTACATATCCCTGGGCCACAAACTTTGAAAGTTCAACAATAGAAGGATCAACTAAATCAGCACTTCCATATTTAAAACTTTTTTCAGCCTCAGCTAAATGGGCTTTTTCTTCAACTGATAAATCTTCAAATTTCTTTTTTAAAATGACTGCCATCTGCATTCCCATGGGAGAAAATGTATCTGTCGTAGCATCAGCAAAAGCAAAAATCCCTACTCGGTCACCCGGAACTTCTTTTAAATAAGTCATAGCCGCTTTTAATGCTAAATCACTTTGTCCACCTTTTCTCATGAAAGTAATCATGTCATTGACGTAAGTTTTATCTCCACTTCCAAGATAAGCTCCGGCACAAACTTTACAAGCAGCGGCCTTCTGATCAGGCTTATCACTGGCCACACAACAGACTTCACACGTATAAGGAAACTCTACTCCTGATCCATGTCTAAATCCCAAATTGTGAAGTTGTTCATGAAAAATAGTCGCCATCATTTCATTGGTTTCATCTGGTGTGGGTTTTAATTTATTTTTGGGATCATTTGGATTGAGTGAAATAAAAGGAAATTTAACTTTTCCATTTTTCATTGTATCAGTTGGCATAGTTGAAGCATGCCCAGCCACTCCAGCCCAACCTCCACTTCTATCTTCATCACAAACAATTGAGACACCTTTAGATTGCTGAAGATATTTTAAATTTTCGAGATTTATTTTAGCACCATTTGGTGTTGCATTTGCGCTGGCATTTTTTTGAGCAAGATCAGCTAAGCACTGCATTCCCTTATCCATACTTGTTTTGAGTAACTTCGGAAAACCCTCTGCTCCCCAACGATCCATGCAAGACTTGTGAACCTTATATCCTTTTTCTGTAATAATATATCCACCGGCATTTAACTTATTAGCATCATCAACTTGGGAACTTAGTTTAAGAAGTTTATCATCGACAAAACTTCTTTCAGCTGCACAATTTATTTCATCTTTTTTTTGGTTAAGTTCAGTTGAGTTTGAATATTTCACATCAAACTTTCCGGTATACTTTGAATCTATTTCAACACTCGTTATTAATAGCTTGTGCAATAGATCTTTATAGACGCTTTCAATGCGATCAATTTTTCCATCTCCATTAGTATCTTTTTTTGTCACTTGAATAGGTTTATCAACACTTTCGAAAGCAGAATACATTATCCATTCATCAAAATTTCCATTTTTCTTTGTATCATTTTCAATGGCAATTAACTGCTCACCTTTGTAAGTTTCAATTCGATCGGCAATTCCATCTAGATTTATATCAACATGAACTTTTTTTATTCCGTCTTTTAAAAGCTCAGTCTTCAAAATATATTTTTGATCTAGAGCTAATGTAGGATGGGAAAAAAGGAGAATTAAAGCTAGTAATAAGTTTTTCATTCAATGACCCTCTCTCGAGCTAGTATAACAGCTACGACAGTTGCGCCCAAGGAGGAAAAAGCAAAAACATAAGGAGCCCCGCAAGTCATCCAAATTGCTCCAGCTGTGAAGCTTGCGAGCATCGCCGCGAGACTCTGGCTGGTAGATTGGAAGCCCAGTGCAGTTGCCAGGTCTTCTTTTTGGCAAAGATTACTGATCCACGCCTTTGTGATTCCTTCAGTGGCAGCAGCAAATAATCCGTAAAAAACAAAGATAAGGTAAAAATATTCAAGGCGCGTATTAAATGCCATTGCTGCATAAGTGATAATGAAAAAGACCATTCCCATAAGAAAAATCTTTTTCTTTCCCCAGTTATCAGATAGCACACCAATAGGATAAGAGCTTCCGGCATAAATTAAATTATAAAAAATATAAAGTGATATTGTCTGAACATCGGATAAACCACTCTCACGGGCCTTCAATAACAAAAACATGTCAGAAGAATTCATTAAAGTGAAAACAAGAATTAAGCTAATAATTCTTTTGTACTCAGGTGTGGCAATTTTCCAATAGGTTAAAGAGCTCCAAAAGAGATTTCCTTTTTCAACTTTCTTAACAGATCTTTTTTCTTTCACAAACGCTAGAGAGATCACAACAAAAATAGCAGGTATCAAAGCGAAAGCAAAAAGCTTTCGATACTCACCAGGATGATAATTTATATAAACTAATGCGAGGATGGGGCCTACAAAAGCTCCCAGAGTATCTAAGGATCTATGAAATCCAAATACAGCTCCCTTGGTTTGCGGAGTCGCTTCATCAGAGAGCATTGCATCTCTTGAGGCGGTGCGAACTCCTTTTCCAAGTCGATCAGAAGATCGGGTAAAAAGAACCCACGCTGGATTCGCAAATAGCCCAATGGCCGCTTTTGAAAAACTCGAAAGTACATACCCAAACCAAACAAAGGGCATTCTTCTGCCACTCACGTCTGAGAGTTTGCCAAAATAGGTTTTCGAAAGTCCTGCGATTGCATCTGCTAGTCCTTCCAACATTCCAATATAAAGTGCTCCCATTCCAATACTTTTTAAGTAGAGAGGCATAATCGGATACAGGAGTTCGCTGGCAATATCTCCAAAAAAACTGATAACGGACAAGAGTAAAACGGTCCTTGTGATGATTTTAGGCTTCATATATCCTTTTGAAATCTCTTTGATATTCTTTGACTAGAGTCCCTTAGGGTATAATTTTTTCTCACCTTCATCAAGTTCGTCATTTGAGTGATATAAGTTATTTTATGCGAATTTCTATAGCAATATTAACTTTTATAAGTTGTTTAAGGGCCTTTGCCTGTTCAGAGGCAATGCAACCTTTTACCCAAGAATGCAAAGCCCAAGATCTTTATTTATTAAATTTTTCATCACCAAATGTCCTATACAATTTTAATCCAATAGGCCTTGAATATAGAGACCTTTTAAAAATGCACAAATCCCTCTTTGAAGGAAAAATTTTATTTAGCCATCATCCTGACATTGGAAAACTACGAGTTGAAAATGGAGAAACAAATCCTAAAATGATTTTTACTTGTGAAGATAAAAAGTTAAATGAGTCGCTATTGAATTTATTAGATGATTACGATTTACAAAGTAATGAAGGTTATCCACTTCTCGTTCTTGAGAAAACTAAGCAATGTGCTGATAAAAATTTTTATTCATCTACTCTTGTATTTTACAAAGGTGCGAGCATAAAAATTGAATTGAATAGATGGCTGGTTGATTTCAACGATACACTTGCTCGTTATGAAACAAATAATGATCAATACAATATTGCTCCCTATAAATATCTTGCGGATATGCGACGATGGTTTCTAGTTTTAAAACCATTTAATTTTGGCAATGAAGAAGTGGTTGATGCACTGGTGGATTATGCTTGTAATCGACTACAACTTCCGAGAATATCACTGAATGAAAATGTCTCGCCAATTTTTCTATCTGTATTAGAAAATAGGAATTTATCTATAAAAAACTTTAATGCTCCCTTTGTTTTAAAAACAATACAAGAGCCTACATCTCTAAAATAAATCTGCCTGACTATTTTTTACTCAGATAGCTGTCTAAACTTTAAACACCTCAACTGAAATCAATCTTCTTATATAGAAGAGTTAACTTCTCATTAGTTGTAACTTCAAATGGCCCTTTTATTGCTAATATAAATTAACTCTTAAAAAAAAACGAGATATAAATGAAAAAGATGATTGGTTGTATCCTCCTAGTTTCAACTATTTTTTTTACATCAGCTGCTTTTTCTGAAAGCAAACTTAATCTCAAATTAAGTCAGCAAGACTTATTAAAAATTCTTCACCCAGACAATCAAACAATTGAAAGTCAAACTCAGAAAAAATATAAATTCATTATAAAAGTTGAACACAACTCTGTGCTTACTGGAGCTTGGGCAAAAAGATTATGTAGCGATACAGCTGCAACAATTAACTCAATCTATGGAGTATCGACACAATCGCACTGTTTTTTAAAAGATGAAGAACATCCAGGAACAGATTACTTAATTCAAGATAAAATTAGTGAAATAAATCCAGACTTTCAACTGAACTTAGTTCGAGAGCTAGATGGTAAAATTAGAACAACTTTAATTAATATTAATCAATTAGATAAAAATTTTGTTAGTAAAGTTGGTTGGAATATTTCCTACACTCAAAACTTTCAATATGACCTAAAAGAAAAATTACTAGCGTCATCATTTTCAATAAATAACTTAGAATTAATTAGAGATACGCTCGTCGATTTAATTTATCAAGACGCTAATATTGCCTACAATGCTGATCGTGATGGAACTAGAGAAAATTTTTACAAAAAATTAACTAGATCAAAATATTGGACACCTAAAACAAAAAAGTTTTTAACTGTAGGTTCTGAACTTTTTGCAACTTTAAGTTTTGGGTGGTACGGCTATAATTATTTATCTACGAACTCCCAAGATTTCGACTATAACCGTGAAAATATGATAAAAGTTTTCTCCAACAAGATAACGGCCGGAACAATGTTTAGATACGATGACAATGGTTGGGGTGTAAACCGAAACCATGTGTATGCAGGTGTCGTTTATTATCTTGAATGTAGAGGTGCTGGATTTACAGCACTAGAATCCTACTTGTGTAGTATCGCTGGTTCAACTGCATGGGAAACCCTAGTAGAGTGGCGAGAAGTTTTTTCAATTAATGACCAAATTTTTACTTCAACAGGTGGAGCAATTTTAGCTGAGTCCCTTCATCAGATGGGGAATTATATTGATCACAAAGCTCCTAAATGGTTTAGAAACACTATTGGGTGGGCATGGAAAAGTCCCAAAAAATTAGCAGAAGCATTTAATGGTAAGGCCCTCTCAGGCCATGATACAGACATTGAATCTGCAGATGATCCAATTACTGATGGTAAATTTGAAATTGAAATAGGAACCATTAAAACCATTGATGGAAAAAGTGAAAAAAGAATTGGAATCCATAATGAAGTTAACTTAATTCCATTCTCAGTTGAACCAGGCCACGAAGTGCGTTTCATCAAAGATATAGTTGAAACTCAATTTACTTTCGATGCACCAACGGATGCAATTTCTAATCAATATGATATTTTTGCAAAAGTAGTTATGGCCGCTTATTACAATAAGAAAATTGATCTTGATGCAAATAAACAACTAACTGGATATTCATTTTATGTAGGAGCTTCAGCAGCTCTTGATATTAAAAATAATCAAGCCTCACAAAACGATTTCATGGGTATTGTCCATATTATTGGAACAACTGCAAAAATTACTAACTACTACAAGGGATTTAAAATCACTTCAAGTTTAGACTTTTGGGGTGACTCAGTTATGATGAAATCTTTTATGATTGAAAAATATAAAGCTGCCAATGGAGCTGAAGACATTGTAAAAACACTCGGTGACTCCGATTATTATCATGGTTGGGGTACTACAACTCAAGGTCAAGTCATCCTAGAGTACGGGAAGTGGTCTGCTGGTGTGAAGCTCTCGGCAACAAACGCAATTAACACAAACGCACGACAAAGAGATCTAGGAGTTGCCCTTAAACAATTAGATCTCAATGATCAAATCGCCAATGCTGAAATATTTATTGAATGTGCTATAAATGCAAATATCAAAATCAGATTTGCTGTTGAAAGAAATTACCGTGCAGGAGAAATTAACGGATTCGGTAATGGTGAAAGATCAGAAACAAGACAGAAAATTTCGCTAATTTATTATTTTTAAGTATATAAAAAAGGGGCCTCATTAGGCCCCTTTTTTATTCTGCTAAAAGCTCTTCACTTGGTTCTTCTACATGAAATGGTGTATCGGCCATATCAACTCTATGACGACACTTAGGACACTCTAATTGCTTTCCATTCTTCTTTGTAAACTTCTCTCCCATAACTGCGTATCCACATTTTGAACATGGAAATGGAAAAGGCTTAGTCCACATCGCGTTTGAACACGTCGGATAGTTAGAGCAGCCGTAAAAGAATTTTCCGTAACGGCTTTTCTTCTCAGCAAACTTTCCAACTTTGCATTCTGGGCAATGAACATCAAGAGTAAATGGCAATGTGGTAGCACATGTTGGGTAGTCTTCACATGCTAGGAATTTTCCGTATTTTCCTTTTTTAATCGCCATGCGCTTGCCACAAGTTGGACAAGGATCATTAGCGAAAACTTTTTCAATAATTAAATAAGAGCCATCAAGGTTCTTTTTAAAATCTTCTGTAGAATTACAGTCCGGGTAGTTTGAACAAGCGAAAAACTGACCGTTTTTCCCCCATTTAATCTGGTATTCACCGTCAGCGCACTTGCGACAATGAACTCCCGTTGGAATTGATTGTTTTTTTAAGTTCTTCATCTCTTCTTTAGCTTTTTCTAAAGTGAGCTCGAAGCCTTTCCAAAATTCGCGCAAAACTTTTTTCCAGCTTACATCACCTTCTTCGATTTTATCGAGAAGCTCTTCAACCTTAGCTGTGAATTCAATATCCATAACGTCAGGGAAGCTCTCCACTAACATTTTACAAACAACTGTTCCTAATTCCGTCGGAATAAATCTGTTTTCAGTTTTTTCGACGTATCCTCTATCTTGAATATTAGAAATGATCGCCGCATACGTAGACGGGCGCCCAATTCCATCTTCTTCCAGAGCTTTGACCAAACTTGCTTCATTAAATCTTGGAGGTGGCGAAGTCCAATGCTCTTCCATATCAATAGCTTTTTTAGGAGCAAATATCTCACCTTCTTCAATCTCAGGAAGTAATCCTGATTTTGACGGCTCTTCACTTTCTTCAGAATCTTCATTTTTTCTGTTTTGTTTTTCTGCAATAGAATCCAAGTAAACAGTTCTAAATCCCGGGAACTTAATAATGGATCCGTTTGATTTGAAGAAATGTTTATTAGCTTCAAATGTAACTGTCGTTTGATCAATAACTGCTGGTGACATTTGAGATGAAATAAATTTATTCCAAATCAACTCGTAAAGTTTTTGTTGATCAGCATCTAAGTCTCCACGCACTTCATCTGGAGTAAACTCTAGTGAGGTTGGGCGAATGGCCTCATGGGCATCTTGAACTTTACTGGTTCCTTTTTTCTTATAGGTAATTTCTTCAGCAGATAAAAAATCTTTTCCGTATTTTTTCTTAATGAACTCACGAACATCTTTCATTGCTTCCGGCTCAGTTCTCACTGAGTCCGTTCTCATGTAGGTAATCAAACCTTGCAGACCATGATCGCGCAGTTGAATCCCTTCATAAAGCATTTGGGCTATCATCATGGTTTTCTTTGCAGTAAACCCTAACTTATTGGCTGCTTCCTGTTGAAGTTTAGAAGTGGTAAAAGGTGCAGTTGGATTTTGTCTGCGTTCTTTTTTCGTGACAATAATTGCTTTAAGAGCTTTTCCTTTAATATCTGAAAGAATAGTACGAGATAATTTTTCTGCGTCCTTTCCATCGAGGTCAGTTTTTTTACCGGCCTCTTCACCGTAATAACGAACGTCAAAAGAAATATCCTTTTTTTCTAATTTACCTTGAATTGAAAACCATTTTTCTGGAGTAAAAGCTTTGATTTGATCTTCGCGGTCTACAATTACTCTTAGAGCAACTGATTGAACTCTCCCTGCTGAAATCCCTCTTTGCACTTTATCCCATAGAATAGGTGAGATTTTATAACCCACTAAACGATCGAGGACGCGTCTCGTTTTTTGTGAGTCGTACATCGGTTGATTGAGTTCCGTTGGATTATCAATAGCAAACTTAACGGCTGTTTTTGTAACAGCGTTAAATACAACTCGGTGAATTTTTTTCTTTTTACCAATTTCTTCTGCTAAATGGAAAGCGATCGCCTCTCCTTCGCGGTCCATATCGGGCGCGAGGTAAATTTGGTTGGCGTATTTAGCAAGCTCTTGAATGCGTTCAATCTTATCTTTTTTTCCAGTGATCGGGACTAAATCGAGAGCGAAGTCATCTTTAACATCGACCCCAAGTTTTGATTTTGGAAGATCTTTTATGTGACCATTCGAAGCCACAACTTGATAGCCTCTTCCTAAATATTTTTTAATCGTTTTTGCTTTTGAAGGTGACTCCACAATGACCAAATCGTATGTTCCAAGCTTAGCTGATGAAACGACAACTTCTTCAGTATCAACTTTAGCCGTAGCTTTTTTAGCGACAACTTTACTAGCCTTTACCGCGGTTTTTTTTACAGCCACTGGTTTTGTCGCCAGAGTTTTTTTTGCAGCCGATTTCTTAGCAACAGCTTTAGCACACATATTTTTTACCTTAGGTGATTAAATTTTATTTTTTGGGACCAGTATTCAACAACTCATCTACTTCTTCAATATCAAACTCTGTGAGTCCATAAGGATTTTCTTTGTTGTTGATATCTTCATCTAAATATTTTCTTCCAATATCTTTTTCGATTTCATTTATCGATTCAAAAGCATTTGGATCTGGCTGCTTCGCTTTTTTCTCATGATCTTCGAGGCTTGATTGCTCCAAGAATTTATCTTCATCAACTTTACTTTCGTTGAGAGATTTCTCAGAATCTATAATTTCACCTTCTAATCGATCAAGTTCTTTTACATCGCGCTCTGAATCTTTAATAACTGATTTATCCCGCTCTTGACGCTCAAGTTCTTCCAACTCATCCTCAGTCAATTGAATCTTATCTGCTTTATTGAGAATGTCTTGACTTACATCATCAAGGTTTAATTCGACATCTAACTCATCAAGAGCTTTGCCTTCGAGTTTTTGAACATCTTTTAATTTATCTTTACTCTTAAGTTTAATGGCGCGAGCAGCTTCTTCTTGAGTTTTCGTAATAGCAATGCTTCCAAGTGAAATTTCATTTGAAGAATTCGTTACAAGTGCCGTCGCAAAATTATCAGTAATATTGATAATTGTTAATTCACCAATTTTATAAGTCGGGCTTGGGGTAATTTTTCTTTGAGTCCCGCGATCAACAAATGAATAAACTTCAAATAGATTCCCGAGCTCTACTCCGTCAGCGCGACCGCGATCGAGGTAAACGACATCTCCGTAAGCAATCCCTGTCAGAGATTCTCTGTAGCTTCCAATAATTGCGGCTTCTACGCTACGTTTACTATAAGTTCTGGCAATTTTTCCAATTTTGGGAGTATAGACTGTAATGCGATCTTTTCTTTGCACAACGCCCGATTGGTCAACAACAAGACATTCCCAAACATCATCAATTTTGCGAATCGTTTTAATTTGAGCCGTTGTGGTATAAACAAATCCAGAACGATCAGAAATGGGATTTTTTATTTCTCCGCCCGCTGTATAAACCGAGAATAAATCACCTGGTTTTACTTTGGCTGATTTGTCAAAGTTAACATAGATCGTATCAAGTCTATGAATAAAAACTGCTTCTTTAGGAGTTGCTTTAATTTCACCTAAATCTTGCACAACATTTGTCGTTACAAAACTATTAAGAAAAAACCCTTCTTTGTAATTGAAGAGTATTTTGGAATTTTTATCAAATCCAGTATTATCATATTGGTCTGATGGCTCTTTTATCGAAATATCTGACAGTGGTGGATCGTATTTTTCGTATTCGTTATTTTTTTGCATTTTTTCCAAACGCTCTAAATCTTCATACGTCTCTTCCGAGGCAAATTGGAAATAAACTCCTTGATCAATTAGCTGCTTACGTTCCTTAATCCAGTCCGGACGATTTTTATCATCTGAACTAGTATATGAACTTCCCGATTTATTTGTAATAACTTCATCGTCACTAAACTCCCCCACTTGAACATTGGGAAGTGTATCAGCATCTCCGGTGTCAAAAGCGAGAATTGTCCCCGGCTCAATTTCATGAGGGTTAGAAATTTGAGGGTTTAACGCCCAGATTTTTGAATAGTAAAAACCCGATCCAAATAATTTTTTTGAGATGCTCCAAAGATAATCTCCTTTTTGAACTTCGTACTTCTCTAATTTTGCCTTAACGGCAATATCGTCCCATTCTTTACCAGTAATTTTTTTATCAACGTATTTAGAGAGCTCTAAAAGTTTTTTTTCTTCATTTCCGACATCAAAATTAATGCTTTTATCGGCAATAATTTCTGTTGTATCTGAAGGATTTTCTTCAACAGTCTGCCCTTTTGGATTTTCAACATTGAGAGGACCAGCCTTTGCTTCTACTTGTTTTTCAACTTGTTTCCCAGCTACTTTCTCTGCTTTCTTCTCTACTATCTTATCTTCTTTTTTTACTTCAACTTTTTTGTCTTTTTCAAAAACAACATCTCCAATATCTTCTTTCAGTGACTGCAAATCATCTTGTTCCTCAAGAGTAGACATTTTTACATCGCTACCCTTTGATGGAGCATCTCCAGATTTTTTCAACGATTCATAAACATTTACTTCTTCTAAATCAGCAGACACTGCATCTTGCCCCTTAGATTTAGGTGCCAATAAACTTAGAAGAATGATTAAGAAAAAATATTTATTCAATTAAGTTGCCTCAAAAAAATCGTGTAAAAGAGAATAATATTTTGCCTGCTTTTCAGGTTGTTTTAATTTTTCGCTACAAGCTACTAGTTTCCCCAGGGCCTTTAATACATAACCAGAGAAAGCATATTTTTTGATAACTTCTTCGTAAACCTGAGAGGCTAAATCAAACTCTCCTTGGTTGTACAATAAATCACCCAACATAATTTTAGCTCTTACTACAATTTGCTTTTCTTTGGAGTTTTCTAAATCTTTTAAAATAACTAAAGCATTTTCAAATTTATTGACTCGCACTAATTCTTGAACTTCGCGCAAACGAGAAATTTGCTCATCGATATCATCGCTAGAATTGACGTTTTGAACACCCATGCTTGTAGGAATAGCTGGACCGACGGCTTTTCCTTCTTTCCCTTCTGGCTTAAGTGCATCAACAGAATCGATATTGGCAGTATCTGGAATCGCTTTATCTATATGGTTTACTAACTCTGAAGGATCTAGAGAAGTGCTTGCTGCCGTTTCAGGCTTGGCTTGAATTTCTTTCCCTGCAACAACAGGTGTTGGTACAACGGGAGATTCAGTTTTTACTAATTGTTTTGATTGATTTAAAAGTTCCTGATACTTTCTAGCCATCTCGTCATATTGCTCTTTGGGCACAGTAGCATTTTGTGTAGCAGTACTTTCACCGTGTTGAACTGAATCAACTGTTTGCCCACGACGCAAAAAAAGTGACGAACAAGAAGTGAAAAATAATGCTGTTACTACAATGAGCAACGCATGCGGCGCTTTCTTGGCAAAATTCCTTTTCACTTTTTGTCCTCCATGACTTGTAAATGTGAAAGCGATAACTTAACTTTTATTCTAAATGAGATCAAAAACAAGTCAACGGATTTGGAAGGTCATATGCCCAATCGTTCTAGTCAACTTTTTCACTATGTACTCCGCTTAAATAAAGAGGACTCTGCCTTTTTTTATTTTCAGCTTGAAGCCAACGAAGGCCTTTGCTTTTACTCAACTCTACCTTACGAGCCTCATACCCAATATAGAGACCTCGATTTGAAGGGCGATATACTTTTAAAAAAAGAGATTGAATTACTAATTGAGAATTGTTCAAAAAAATTTCACATCGATATTTTAATCAACGAAATAATTCCAGATCAAAAGAGTACTATATGAAAAAAAATTTCTTCCCTTACCCATTAATTTTTAGTCTTATCATTTTCTTATCAAGTTGTTCAACTTTAGGTCCTAAAGAACCAACAGATGCTGAGATCAATGCACAAGCAGCTAAGGCCTATGTTGAAGTAAAATCAAAAGCAAAAATTTCTAATAATAAAGAATGGAACGATATGGTTCAGCGAGTAGCAAAAAGAATTGCAGTTTCTTCAGGCGAGAATTTCCAATGGGAAACAGTTTTAATTGAAAGCCCTGAAGTCAACGCTTGGTGTATGCCTGGTGGTAAGATCGCTGTTTATACGGGAATTATGCCAGTTCTAAAAACTGAAGCTGCCTTGGCTGCAGTTTTAGGACATGAAGTAGCTCACGCGACTCTTCGCCACGGAAAACAGCGTTATGCTCGAGCGATTAAAGAAAATTATGCAGGCCTTGCTATCGGAGCAGCCTCTATTATTGGTGGTCAATTACTTTGTAAAAACGATACCTGTAAAAAAATAACGGCCTTAGGTGGCGTGGCCGCTGCTTTCGCCATTACCTTTTTCGATAGAAAATTTTCTCGTGGAGATGAATCTGCCGCCGATCAAGAAGGACAAATCTATATGGCGCGCGCAGGATATGATCCGGCCGAAGCTCCTCGGCTGTGGGATCGTATGAGTGCTGCCTCTGGAGGCAAAGCACCACCTGAATTCATGTCGACTCACCCTAGTGATGCTAACAGAAAGGCTATGCTAAACGAATGGATGGGAAATGCTGAAAGCATATATTCAAAAGCTCCAAATAAATACGGCATTGGCGCAAACATTAATTAATTAAATTTTTTAATTTTTTCCCAGAATGGACTTAGGTCAATTTCGACTTCCATTTCTTTAAGAAGAGAAAAGAGACCGCCTAGCTTACGGTGTAGAAACACGAGATCGGAGTGAGGACTAGAAATTCTTTGTTCCTTCCAAAGTTTCCATCCAGTCTCCAGGAGTTTTTTTGTGATCTCTTCTTTTTTAAAATCCACAGGGTTAATTTCTGCATGGAAATAAGAAAGGACATCCTTCATGAAACTCACAAAAAGATTCACTGCCTCTAATCTGTCCGATCGGTTTACGAGTCCTAATTTTTCTCCAAACAATAAAATTTTATCTTTATTGCCATTATAAGAAGCATCCAACAGATTAAAGTAATCCAATCTAAAATCTGAATTAAAATCTTTTACAGCACCAAAATCGAGTAAAACAATTTGAAGATTATCTTTAATTAAGTAATTTCCAAAATTAGGATCGGTTTGAACTTTACCCATAAGAAAAAACTCATCGATAAATAGTTCGAGGAGTGCTTTGGCTATTTTATTTTTTGTTTCGATATCTTTTGTAACTTTTATAAATTGAGCGAGCGGAAGGCCTTCAACATATTCCATACAAATGATTTTTTCGCTGGAAAACGCTTGAAGGACCTCCGGAACATAAAAGCGGTCATCGTGCTTTAAATTTTCTTTAAAAAAAACAAGATGATTAGCTTCTTTAACATAATCTAATTCACCCAAAATCATTTTTTTGGCTTCTTTTAAAAGAATTGATAAATCTTTAGAATCAGGTCTAATGAATTCATAAATGGAAGCCAATGGCCCTAATAATGCAATGTCAGCATGAATTGTTTTTTCGATATCAGGGTATTGAATTTTAAAAACTACTTTTCTGTTATCAATCATGGCCCAATGAACTTGACCGATACTTCCCGCTCCAATTGAACTTGTTTCAAAGTGAGTTATTTGCAGAAACGCATCAACACTTAATGACTTTTTAACTGCTGCTAATAAAATTTCGTGATCAAATTTTTTACTTTCACTTTGTAGTGGTTTTAATTTATTTTTAAATTCTTCTGGAATGTATTGAGTAACATCCATGCTAAGAAGTTGACCGATTTTTTGAGGCACACCTTTTAGCTCCGAAAGGTGCTCAATGGCAGCATCGATATCTTTACCAGTCGCAAGCTTTAGGGTTGCTGCCAATAATTTAGGTGCCCGATTAAATAGAGAGGATTTAATGTATTTCACAATTCTATCTTAATTGATTATCGTCATATATTCATTTTAAGTCTTACTTGTCTATTCATTGTCCTAAACTGCCTAATAGGTTCCTGGAACCTTTTTAGCCTTTTTATTTATATGAGTATCCAAGTAATCGAGTTTAACAAGAATGGGAAAATGATCTGAAAACCCGATACTCTCTTTAGTCGTTCCTTCTGGGACAAAACGTTTTGGTGCAATTACCATTTTGATATTTTTTTGCCCTCCTTCATATGACTTACGTTTTAAATCATGAGTGATAAAAGCTGGCGAATAAATTTCAAACGATTTTACAGATAAATCCAAACCTTTACCGTCTAACAAAGTATTATTCACAAAAAAATGATCAAGTGAATTCCACTGATCTTTTGGTGGAAAATAATAGGTACCTGGAACCTTTGCCTTTTTAGACTTTTCATCTACCAATTTGCTATTCATGAAAGTTTGTTCAACATCGCTGAAAAAATTATCCTTCAAGAGAACAGTTTTGAAAGGATGAGGATTATTGTCATCGATCGTATTAAAGTCTCCCATGGCAAGTAAGGCCATCGTAGGATTTTTTTTCAAAATCTCTTGTGATCTATTCATTAAAATTTCTGCAGCCTTAATTCTCCATGAATCAGGGTTAGCTAAAGACGGCCAGTGATTGACAAAGATGGTTAAAGGATATTTTTCAGCAATTAAAAATTCAACTTCTAAAATATTCCGAGTTGGATAATCTACGGGAATAACATGCTCTGTTCGAGAAATTACTTTAATGTCTTTATTCTTTTTATAAAGAAGGGCTACATCAATACCTCTTTCATCCGGACTATCTGTCATCTCAAATTTTTCATAACCTAATTTTTTAGCCAGCATACCAACAACGTTAGGATTTTCTACTTCTACTAAGCCTAAAAAATCTGGAAGTTCATGGTCGTGCAAAACGACATCATGGATTTGCGAGAGTTTTAATTCTAATTTTGCAGCAGTCCAATCAGAATCTAGGCATTCCTTTCTATAATGCTTACTTTTTTCTCCTAAGCATGCCTCTTTTTTTCCAGGAGCATCTTTAGGTAAAAAGGACCAGTCTTTCTTCTCTTTTCCGTTAACAACATCGTGAGAAACATCGAAGAGGTTCTCTACATTATAAGACATAACCAAAAGAGATTTTGCTTCTGCCACTTGAATTAAAGAGATAAAGAAAATTACAAGAAAAGACACCTTCATTTTCAACTCCAAAAATAACTAAGTTAAATTTCCTTTTAAGTAGGCTAAAACATCTTCATGATGAGTTTTAGTATTAAAGTCATCTAGAATATGCGCCAACTTACCATCTGCTCCGATAATAAAAGTCGTGCGAATGATACCCATATATTCTTTCCCCATAAACTTTTTTAATCCCCATACGCCATATTTTTCAGCAATGGAATGATCTGGATCAGATAGTAAGTCAAAATTTAATTTTTCTTTTTCGATAAATTTTTGCAGTTTCTTTGGTTCGTCAGGACTTACACCTAGAACGACAGTATTAAGTTTAGTAAACTCTTTTTTAAAATCGCGGATCCCACAAGCTTGAGTAGTACATCCTGGAGTCGAAGCTTTTGGATAAAAATACAGAACAACTGTTTGTCCACGTAAAGATTTCAATTCTACAGTTTCTTCTTTTTGATTAAGTAAACTAAATGCAGGAGCAAGATTGCCAACTTTGGGTAATGTCATAATAAAATCCTCACCAACGGTTTCGTAATTCTCTAAGTGTTAAAAAAACTTTTTTTTCATCACTATTTTCTAAATGCAACTCTGTTCGCAAATCAGAACTATTTAATCGAATAAAAGTATTAATCGTGCGCTCAATTTTCATAGAATTAATATAAAACACTTCATCTAGATTTTGGCTTTCTATAATATTTAAAAAAGACTGAGCATCGGTATTGTGGGGTTCATATTTTTTAGTAAATTCTAAATTACGCTTTAAATACTCATGCCCAGGATAGATGAGTAGCTCATCTGGAAAATTACCAAAAATTTTACTAATCGTTTCATATTGCACTTCTGGATTGCCACCATTATGGCAATTGCCTACGCCGGCATTAAAAAAGCAGTCTCCCGTAAAAAGGGCATAAGGTTTATAATCCTTTTCCAGCATGACGGCCAAATGGCTCATAGTATGCCCAGGTGTATAAAGACTTTTTAAGCACCATTCCCCCCTTTGATGAATTATTTCGTGATCACTCAAGTTTTTGGTTTTTCCCGGAACTATTGCCTCTTTATGCGCCCAGACTTCGCAGCCGAAACGATCAATTAATTCATCGTTTCCCGAGTGATGATCACAATGATCGTGAGTGTTAATAATTCCCATTAATTTTTGGTCTTTTAAGTGGGTTAAGACTAAGTCAGAGTGAAACGGATCGATACAATATATGGCTCCATCCGAAAAACTGATTAGGTAACAAAAATTACGCAGGGTATTCTTAAAGAAGATTTGATGAATTTTCATAGTGGTCATACTATAGTTCATAGAAAATAAAATGAATACTGAGAATAAGTAGAAAGGATATATATAATGGAAGCCAATATTTTTACCAAATTTTTTCTAGTCGCACTTTTTTTAAAGAGCTTAATTGAAAGTCTTTTAGATAAAAGAAATATGGATCACATTCTTAAAAACCGAAATACCGTTCCTGTTAAATTTTTATCTCAAATCACATTAGAAGATCATCAAAAAGCAGCTGATTATTCTGTGACTAAAATAAAAGTGGGCCAGTTTTTTCATCTTATTGATTTAGCCATCTTTTTAGTATGGACACTTGGGGGAGGACTAGAACTCTTAAACCGCGTTAGCATGACCCATGCTAAATCTGACATAAGTACAGGACTACTCTTTTTTGCTCTCCTTGGGATTGTTTCTTCCATACTTGCATTACCACAAGCACTTTATTTCACTTTTGTTATCGAGGAAAAATTCGGGTTTAATAAAACAACTTGGAAAACATTTATTAACGATCGAATTAAAGGAGCTGCTCTTGCCATTATTTTAGGCGGACCTATCGCCTATGCCATTTTATGGATTATGGAAAAACTTGGTAACAATTGGTGGATTTATGCTTTTGTCTTTTTAACAGCCGTTCAACTTTTGTTAGTCTTTATTTATCCAACTTTTATTGCTCCTATTTTTAATAAATTCTCTCCACTTCCTGAAGGAGAAGTGAAAAATAAAATTTTAGACTTACTCGCTCGTTGTGGCTTCAAAAGCTCAGGTCTTTATGTCATGGACGCTTCAAAAAGAAGTGGGCACGGAAATGCATACTTCACTGGGTTTGGAAAAAATAAACGCATCGTCTTTTTTGATACTCTAATTTCTTCATTAGATGTAGAAGAAGTTGAAGCCGTCTTAGCACACGAGCTTGGGCACATGAAGAAAAAGCATATTTTAAAAGGAATGATAAAAAGTTTCATTTTAAGTTTTATAGGCTTTGCAGTATTAGGATATTTAAAAAGCAGCATGCTCTTTTTTCAGGGACACGGAGTTCACACTCCATCAAATTATATGGCACTCACTTTATTTTCAATGGTGGCCGGAGTGTATACATTTTTACTAACTCCAATCTCTGCCTATTTTTCTCGCAAGTATGAATATGAAGCTGATGAGTTTGCTTCTCAAAATGCAAAAGTATCTAAGTTAATCTCTGCTTTGGTGAAAATGTACAAGGACAATGCTAGCTCACTGACACCTGATCCAATCTACAGTAAGTTTTATTTTTCTCATCCACCTGCATTGGAGCGAGTTAGTTACTTAGAAAAATTTCCGCCGCAATAATGGTCTAATTATTTAAGAGTGGAAAGGACTTAACTGCTTCTTGAAAAGTTTTTTCCAACTCTTTAGAAAAAGCATTCAACCGATTGCAATCAATATCGAGTTCAGCTACGAAATTGCCATTATTATCAGCAATGGGAACAACAAGCTCGGAGCGCGTTTTTAAACTACAAGCGATATGAGTTGAATCGCTCGTCACATCGGCTACATTTACAGTGCGCTCTTCTCTTAAGGCCATACCACAAAAACCACGGTCAATTGAAATTCGCGTATGTTCTGTTTCTTCACCAAGATAGGGTCCGATAACTAAATCAGTAGATGTACTATTTAAGAGGTAACTTTCTTTGTAATAGATACCAATCCAATCACAGACTTCAGGCGCTAAGTTTTTCGTGTCTTCTAACCATAGTAGAACTTTTTTAAAATAATCATCCATAAGATTAAGCCTCAGGTTTAAACAGCACTTCACTAAAAATCATTTTTAAATGATCAAAGTATGGTTTGCGATACTTTTCAATCTCATTGTGCATTTCGTGGAATGCACCATCAAAAACTTTAAAGTTAAATGATTTATCTACGGTGGTAAAATATTCTATGACATAGCTGGTCCCCACAACTCTATCAGAGCCTCCAACTGTCGCAAAACTTGGGCAGCGTGACCGAATTGGTCTTGCAAAAGTTTCTTGCGCTGTTTTAATTAATTCAAAAATTAACTTCGACTGCAACTTAACAGAATTGAGCTCATCACGAATATAATCATCTTTGGTTCTCGGATCATGAGACAAATGAGCCAAATCAACCAATCCACCAATTGGAAATGAGTATGGAATTTCACATGCCCCATTAAAAACAGCTGAAGGAAGCACTTTTAAAACTTTTCCAAAGAGTCCATCAGCTCCACATGGAGGAGCATTGACAATCAAGCGCTCAGGGTAGCGCGCGTCTTCTACAAAGTTTTGCATGAACGCACATGTAATCAAGGCGCCCATAGAATGTCCAAAAAGCACATAACGATCCATACGGTATTTATCGTTAAGAAATCTAATTATTTCTTTTAAGTCTTCCATATAATCTGAAAAATTATTTACATACGCCCTTTTACCAGTACTTCTGCCATGCCCACGCAAATCATATTGAAAAATATTAAAGTCATGCCCAAACAGTTCAGGGATATATTTATGCCGTCCCATATGTTCGCCTATCCCATGTGTGGCCACAATCCAAACAGGACTTCCAGATTCTTTGATTTGGACGTAGAGTTCTGCGCCATCGCGCATTTTCAAAAATTTTTTATCCATAAACATATTGGCCCTCTTTCGTCTTTTTTTCTTTGCAATTGTACAATAAGATAACACTTATGCGAACTAACAAATTCATACCATTTCTTATGGCCCTATTTCTGCACGCCATTCCCATTTTTTATTTCACTTTAAAAAATAGCAAACAATCAATATCTTCGGTTGGTGGAAATAAAGGAAGGGATATTCAAGGAATAGACCTAAGTGGTTTTTCGTTGGCAAAAAAGCGTCAAGGAATTAATCCATCAATAAACAATCTAAAACCAATCGAATCAGTTGGTTTTAGTAATTCTCCAAGTACGATAGCTGGTGAATCTGAAAGTTCAGTTAGTCCCATCCATTTTTTACAAATGAGTGAACCTCCTTATCCTCCACTGGCCCGACAAAACGGACTGGAAGGGAAAGTGAAAGTGAAGGCAATGTATAATACTGAAGGAGAAATTATCCAAGTCGAAATAGTGGAGACTAGTGGAATAAGAATTTTAGATGAATCAGTAAAAAAAACCATTATTAATTGGAA
Organism: Bacteriovoracaceae bacterium; assembly: GCA_947446575.1. Classification (GTDB taxonomy): domain Bacteria; phylum Bdellovibrionota; class Bacteriovoracia; order Bacteriovoracales; family Bacteriovoracaceae; genus Bacteriovorax. The sequence goes on along the minus strand of CANFHC010000020.1, from coordinate 32,998 downwards.
ACTATCTAAAGGCATGGGGGGGTATTTTGAAAAAAGTTTTGAATTTAAACTAAATAATTAATTGCAAATATTATCTAAATCAACATCAAGTTTTCCCATTTGATAATCAATCATTTTCCAATTATGTTCATCAGCTCCTTTTTCTTTATAGTGACAAAGATATTTAGCAATTCGTTCTAATTCACTTTTTAGGAGATTCATTTTACCCAATTTTTCGACCACTGAAATCGCAGTATTTGGATCATCATTCGCAAAAGATTTTTCTAATGAATTTAAAATCATTTCACGATCTGCATTTGCATTTCTGTCTGATAAAAAAATAAGTGCATCTGCCTTTGCTTTTCCTTTGAAATTTTCTGCAATTTTTAGAAGCCTTGCGGTATCGCTTTCATTTGTTTTGTAATCCTTCAATAACTTAAGTGCCAAAACTTGTACTTTTTCGTTTGCACTCTCAGTTAATTCTCTGATCAAATCCCAATCAAGGCGATTGCTTAACTCTGGATTAAACTTCAATGACTGCAAAAGTATTTCAAGGTTTCTCCCAAGCAAAATATGTCCTGGAGTTTTACCATCATCAAAATAAGAATCATCCTCACTGCGTCTCTCCATTCCACAAAAATCTTTTTTCAAGCAACTTTCAAGATCGTCTAAACTATCATTGCTAATTTTAAACATATCTTTTGCATTTTCACTATCTACCAATTCTTGAATTCCAATGGAGAAATCATTAACTTTTATCCAGTTCGGATCATGTAAAACTCTAGTTCTTAAGTTTCTTTCTAAAACTAGCCGGTCATTAGCAAGAATTCCTTCATTCGCATTCAAGGCACTTGCATAGACTCCCGAAAGAGAATGAGTATTATTTTGAGATTTAAGCAACAAGAAGGCAGAAGCCATTACGAGCATCAAATATAAAATTTTAATTCTCATTGTAATTATTGTTCTAAAAGTTTATCGAGTGCAGTTCTTTGGTTTCTATTTTCTTTTAAATTTAAGATAATTTCTTTTATTGCCATCGTTGTAGGTTGATCAACAATAAGGTCACCTATATAATCTGCTGGGATAGTCCCGTTGAAATTTAAAATCTTATCTAAATTTCGAGCAAACCCAATATCATGTTTTCGGTATGGAGAATTGGGATCAGCAAATCGACATGTTTGAGCAATTGATCCAGAATTATATTTCCCTGCCCAAATTCCTTTGATCAAATTAATATAATTAATTTTTTTCTTTTGACCTCCAGTATCCGTTATACATTTATAGTCAGAAACATTTCGATAAACTGGATCAAACCCATTTAACAAATGCCCAAAACCATACTCAAGAGTAGAAGAAACACCAATATATTTTTTATTGGCAAGAAAATCATCAAAGTGCCAACGTATACTGACTTGCATGATGCTTAAATCTGTTCCATCACCTCCGCGAATCATTTGCTTGACTCCTTTTGTAACTTTCATCGTTTCACAATTGGGAAAAAATGGAGTATTCGGATTTTTGAAATACTGATTAAATATTTTGTAAGTAGTAGGATTCGCTTTTTTTACCAATTCTCCATTATTGGCATCAGCAAAACAAACATCACCATCTACGTTTCTAAAATGCACATAAACACCTTCATGCAAAGGCACTGTTAAGGCTAAAGTCAAAAATGCATAATAGGCTTGATAATCCCCAGCATCTAAATATTTATTAGCTTTATCATCTGCTACTTTTAAAATTAATTTTATTATTTCAGAGACATATTTTGTCTTTTCATTTTTATCTGCCTGATCTCTGAAAAATGGTCCAATTATTTGTGCACTCGGATTAATCGTGTACATCATCTTATCAAGAATCTTGATTCGCGAAATCTCATCTGCAAAAACATTATTGAAAGACAATAAAAAAGAAGTCATACATAAGAAACTGGTTGCAGAAAAATTTCTAAAAATCCGCAATGACATATCTACTCCTCGACAGAATTATCCGCTATTTTTTAACGGACATTACAAGTACATGACTAGAAATAAAGGAGCAATGCTGACCATGGCATTGATTTTTGAACTATTTTTTATAGATTTTTGATATGGATTTAGTAGCGATGTAAATGAGTCAGTTCATTAACAATAGCAACATCTTTAATAATATAAGCTTTAAATGTTCTTGAGCTAGAATTTGAGACCCATGGAAAAAAAGATGAATCTTTGTGTAATCCAATAAACACGTCCACATGATTTAATTTTATGGCGCCTCCCATATCTCCAGCAAAAAAATATCCATCATGAATAATCGTTTCATTGTTTTTTAAAATAATCTTTGCTCCTCTTGCTTCAGGAATAAATAAAACGGTGCCAGTTGGAATAATGGTAGGATCTGTTGCAAGAGTTCTGTAAGGTGCTAATCGAAAATTACGACTACCTTCTCCAAACGGGCCACGGGATTTTTTAAATTTAGAGTTCCCTAAATTGAATGGATAATAGGCAGAGCAGTCATTTGGAAATAAATCCGTTGATGTATCGTAGTTAAATGTTTTAACTCGCCCATCGTCATAAAGAATTCTCACTGTTCCTTCTAAAGCGCTTTTACACCATTCTGCCAAGCTGACTCTAGGTCCTAATTCTATTCCATCGACATCTCGCAAGGGAAAATTACCGTTACCATTTTCAATTTCAGGTAGATGGTAATTGGTTGCCCACAGTACAAGTGGTTCTCCCAAATCAGCAATGGGAGCAATTACAAAATCAAATTTATCGGAAATGATATAACTGTCTGGAGACGTTTTTATTTGAGCGTAAGAAAAACTAGCCGTCATTATTATTATTGAAAATAAAAAACACATCCCTGTTTTTGAGATGTGTTTTGATTTATTTCTTTCAAATATATCTAACAATTAATTAAGTCCTTCTTCGATTGTTGAGAAATCAGAAGACAGATCAAAAGCTTTTAAAGTATCACCATTGTAAGTATGAAAACCTTCAACTTTATAATCAAAAACTTTAGGTCCACCCATTTCTGTCATTATTGATTTAACCATTGAGTTTTGAACTGTTTTAGATCCACCAATATCTGTTGATTGGTTAAAAACCCCAAAAAAGCTAAACCCTTTTTGCGTGTTCATTGCCCCGGCCAGAGTTGATGTATGCATCAACGTACCTGTTTTAGCTACGAATGAATTCTTGTAATCAGTTGGAAAAATGCGATTTCTAAAAGTTCCACCATCACTACCTGGAACTGCAACGATGTCTTCTATTTCTTTACCTTGTTTTTCAATAACTGATTTAAGTTCCGAAATTAAATTTAACATGATTGAGCAAGTAGCGTAGTTGTCTCTTCTTACTCCGTTAACAACAGAAGGTAATCCACTTCCTGTATAAAATTGGATTTGATCTGAATTTAAATTAAATCGTTCATTCAAATAAACTTTGAAATTTGGAATTCCACCTAATTGACGAAAGACTGTTTCGGCAACTGTATTATTAGATTTAATATTCATCTCTTTAAGATATTTATAAAGGGGCGGTGAAGAAAGAGTTAACACTTTTGCTGTTTCATCATCTTTAAACGGATTTTCTTCAACATATTTAACTTCAGTTACTTCGAACTTAACATCTTTTACAAATCTTCCAGCTTTTGCCATCGCGTAATAATTTGCATATTCAGCCTTAGTATCAGCTGACCACGATTGAGTGTTAAAATAATTTTTTACATTCCTTCCATTAGAAATTGGTCCCATGTTAGGATATTGATCTAATTCGTACTGAACATCTGGCTCAATTAATAAATTTTTATCAAATGTAATTGTATCGAATTTTGTGTAACCCAATTGGTTCAATTGAGAGACTAAAAAAAACATTTTTTCATTTCCAAGGAAGGGGTCGTAGCTGCCTTGAATATGAAGATTGTTTCCTTTAATAAAAAGTTTCATATCATATTTATAATCAACTCCAAGTTTATCCAATGCCCATAAGGATGTGAGAAGTTTAGATACTGAAGCGAGGCGAATTTTCATATCAAGATTTGATCCTTCAACAATACCATTTTCATTGGTATAACAATAGGCTTGATCTTTGGCAGCAATGCCTTGATTGTCCAATTGCTGAATCCAGTTCTTGTCTGTCTTTTCATTAGCCACAACAGTTAAGGACATTAAAGTCAGAGCACTAATTAAAATCGTATTCGTCTTTTTCATAGAACCCTCAATTATTTATTTTCTCAGAAGAGAAACAGCCATCCATGGTGGCGTCATTTCATCTGAGAAACCACTCACTTCTAAAACTGAATTTGGGTGAGCATATTCTTCTAACATTCCAGCATCTACGTAAAACTTTCCATGCATTTCGTTAGATTTAATCCCGTAAACATTCCCTTTGCGACCAACTTTGCGGTTGAACTTATTTAATTTCTCACCTGGAGTGTATTCTATTGCATCAGGGTGAGTATCTCGCTCATATGTTCCAACTTCAATGATTTGGTTAAGAGGACTTTTTGGATCGAGAATCATCTCGCCTCCAGCACGCTTAGCAACCCAAAATGCATCTAAATCAGCTTCAGATATACCCAAAGACTTTACAACTTCAGAGTGATCAACAGCATGGTTTCTGTTTTTAGTTAAAACATATTTCCATTCTGCTGTAGCGTTTGGATACTGAGAATAAGTTGGATCTAAAACTTCTTCTTTGGCGTAAATTTTAATAATTGGAGCACCAACATCAATCATCTGGCGAAGGAAAGCGATTGCTTCGTTATTATTACGAGTGCAACCTGAACTTCTTGGATCTGAAACTACATTGATTAATGGTTTCTTTACTCGCTTAATATATTTATCTTTATCTTCACCCCAACCTAAAGTTCCATGCGTCCATTGTCCAAATGGTTCAGGCTCAACAAAAGCAGTATACCATCCAAAAGCTCCGCGCATTTTTCCTTCTGGCTTTCCATCTTTATCTAAAGGCATTGCTTTTTTAGAAAACCATTCACTCCAAGAAGAATCAATTTCTGGAATTGCGGGATATCCATCTTTATACCAAGCAGGGTAATGTCCTTCTGGGTCTTGATAAAACTTACTCCATCCCGTAACACGGTAACTTCCCAAGATACTTCTTCCTTTTCCTTTTTCTTCTTTGGGATGATCAATATCTTCCCCGACGACAACTTCAGATTCCATAACCATTTTGTTTGGACAAGAATTATCCGCACAAACTCTTTCATAAAGTCGAATCGTTTCGGTTGCAATGTTTACAACTACGAAATATTTTCCAACAAAGTCTTTATAGTCTACGATTTTTGGAGAAAGGAACTCAGTACTTACAAAATATTTTTCTGATTTGACAATTGGATCATATGTATGAGCGATTGAGATTTCTACATATTTTTGATTATAAATTACTGATGGATTGATGATTTTCACTGTATCGTTAAGGCTTAATTCTCCTAAAGTTTTTCCCGTATTATCTGGAGCCGATCTTATTCGAACACTATTGCTAGAAATAAAATATGTTGTCGCTTCATTAAAAATAGGCGTAGCTATAGGTGTAGTTACTGGCAACTGAACTTGAGCTTTTGCCAGCGGAAACCCGATCACACTAGTTAAAAGAATTAAAGGCAACAAAGTTTTTTTCATTTTGAACTCCCTCTAGGCTTTTAGGCCTTTATAAATTTAAGGGTTTTCTATATCTAAAGGGCAATCCCTTCAAGAAGTGATATCAAGAATTGTAAAATTTACAGCTAAATTTTAATGTGTTTAGACTCTAAAGGCCGCTGCTGGTGGGAGATTCTACCTGAGACTGTAATTCTTTCAAAAGTGGATCATTGCAGAGCCATTTTGTAGTAAGTTCTGCGCAAGTAACTAGTCGTTTTTTAGATACTGACTGAGCCTTTTCATATAAGTCATTTTTTAGCTGATTGTTTTGAGCTAGATCTGAGTAGAGTCCACAATGACATTCTTCTGCACAATTTGCTAGGTGCTTGGCCGTAATAAGTTTTTTTGAACTCTCTATTTCAGCATCAATTAAGGCATGCAGTGGTTGCATTAAATTAAGGGCTACAGATGGAGTAAGTCCACATGTTGATTTCATTTCACCATCAGAGACTAACATAAGAAAGTTAGCAGCTTCGTCAAGTTTATGGATTTTATCAAGACCAGACGTACTCATTGGAGTCGTCTGGCATGATAAAAGAAAAGTACTTAAAAGTAGAATGAAGAGTTTTATTTTCCGTCCCCGTTCATTTCATTAACTATCTCTGGAATTGTAACCCAGCGGATTGCATTGTCACCTTTTTGAATTTGTGACCATTCGACTAGTTTTCTAGAAGCTATGACTGATTGTGGATGAATGTCGTGGAATAAAATTACTCCGTGTCCAGCCGCTAACATTTGTTTTTTTGCACGTTCTACAATTGAGTCTGGATCTTTATCTTGCCAGTCTAGTGTATCAACGTTCCAGAAAACGTGAATCATGTCTAACCCAGCTATCATTTCTCTAATGCGTGGAACTGAGTTTCCTGCTCCATAAGGACAGCGAAAAAATTTTGGTTTTTCTCCATAGGCTTTCGTTTCAACTTCAGTAGATTGAACAATTTCTTTTTGTAGTCCCGCCGTATCTAGTTTAGGAAGCTGAGCATGTGACCAAGAGTGATTTGCTCTTACCATTTCTTTTTCTTTCACGAGGTCAACCACGCTTTGATAGCGAATAACATTTTCTGCTAACCAGAAAAATGTTGCCTTGATTCCCAATGTTTCTAGGTTTTTTAAAATGGCAGGTGTATGCGTTGGGTTGGGACCATCGTCATATGTTAATGCCCAAACATTTTTAGGAAAAATTAATCCCATGACGTTTCCGTTTGGTCCTGGACTAGAATAAAATTTTAAATTACTTTGCGGCTCACGGCCAGTTGACTGATCTACCAATTGAAGTTTTTCAGAATCTGATTCAATTTTTAAAGCTAGTTCGTCGTTAGATTCTTGTTCAGCTTTTCCCACTGCTTGCAATTGAGTGCGGTATGCTCTCAAAGTCGTTAGTTTTTCAGCGTCGTCTTTAAAATTATTTGCTGGTAATTCAGCTGGATTGATCGATTTAGTTGAAATACCTTTTCTTTCTTTAATCGCAGCTGCGATATGAACTTTTAATTCATCAAAAGAAATTTTTTCCATTGGGTCTTTTGAATCTAGTTTACCTTTAAATTTGCGAATAATATTCTTGGCTAATTTTCTTTTATCAGATGGAATTGATTTATCGTAAGCCATGTCTGTGAGTTTCAAATAATGAAAAATAATTTTATCTTCTAATCTGTGGCTTAATCCCCACAAAATGATTAACTTTTTGTATGTTTTAGAATTATCAAAGGACAGGCCTGTTGAAGCCGCTACTGCTTCATCTAATTCATGGTCAAATTCGGCGAGGTTAGACTCTGCTCTAACGAATATACTTTTAAGACGACTTAAGTAATCAACGAATTCCTTTTCTGGATCTTGGGCATTCATCATCGCTTCAAAACCCTTATTAAGATTAACTTCATCATCTGAAGAACTTGGCTCGCGAACCGAAGGTGGAGCGTGCATAGGCCCTTGAACTTTATAAGCAGCACATGAAGTTAGCATTAAAGATAAAAGTAATGGATAAGTTATACGCATAGAATCTCCTCTAATTTAAGAGTGTAACAAGGCTTTATCGTACAAATGCATATCCTTATTAAGGAAAAATTCTAACTAATCATTTGAGTAGATTAGTAGTGTATTATTTTCATAGAGCTATGGCCCTCTTACTTCAAGTTTTGTATTTTGCAGGAACTTCTTATTAATAGACATTCCTAAAAGAGATGTATTTATGAAAAAATTTTTGCTCGCGACTATCGCTTTATCGCTGCAAGCAACTTCACTTGTTGCCGCAACTTCATGGGATAATCCAGCCGTACTTTGTCCGGAAGAAATTTTAGTAAGAGGACTACCCTGCCCTGACCTTACTCGCGTAGAAAATGTTTATAGTGATTTTCCAGATGAAACAACTAAAGAAGAAATACTAGATTGGAGAAATAACAAAGCAGCAGATTTAAAATTTTGTCGCAATCAAGAAGTGCTAAGAAGAGAAGCACTAAAAACTGGAAGCTTTAGTCCTGCGACTCTTGAACAAGCTTGGATGATTGTTGATGGTGGTAGAAAAGTTCAAGATAAATTGGCTGCGATTCAAGCAGCAACACTAAAATATGAAATCCCTCCTCAAGTCTTAATCGGAGCGATGAAACAAGAATCACTAATGTCATCATTGGGAATTTCACCAGATGGTGGAAATTTTTCTTGTGGTATGTCTCAGCTTAATATTCAAGAATGGTGCTCTGGCATGAACACTCTTTCAAATGAAGAAAAAGCTAAATACCGATGGCCTTCAGATATTAACTGTGATGACGATGCTCTTCCGACAAATATTGTTAAATCATTTTATGATCTTGCGATTAAAAACTTAGGTGCAAGAGCATCTTACCAATTAACATCTGAAGATTTTAAAGGAATTTCTTCTGAGCAAGTAGAAGGAAGCTTTCCCTCAGCTAATAACAATCTGCAATCAAAACGTTACCAAGCCATTTCTTCTTTTGTAAACAACTGCCAGGACATTGCCCTTTCAGTTAACTTTAAAGCAAAAACATTAAGAGGTTTATACGATCACTTCGTTCCTTCAAAACTAAAAGAAAATGAAATTTACTCAGCTGGAAAATCTTATCAACGCGCATGTAAAAATACATACGCAACTAAATATTATCCACTTCATACTGGATGGTTAATGGCCGTAGCAATGTACAACGCAGGACCTATGCAATCTAAGTTGGTTGGCTATTATTACCAAGCCAAAAGCAGTGAACTTCCAGCAATGAATCCACTCGATTTGATTGAAGCACTTCACTGGGGTGGAAAATATAAAGTAGGTACAGACAATATTACTTTTAGCGATATGGATGCAGCTAAATCTGCCGGTGAGTGGTTTAAAAAGGACTCAACTCTTACTCAAAGCTGGTTTAAAAGCTGTATCGTCCAAAGACACGTTGCTCGAGTTATTCAACACGTAACTCTTCCTTCTGAATCTATTGCAAAATCACTTGATCAGGAAGGTTGCAAACAATCTGGTGTACCTGCTTATAGGCAAACTTCTAGTGGTATAAAAGGTAAATAAGTCATTCTATAGGCTCCTAGGTTACGTAAAGTTGGAGCCTATTTTCTTCTTGAATCCCCTTCGCTAAGAGAGTAAACTTGAAATCCAAATGTAATCGAACGAATGTTCGACTAAAGGATTTATATGACGACGAATAGTTCTTATCAACTTCTCCACGACCTTTCTTTTTGCGTATTTGATCTAGAGACCACCGGTGGAAACCACTCAAACGATAAAATCATTGAAATTGGATTAGTTCGAGTTGAACAACTCAAGATCGTTGATCAAAAAAGTTTTTTGATTAAACCAGAAATACAAATTCCCGACTTTATCCAAAAACTAACAAATATAAAAGAAGCTGATGTTAATGATGCTCCTGTTATTGAAGATGTTATCGATGAAATTTTAGAATTTATGGGAAATTCAATACTAGTGGCCCATAATACTTCATTTGATGTTCCATTTTTTAATTCTGTCCTAAGACGAGCTGGCAAAGAAGAAATTACAAATAAGGCTATATGCACGAATCTCATGACTAAATATATGATTCCCAATTTATTAAGTTCAAACCTTAATTATATGAGTAAAATTTTTAATTTAAAACATCAAAAAGCTCATAGAGCTCTTGATGATGCTTTAGCTTCAGCAGAATTACTTTTAAAATTCCTAAGCATTTTTATTCATAAAAAAATACATAAAGTGAATAGTCTTTATTATCCAAAGAATAAATTTGAACTTGATCGCATTCATTATAAAAAAGAAACTTCAATAAATGATATAGTGGCACAAATTGAATCTATCAAAACGCCTATTTTAGTTACATTAAAGGGAGCAGAGGGCATTGTACTATTTTCTTTTCCAAGTCTTTCTCGCCCAGAAGAAACGAAGTATATTGTTCAAAAAATAAAAGAAGTTCCCTATGAAATTTTAACCATCAAAATGATTGGTCCTTACTTCCAGGGACTCATTGAACTTTCAACTTATTTTTCAAAACTTAGCGAAGCCCTACAAAAAGAAACGATTGTTAAGCTTTGTGAATTGAACAAGATTGTTTTTGATAACGTAAACATCTCAACACCAATAGAATTCAGTCATGACTTTTTAGTAATGAATCATTTAATACCAGAGCAGTATGTGATTTACCCTCTGGCTTCATTGCACCACAAAATGGAATTAGTTTTTAGATATCCAACTCATCAAAATAAACTCGTCCAATATATAAATTCGAAAAGTACAAGAATCAGTCAATCTAAACTAAAAAAAGACCACCTATCCCCTATCATTCATAATTTTTTGGTTGTTTTCTTGCGATCTAATCCTGACTATCTTTTAATAAATAAAAGTGCTCAGAAAATTGTAAATGCTGATTTAAAAATACCTCTTGAGACTTTTATTGAGAAAAACCCAAATAATTATAATTTTCCACAAGATTACTTATAGGATTCAATTCTTAAGCGCGATAAATGAGTCTAATTTCTTGTCGTAAAAAATTAATTTCCAACTTTTCAAAAACAAGTAAATGTTGAATTAACTTTGATTGTGCTAATTTTTCTTCATATTCAAAATCATGCTCTAATTTTATAACAATTTGATTAGAGAACTCTAGCACTTCACCACTCATCGCTGTAACATGAGTTTGAGTTATCAATCTTTCATGCGCAAATGCAGTCATGAGTTCACTTAAAATCAGATAAAGAATCATTGAAAGAATTGACGAGTTCACCTGGTGAGAAAATATTTCTAATGTCGGAGTATATTTTATATCCAATCTTAAATTGGACTCAATCATTCTAAAGCGCAACAAATTAATTGCTTGGTCCACTGAAGCATTTATCGACGGTGCATGCCCTGCTGCTGGTGAAAACTTAGAAAAGCCTAAGAATATTTCTACGAGCTCCTTACATCTTTTTGCTCCATTTTTCATATCGTCTAAATCGACGAGATTATCAGCCGACCAACCTTCTTCTAGGGACAGCAATGAAAGGGCCGCCAAAATTCCAGCCAGTGGATTATTAAGTTCATGGGCAATAGAACTCGAGATGATTCCTAACTCGTCCACAGTTCCTTTATTCGATAATTTAGTAGGACCTTTAGGCAATTTATTTTCTCGAGCTTCAGATGTGTAAAAAACAAAGTACGATACGTTAATAAGATTGATAGGAAATTCAATTCTTCGGACTTTGTAAAATTGTTGAAAAATTTCTAAGCTTTCCTGGTCTTTAAACCTTAAACATTCTTTTGGTAAAATTCCAATTTTAGCAAATGACTCATTATAAATAAGTAAGTCACCAAGACTTGAAATAACGGCCATTGGGTAAGGTATTTTTGAAAAAATTTTTTTCCAAAAATCAATTTCACCATCACTTTTTATAAGTTGTTGGTCTTGAATTTGGATTGTTCTCAAGATCATAGTCAATAGCATTTCGATAGCAAGTGAATATTCTCGCAACTCATTTGATTTAAATTTCAGACAAAGAAAAAGGTCATTATAAGGAAGATTGAAGATGAGAGTCCCGTCATCACTAACTCCATCTTCTTCCAACAGCTCCGCTCCGCTGTAAAGAGTTAATTGTTGCAACTGAGAATGCTTTTTTGAGAAGGCTTTAAAATGAATATTCCAATCTTTTACAAGGTCTACGCCGAGTAGAAGTATTTCTAAATCTAAGAGATTTTCGATATCTTTTTTTTCATCTATAGTAAAATTTTGAAATACAGAAGAAGGTTTTTCTAGATTATGTACTTTAATCATCTCATAGATTTTTTCACTTTCTCGAATTTTAGCTTGAAGCAACGATCGTTTTTCAATAATAAAAACTTTTCCTAAAAATTGAAGAATCTCTTCATTTGAATTGAGGTTTACTCGCTCTAGTGGTGCAGACACATAATCATCATTGGAATCTAAGACTATAATGCGATTTTTATATTTCGAGAAATTCCTGAGGCTTTTTTTATGAGAAAATATAACTGTTAAGTTGAGATCGTCATTTTCTTTTGGTTCAGTTTGAAATTTAATTTTATCATCATGTAAGGCACGAATCAGAAACTCAGTCCGATCCTCTTGAATCAGTCTTTGATCTACTATAAAATTGATTTTCGTTTTAAGTTTATTTTTCACGATTTTCTTATATTTTCTTTATCTTTGTTTTACCATCGTGAAAATGTAAATTCAATTCTACCTCGCTGCCAATGCGCTTCATCTCTTTTGCTGAAGTAATAACGCCGCCTTCTGCCGTCTCCACATATCCATAACCACGCTCTAAAACATTTTTGGGGTTGAGCACTTTTAAAAGCCCCATAGACTTATCAAGCCTGTGATTAAGTGAAATCATTTTTTCCTTAAGTGAGGTTTTCATCGCCTCTAAATTTTCATCTAGTTCTAGGTAAAACTCATGGATATGCGTCAGCTCTCCGAACCTATTTCTTAAATCAACTCGGGTTAGTCTTTTTTGATAAGAATTAAAGACACTCCAGATAATATTGAGAATGGAATTTGGGTGAGCATATTTGAGACGATTGTGAATCCGACTCGTTTTAATTTCGATAAAACTAATAAGCCGCCCTTTTAGAGTACTCATTTTTTCTTTTATTAATGTTTGTTGATGAGTGATTATTTCTGCAGCTGCTGAAGGAGTCTCCGCACGAAGATCACAAACAAAATCTGAAATAGAAAAATCTACTTCATGTCCGATGGCACTGATTGTAGGAATTGGACAGTTGTGCAAATCCCAAGCAAGTCCTTCGTCATTAAATGCCCATAGGTCTTCCAAGCTCCCACCACCGCGGGCCAAAACAATAAGATCAATCTTTTTATCGGAAGTAGCATCCATCGAATACTTTATCACATTGTGTAGTGAAGCTCTTAATGCTCTAGGAGCATCATCTCCTTGGACTAACGTAGGTACAACTACGAGATCCATCCAGATAGATCTTCTTTTATAAATATTGATAAAATCAGCCAGGGCAGCGCCACGTTGAGCAGTAATGATCGCCACACGCTTTGGAAGAGCAGGAATAGTTTTTTTAGTATCTATATCAAAAAGACCTTCGCTCGCGAGTTTGCGTTTTAGTTTTTCAAATTGCTCTTTAAGATCGCCCACTCCCATTGGGGTGATTCTTTTCACGATAACTTGAAAAGTTCCACGCTTGGGATAAACATTGATATCGCCAATGACGATAACTTTATCCCCATCTTTTATTTTTTTAATAAGAGGATTTCGAAGAGCATCCATTTTAAAAAGTGCTGCACTCATTGAGGCGTCTTTATCAGACAATGTAAAATACCAATGTCCGGAAGAAGAAAGTGAAAGATTAGAAATTTCACCAACGATAGCAATATTAGAAAATTCAGTCTCTAATAATTCTTTTATTTCACTTATAACTTCCGAAACATTTTTAGTTGCTAGTTCCACTTTTTAAAATTTTAAACTTTTGATGAGCCCGACATTTTTCAAATAATTAATGGCCTGAAGAACTTGATAATCTTCACGCGGACTAATTTTACGGTTTCCATCTTCATCACTTTCAGCAACGGCCTCTTTTGTTTTCCCTTTTTTCTTTTTCTCTCTCAATTGCTTAAATCTTTCAGTTCGCTCAATTCGCTCTTTTAATTCTACAGCCTCTCTGTTTGCTCGTTCTTCTGCTGTTTCGATTGTTGCTGTTAAGTGATTTTTTAAATCTTTTTCGCGAATAAAAGTAGATTCTTTTTTATTGTTTTCTACAAATTCTGCTTCTACTTCATCAATAACAACATCAGGCTTAATCCCAACTGCTTGAATTTTTTTTCCACTTGGAGTCATATATTGAGCTATCGTTAACTTAACTCCAATTTGGTCATCTATCTTAGCAACTGATTGAACAGATCCTTTTCCAAAAGATTGAGTTCCCATGATAATGGCACGTTTTGAATCTTGAAGTGCTCCTGAAACAATTTCTGAAGCTGAAGCCGTTGAACCATTAATTAAAACAATGACAGGAATATCTAATTCTTTATGACCAGATTTTTTAACATAACGAATTTCTTTATTTTTAGGATCGCGCCCTTCTGTCGAAACAACAATTCCATCTTTTAAAAAGATTGAAGAAACATCTACGGCTTCATCTAGTAAACCACCTGGATTTGATCTTAAATCTAGAATAATTCCTTTTAGACCACCTTTAGTTTTAGTATCTCCGCGAAGCTTAATGATTGCCTCTGAAATATACTCTGCTGATTTTTTTTGAAATTGCGTAAGTCTAATATATGCAAATTGATCTTGGAGAAGCTCATACTTAACAGGTTTTAAATAGACAATTTCACGAGTAAGTTCAAAATTCTTAACTCCATCTACACCTTCGCGAGCAATACCTAAAATAATTTTACTCTTTGTTTTTCCGCGCAATTTATCAATGGCCTGCTCTAAAGTTGATCCCACCATTGATTCATGATTGATCTCAACAATCTTATCTCCCGGCTTAATTCCTGCTTTAAACGCCGGTGAATCTTCAATTGGAGTGATGATGACAAGTAATCCATCTTTTTGCGTGACTTCAATTCCTAAGCCTCCGAACTCTCCCGAAGTTTCTTCCTGCATTTTCGCAAAAATTTCTCGGTCTAAAAAAGCGGAATGAGGATCTAACGTATTCATCATACCGTTAAGAGCACCTTCGATTAATTTTTCAGTGTCAACTTCGCGGTAATATTGCGATTCAATTAAATAGAGAACTTTATTAAAGAGCTCTAACTTTTCATAACGAGATTTTTTCGCTGCATCTGCATTAGCATCTGTTGCTAGAGCACCTGCAGCCCGAAGTGAATGGTGCGGAAAAATTATAATGGCTAAAGCGAAGAGACTTAAAAGTCCTCTTTTCATGATCTACTCCTTCCCTAGAAGATAGATGCTATTTAGATATGTTTTTCGCGAGCGTTTTTTTATCTAAAAGCAAATATGTATTTTGTGCTAAATTGTTTTTTCGTACTTCAAAATAAATTTTTCCGTCACCTAATCCATTACTAGATCTCGGATTCGTATAACCTACTATTTGGGAAGCCTGAATTGGGTCCCCATTTTTTACACTATAATCGAACTGCCCTAATAAAACAGTTCTTGTATCATTTCCATGATCAATCATTAAAACATTTCCATAACTAGCAAGAGCGCCCGTATAAACGACTTTACCGGCTTTTGGAGCTAAGACTTCATTCTTACCTTGAAAGTTAAACGTAACACCTTTTTTTTGATAATCAATTCCTAAACATTGAACAATGGGAGAGGTAAAATCTGCGCCAACTACAGCTGCCATTACTTTTTGCCCAGGGCTTTGAGAGGTCGCTTGAGATTGTGACGGAATTTTTATCTCTTCAGTAATTTGTAATGGCTGTAATTTTTCTTTTAAAGTAGCCTTATGAAGAGACTCTCTTTCCATGGCCAATTTATTTTTAGCATCATCAAACTGATTTTGCGCATTGGATTTTTTTTGAGCCTCGGCATCGATACTGGCATGCAAATCTTTCTTTTTTTGTTCTAACTCGCTCATCAAAGCAAGTAATTCTTTTTCAGTTTTCATGGAGTCTTCAAGGCGCTGATAAAGTCTTTCGACATCATCTTGAACAGCTTTATTAGATTTCATCATTCCATCTAAGTCTGTTAGACGTCTTTGAAGATTCTCAACTAAAATTTTTCGGGATAACAAATCAGAAGCACTTTCTGCTTTTTCTAATTTATTTAAAAGCACACCCATTAAAATGGATTTTGTTTCACTATAATTTTTTTTCAGGGATTGATTGTCTAGGTCCGCATTTCTTTTTGCCAGACTCAATGTCTCTTCGATTTTTGCTCGTTCGTCTGCTAAACGCAGATATCTTTTATTTTGAACGCCGAGATTCATCTCAACATTGCCCACTTCTCGAGTCATACTTTGAATCATTTTGCTTTGATCTTGCAGCTTGCGCTTCATTTCAAAAACATTAATTTTATCGCTTGATTCAATCGCAGCGGAAATTGATAGTGGAATAAGACAAAATAGGACTAAGCTTTTGATTTTCATGTGTGGTTTAATGATTCTCCCATAAATATTTTTTACTATGCAATAGAATCCCCACCACAAAAAGAACAAAGGCCACGACTAAGTTTAAAACTTGTGGCATTCCTAAGATAAATGTTGAAGCAACAGAAAGGATAAAAATCAACGTTAAGCCAAAACTGGCCATTTTCACGCCCACTTTTTTCTTTCTTTGATAACTCTCAAGTAAATATGAAGCTTCGGCGATTTTCACTCTCACTGAAAGCAGTGAAATCATCCAAAATGAAAAAATAATGAAAAGATATAGCGAATATCCCCAAGTCTTAATCGCTCCGATAAATTGATTGCGCTTATCTAGGGATTGATCATTTAATTTAATCGCACCTAAAGTAATATTACCCTCTCCAACTAAATGCGTGAGGTAATCGCGAATTAATTCTTGAGCGCGCGGCTTTAAATCTTTGGCATAAATAACTTTAAGCCCTGCGTAGTTTAGATCAAGTGTCGTAGGCGATAAAGTTGCTTGAAGAGATCCAAGAATTCCTTTAACTTCATCTTTTATTTGCGCTTCAGATAAAACTTCTACCTTATGTACTCCTGGGAGAACGGTCATTTGACGAGCAACGTTTTGGTAAGATTCCGTTGAAGCAATCAATGCATAAAAATAAGAGCCAGCCTTATTTTCTGGAATCATTTTTAAAAATTGGTCTTCTAAAAATGCTTTCTGCCCAATGGAGAAAACCATCAAAATAGAAAACAAGAAAAGAAAAAATCCCCTAAGTGGTGATTTGAAAAGAATTTTGAAAAACTGAGTTAAATAAAACATGCATGCCCCGAATACACTAAACGTCCATTGTCTAAATGAATAATTCGGCCAGTGAAACTCTTAATGAGTTCCTTATTATGTGTGGCCCACACAACCGTCAACCCACGTTTGGCGTTGTAGAGATTAAAGACATCAAACATTCTTCTCGTGTTATCAGAATCCAGTGAACTCGTTGGTTCATCTGCAATTAAAATATCTGGACGAGTAAGAAGAGAGCGAACGATTGCTACTTTTTGTTGAAGTCCACCGTTGGCTAAATTGATTTTTAAATTGAGTCTATCTTTGATCCCAAGAATGCGACAAAGTTCATGCATATCTTGAACAAATTCATTTTTATCTTTGTAAATTGCTGAGTCGTAAGCAAACATTAAATTTTCTTCACACGTGTATCTTCCCATCAAACGCAAATCTTGAAACACGTTTGAGATGTAGAGATTTTTTTTGGCTGAAATTGCATTCGGACGAATAACTTTTCCCGATGTCGGCTCTTGAACGCCTGATAAAACTTTTAAAAGAGTTGTCTTTCCAGCTCCAGAAGCTCCAGTGACGAAAATAATTTCACCGCGCTCGATAGTTAATTGAATATTTTTTAGAGCTCGTGTTTCATCGAACTGAACTGAGACATCTTCACAATAAAAAATAGGCCCACCACCACTAGTGCCCGGAGGTCCTTTCGAAACATTTTTTTGATTCAATGAAGTATTAAGATTTACCATACTGACCCTATCTCCAAAGTCTTATTTTCATAGATCATCCTGATCTAAGATAGGACCCCATCCTATTTCAAAATTTTAACTTAAATTTGGGTTTTTAGGTAGGAAATCTAATTACCTGAGAAATTTATTCCGGTTATTTCCAGATTGGGATACAAACACGGGGAAATAGGAACCAGAGCGGGCACCCGCATCTAGCTAAAACTTCCCTCAATAACCCCTTCGGCCAGTAAAAGTTCATAGGCAGAAGTAGAACAATAGACGTTCGGAATAAAGTTATTGCTGTTAAAAAGTTTAGAGATTAGGGAATTTTCCACCTCGCCCAAAAGTTTAACTTCCCCATTTTCCATTGTAATTTTCACAGGATCACGGTCCAAAAGGACATTTGAGAGGTCTTTGGAAGAATTTTTTGCGACATTCTTTGGAGATTTTACAAACATAATCGCTTTTTTTGGTATGTCATAAATCATCCAGTCAGCAGGTCCGCCCTTCTTCTTAAGAAATTCTTCGATTTCGTGGGCTTTAGCAGTTGCTCGTTTGGAATATTTCTCTAATGCACCTGGATCATCTTGAGAAAGAAGGCGCGACTTGAACTCTTCGCAGCGTATCGCTTTCCCGCCACTTGCTAGCAATATCGTTCTGGCCATACTTTTAATTTTTGGTGATTTATCCAAATCGCCATTTGTTAAATGTTTATGAACGAGCCCCATAAAATAAGTGTCGTTGAAGCCATAAAATTTCATTGGATCTTTTTCGATCATCTCGAGCAGTTCGCTATAACGATAGATATAACCTTTCTCTAAAAAATAAAAACAAATCGTCTCGGCAATTGCATCAAACTTTGCTCCTCTGGGAGAACGAATAACTTGTGAATACCAAGCAAAACGTGAAGTTAAGAAATCTTCCACACAGTGAAGTGCATTATGACGAATAGTTAAAATATCGTGGTTATCAACTCGCTTAACTTGAAAGTGGTAAAGCAAATAATCGCGATCGTATGATCCGTATTTTAATCCTGTATAATGAGCGTCTCGCAATAAATAATCCATACGATCACAATCAACTTCCGAATGAAGAATTTGATTGGCCAGAATTGATTCATCAACGCCCTTAACTAAATCAGAAATTCTTTGAGGAGAAATTCCGAATTTTTTTAGGATATGAGTAATCCCACCTTCGTAATCTGTATTTTTAATGATGAATGAACCTAAGTTCTCATGATCATCCGGTAAACCTTTACCGCCTTTTGTGCGGGTAGTTTCGCCATATTCAATATAAGCGCCTTCTGTAGTGTGAGAAAAAAGAAACGTTCCCAAATCGTGCATAAGGGCCGCAAGACGTAAACTTTTATGATAGATCGCCTCAATTGTTAAACATGCAGGATCCATTAATTCTTTTTCAGTCACAGCACGTCCACAAGATTCTAAAATTTTATGAGCGTTAAACATTACTCCAATTGAGTGATGAAAGCGCGAGTGTTCAGCTCCTGGAAAAACATAACAGGAAAAACCTAATTGCTTAATCCAGCGCAAGCGTTGATAAAATGGCGAAGAGATTATTTCCCATTCAATAGGGTTGAGTTTTACAAATCCATAAATAGGATCATAAATAACGTGATTCTTTTGAGTCGTAACTTCCATGTTGAACTTCTTGGGTAAAATAAAAAAAGGCCCACTCTACTCATCATTGAGTGGAGTAGGCCTCTATAAAAATATTAATTAGTGTAAATTGTTTTTCTTGCTAGCTGCTTTTGCTTCTTTCTTTTTCTTTTTAACAGAGGCCATAACTTTTGCTTGGATCATTTCCAGCATAATTTTAGCTTCCTTTCTAAGATCGTTATCATTAACGAAGCGGTAAAAATTTTCAATATCAATTGCTGTTCTAAAGTTTCTCGGAGTCTTCGGGCTCTCTACAACTGCTTCTGTTTCTATAATCGACATGGTATCCTCCAATAATTTTTTAATAATACTTTTTTGCGTTACATATTACAAGGTATTAAGCTTCCTTATCAAATTCAATCCCGTAAGAATGAAGTTTGTTGTATAGAGTCTTAACTGTAATTCCAAGAACTTTAGCTGTTTTTGTCTTATTTCCGCCTAGATTCTCTAGTGTGCTCATAATGTGGTTTCTTTCTAGCTCTTCTAGCGTCACAAGAACAAATTCCTGAGATTTTACTTGTACACTTTTTTCTACTACTGGCTGAACTTCAGCGTTTTGGATATTTTGGTCTAAGTGAAGTTTTTCAATAATTGTCCCTTCGGCCAAGATAAAAGCTCGCTCTACTACGTTTTGTAGCTCTCTAACGTTTCCTGACCAGTTGTATTCAGTCAAAGACTTGATAGCTGATGGAGAGAAAGATTTTTGTACTTCTTTTGCTTTGTTTTGGTTCAAGAAAAAGTTAGCAAGTACTTCGATATCTTCTTTTCTTTCTCTTAGAGCTGGAGCTTTTAACACTACTGTACTTAGAGCAAAGTATAGATCTTCTCTAAATTTGTTATCACGAACTAGGTCCATTAGGTCTTTAGTTGAAGCTGAAATTAATCTTACGTCTGATTTAAAGAATGATTGGCTTCCTGCTTTAATTCCCATTTTAGAAGTCACATATTGCATAAGTTTATTTTGGATACTTGCTGGCATCATTTCAGTTGAATTGATGAAAAGAGATCCATAATTAGCTGCTTCAAGCATACCCATTCGAGAGTCATCACCAAAGATTTCGATTTCAAGTTGTTTTTCATTCATAGTTGAACAATCGATTGCTACGAATGCTCTATCACGGCGGTGTGATCTGCAGTGAATTCTACGAGCGATCATCTCTTTTCCAGTAGCTGCTTCACCCATGATGAAAGCTGAAATATCTTTATCACAAATTCTATCTACTAGAGCTAAAAGATCTTTCATAGATTGAGAGCGTCCGATGATTTCTTTTTCAATGATACGGAAAGTATCTTGAAGTTTTAAACCAGAACGTGATTCTTGAAGTTCTTTTTCTTTTAATTCAATTGTTCTTAAAAGAGTTTCGTTTAAGTTTTTAGCTGCCAAATACATTTTCATATTTTGGATTGGAGCTTTAATTTCGTTCATGATCGACATACCAAAAGTCATATCACTACGCTCGAATTCACGAGAATTATCATTCATTTGACAGTGAATAGATCCGATAACAACACCATCAACTGAGATTGGAAGGCTTAATTCAGCTTTAATTCCAAGAGCGGCTTCTCTTGTGAAAACTGGGTCTCTATCTACTGAGTTTGAGAAATACCCTTTTTTCGTGCGAGCGATATATCCTACTGCTCCAACACCTTTATCTAAGATAAGTGAGTGAGTAGCGATCATTCCGTCTTCTGACATAAGTTGAGCTTGGCCGTTGTCTAAAAGTTTAAAAGTTTGAACTTTGTGACACTTCATATTTTGCATAAAAAACTTGTTAATTGAATTGAAGAAATGAGCTTCATCTAGACTTAAAAATAGAACTGAAGAAAGTGTTTCTAATGCTGCATTTTGGTTAGTCGCTGATGTTGTCATTGTATAACTCCTGGACAATTTAATTGAATAACTTGCGTTGCGTTACTCGGTAAATAATACAGTGCGTCTGAAAAATTTACAAGACTAAAATACTCGGTTGACTAAAAAAAATGCAGGATTTATGTGATTTCTAGAAGTTATACCATCTAGGACTTATACAGTTTCCAAAACCTTGAGTTATAGCCCCCAAAATTCCCCCATCACGATCCATTATGTAGATATTTTGATCGGCTTTCACTCGCGAGATCACGCGCTGGCTTGTGAATGCGATAAACTCCCCGTCATTGGAGTAACTAGGGTCTTCATTGGATCCAAAATCCTTTGTTAGCCTCGAAAGTCCTGCCCCATCTGAGCTGATTCTAAAGAGGTCAAACGAGTTATCTAGCCATGAAGAAAAGACGATCTCTTTCCCGTCTGGTGAAAAGCGCGGAGTCGCATTGAATTGACCTACGAAGCTTATGCGCTTTACGTTTTTCTCTTCACTATTAGGATCCATTGTATAGATCATTGCCTTACCTGCTCTATCTGATAGAAACGTCATTAGCTTCCCATCATAAGTAACAGAGGGGTCAACGTCAGATGCAAAATGATTTGTGATCTTTCTTAAATTTTTTGATTCTAAATCCATTTCATAAATTTCTGCGTTACCTGAAACGGTCAAAGTGAGGGCAATGCTTTTTCCACCTGGTAAAAAGATAGCTCCGGAGTTCATCCCTTCTTTTTGAGAAATAACGTGCGCCTCCTTAGTTCTCATGTCCATAAGGTAGAGGTTGTTATTGCGTTTTCCACTGGAATTCGAAATAAGAGAATATACAAGGAAGTGGCCATCAAGAGACATAGAAGGCGAAATAGTTATCCCTCCGTGACTCGTTATTTGTGTGACATTTTTTCCATCGAAATCCATCATATAGATTTCTTTAACTGACTTTGATCCTCTCGAGTTTCTATCTGAAACAAAAACAATCTTAGATTTAAAAATAGATTCTTTCCCAACGATCTGCTTGTACACAGAGTTAGCTAATTCATGTCCAGTTTTTCTAAGGTTCACGATACCAGTGGTTACCGTGCTACTGAAAATTTGTTTTCTATTTTTAATATCTTCAAAGGCCAGTGTGATTTTTAAATTCTCTCCACTTTTTTCTGCAATAACAGAGCCTAAGAACCGTACACTTTTTCCATTCCAGTAATCATAATTAGTCGGAGGCCTATAGCTTGTATTATTAGGAGCTGCTTCTACTAAGAAGAATTTTTTTTGGTAAAAACTAAAATCATTTCTCAAGAGCTTTACCAAATCCGTGGCTGCAGTTTTCTGTCCACTTGTCACAGCACCTTGAATATAAGGATCTTGAATAATCATTTTATCTTTTTCAAGTGTGGCTTCACCGACAGCGACAACTGTTAAGTTATCGTCTTGAGCGAAAGCAGATGAAAAAATAAAAAGTACCAATAAAAAAATTACATTTTTCATAGAGGAAACCCTAAAAGTATATCGCCATTGTGGCCACGTTTTGCAAACTCTTCTGTCATGCGCGGCAACGGAGAAGATGCTTTTACAGCATCGATTGATCTTTGATCGTACTCACTATCACCGCTTGATTGATAAACTTCGGCCCGAGTGACTTCACCGTTAGAAGCAATCCAAACTCGCACTCGGCATTTTAATTTTTTTTCTAAAAGAAAACTTGGCAATCTCCAATGAGGGCGCACTAAATCTGGAAGCCTGGCTGCATAAGCTTGAAAAGCCGTCATATCGCCGGAATTTCCATCTCCATACATTTGAACACCTTTACTTAATTTATTACCCGAGAGCACCAACTGTTTCAAATCAGTGTTTTTTTCTCCATAAAGACCTTTGTCAGCTTTTTGATTACCTTCGCTTTTGATTTTTTTATTACCAAGTTGCTTAAGCTTGCTTAAAAAATTTTGTCGTTTTTGCTTACTTGCTTCTTCAAAGCTTGGAGTTGGGTCTGGCTTTGCTTCAACTTTTGGTTCTGGCTTTAGTTCTTCTTTTACTACAGGCTCTTCTTTTTTAACTTCTGGAGCTGGAGTCGCTTCTTCTTTCTTAGCTTCTTCCACACCACTCGAAAGATTTTTTAATTCATTTAAAGTGTATTTAGGCATTGCTACCATATCGACGCGTACAGATGCTTGAACAAGTTCCATATTTTTTTCACGGATTTTTTCTTGCTGAAGGCTTATGGCCTTACCACCAATAAGAGTGAGAGAAAAAAGAGCAATATGTACGTAAGTCGATCGCCGTAAATAAAACGGCAACTTTTTTTGATTGAATGAGTGAGTTTCGATAGCTCTCATCTATTCCTTATCATCAGTCACAGTCACCAGAGAAATATGATGAATTCCTCCGCGCTTTAAAAAAGACATCAACCTTGCCACTTTTCCATAAGGTAAACTGAAATCAGCACGCAAAAAAAGTGTTTCACTTTTATTGGTCTTAAATTGTTTTTGAATTTCAGGAATGATTTCATTAGCGAGAAGTTTATCTTTACCAAGAAAAAATTCTTCACTCTTACTAAAAGAGAGAATAACTTGCGCTGAATTTAAATTAATAGGATTCACTTCTTTTGTTTTTGGAAGATCAAGTTTGATCCCATTTAACATTAAAGGAGCAGTCACCATGAAGATAATGAGAAGAACGAGCATAACATCTACCAACGGAGTTACGTTGATATCTGAAATAGCTCCTTTCTTTTTACTAGTATTAAAGGCCATAAGATTTTCCTTTATTCTTTTATTCGACGATCGAGCGCTCAACAACGTTTAAAAAATCTTGCCCAAAAGTTTCCATGTCAGTGTTTACTTTGTCTGAGCGATTGTTAAACGAGTTGTAAAACCAAACTGCAGGAATCGCTGCTGCTAGACCCACGGCCGTAGTCACTAAAGCTTCTGCAATACCAGGAGCAACTGCATCGATTGATCCTCCTCCAGAAGCTAATCCAGAGAAAGCGTTGATAATACCCCAAACAGTTCCAAAGAGACCAATGAATGGAGAGACAGAACCAATTGAAGCTAGAGTAGAAAGTAATCCACCTAATTCAAGATTCGTTTCGTTAACGCCTTTTTTTAAACCGCGTTCTAAAATACCTAAACCAAAATTTTGAAAGTGAAATGATAGTCCACTTTTATGCTGTCCTGTATAAGCTTCACGAATTTTTATGAGTTCAGCATATCCATTCGTAAATAATGCTTTGTAGGGAGAAAATGGCAACATTTCGCTTTTAAGCATAATATCTTTCAAATTTTCTGATGATCGATAGATTTCATAAAATCGAATATTTTCTTCTTCTACTTCATTAAAAAGTTTTCTCTTTTTGAAAATAATCGCCCAGGAAAAAACAGAGCAAGCAACTAGAAGACTAAGAACGATTTTTACGACAAAGCCTGATTGTAGAATAATTTTAAAAATGTCTAAAGTTCCTGATTGCACAGTAATCTCCCTGAAGCTTTTTTATCTTTAAATATAATAGACAATCTTTTGCAGATATTTAAGAAAATTATAAAATCTCTTTAATCCCGATAAATATACTCTGGATTGTTTTTCTGAGTATGGTGAAGATAATAGACGGCAAATCCGATTAAGACAAAAATCGAGAAGCTCGAAATACTTTTTTCCATTGAAAGAATGGTGTAATTCGAATTCCATACCGGATCAAGTCCCAACAGCGTATAACTTGGCACCAAAAAGGCTAAGAGAAAAAGCATTGGCAATGTCCAATTTCTTCTCCTCCACTCTCCCAAATAAAGCAAAAGAAAAAAATAAGCGTAAAGCTTAAGGCTCACGGATTGTTCATAAATAAAAGTTGCGTATGTAAAATAGTAAAAGATCAGTGGAAATAAAAATAATTTTTTATTGCTTTCGGCTTTGGTATGTAGAGGAAAAAATATTTCTAATATGATTAATAATGAATAATCTACTGCAAAAAAGACAAAAGTTCCAACTGCTGACAACACCATGCGAGGAATTTCGAATAAAAGAGTATGATTCACTCCCATTTTCCCCAATCCCATCAAACCAATGATAAGAAAGATGAGTGCAACGATAACTTCTTTACGTGGCAATTGAATGCTGTTTCTAAAATAACTTCGTACTAAATTTATTTTTTTACTTTTTAATCGAATAAATTGTAAGGCGAGATAAAAAATCATAGCTTTAGAAATGATAATGAGAAACCAGCCTCTATCACCAATCCAATCACCAATAGTTCTAATATTGTGGTTAAGCAGAAGATGAAAATAAGAGATAAGTGAAATAAGTACGAGATGCACCATCCACAATACAAAATAAAAAAGTGAATAATACTTAATTTGAGATCCAAGAGGAGAATCAAAAAACTTTAATACATCGATTAATCTTTTTTTGATTTTCATTAGAGTATTGTACTTTTGGGCTTCAACCAATTCAATTGTAATTCTGGAGAGGGATAAATCTGATTATATTTTTTATACAATGTATTGGTTTTTGTGAGGTTGTCTATTTTTTCCAGGATCGTAAGATACGTATTCCACATCTTCAAATCACTTTTTAAAAGGACATCCATTTCTTTGGTTGTTTCAAATTGCTCTTGAAAGTTAAAACCTTTTTCAAAAAGTAATGTACTGTATTTTTTTAAGTGTTCATCAATTAATTTTTTATCGAAAGGTTTACCGTTAAAATTTGAACCTAGGTAATTTTCTAACTCTTTAGTTAAAATGTAATTTTTAAAATAACCTTTTCTTAAACGGAGAAAATCTTCAAAAAGAATTAACGATATTTCAACTTTAGAAAGATCTAAAGTTCTAATAAATGGTAAAGAGATTACAAAAATGTACTCATCTTGATTTGAGGGCAGGGCCGCATGCGTGATTTCAGTGGATTCCAACAAGAGAATTTTGATTTTTTTCTCAAAATGCCCTTGTGATTCCAAGAATGCAGCAAAAGATTTTTCTAATTCAAAATCTGGTTTGTGAATATCCCATTTGAGAAGTGTCGCATTTTTTACTAACCACAGCTCTGAGAAAAAACTCCAGAATACATCTTGATTGGGAACATTAAAGCGCTTCATATCAGAGAGCTTTTTACTATCTAAGTATTTTCTTTTACCATCTTGCTTCTTTTTTAATTCATCTTCAAGACCATCTTTTTTAATGATGTCTTTAATTGACGAAAAATCTAGAAGATCTTTTGAAGCTTCTTTACCTTCTTCTGCTTTTTTTTCAGCTGATCCTTCAGCCGATAATAACGAACCTGTATAAAACAGCATTATACCGATAATCAGGAAAAATTTAGCTGTAAAAATCATTGGCGTACCTTCGATTTTCCCTGGACGTATTGATCATACAATCTGGCCCAGTAATAGAGATCGTTAATATCCAAATTTAATCCATCAAAAAACTTAGAGTATTGTTCTTCAAAACATTCGTTCTTTTTCTCTGTGAGGTAATCAGACATGACATATCCAACGTATGGACCGACAGTGACTAAATTCCATTTGTCTTCGCCAAAAAGAATAAATTCTTTTCCATCTTTAGAAACTTCTTTCATGACTTTAACAGGATGATTGCAACTGATAGTCGTAAGCACCTGAGAGTAACGAGAAGGATTTTGATGAACATTGCCCATCATTTCTGAAAAGTACTTAACACCAATCATACTTTTTTTCATTTCATCAGCACTCATGGTGTTGAAAGATAAGATGAATAAAAATAGTAAAATTAACTTTTTCATTAAACTTTCCATCTAAACTGAATAGTTTCCCATTCATGGCATTGTGGACAACGCCAAAAAATACTATCTGAATTATAACCACATTGGCGGCAATAGTGTTTGGCCAATGTTTGATGTAAGTTTTCTAACAGACCTTTAGTTTGAATAAGTGCTTCGTCTTTCTTTTGAAGTTCAATTAAAAGTTTAATGTATTCCACTTTCATAACTTCGGAAGAATTTTTATTTTGCTCCATCCATTCTTTTAGCAGATCAAATGCATTTTGATTCATCCCTGCTTCTTTTAAAAGACGAACTTTTGAAAGAACGACTGAAGCGGAAGTTATTAGATCTTTGTCATTTATTTCTAAAAAGTATTTTCTCAATAAATCCAGACGACTCTGATAAGTGCTTTTTAATTCTAAGTTAGCAGTCTTAAAATCTTCGGAGATAGAAACGAAAATAAAAGAAGCATACATCGGATGTTCTTTTAATATCTCTAAAAGTAAAAACTTTGCTTGCTCTAAATCCCCACTAACTAAAAAAAGTTTTAAGCGAAGAATTTTAGCTGATACAGAAGGCGCAAAACGAAATGCATCTTCTAAATCTTCTTCACATTTTTTAAAATCTCCACGCTCAAAATACTGTTTGGCTTTTTGAACGAGAATATGTGAAATCGTTTCAGCCTGATTTTGATGCCCTACTTTAGAGAGCATGATGCGGTAATTATAAGCTTGATCCCAATCTTCTGTGTCTTCATAAATTCGGCATAAAGCCTGAATTACTTCATACTGATCGCGGTTAATTTTTAAAACATCTTTGTATGTCTCGATCGCTTTATCGACGAAGCCACCTTTATCAAAATCGATAGCTAATTCTTTAAGTGCTCTCAAGCGATGTGATTCAGAAATGTTTTCGCGAGCAATAAGTGATCTATGAATACTAATGGCTTTTTCAATTTCACCATTACTGCGAAATAAACCACCTAATGCAAAATATGTTTCAATCGTCTCTCGATTGATATCAACAGCACTTAAAAATTCTTTAATTGCGAGGTCTTTATTTCCAGAAATAAGATATTGAGTGGCATTCAAAAAGATTTTTGATTGCGCTTCAAAAATTGAATTGCGATAGCGCTTTGAAAGTTTTGCTCCGGTCTCTTTTTCAATTAAATAGTGATACACCAAAACCAATGTGATTAAGACTGCAACTACTGCAAGTAAATGATCCGAAATAAAACTTAAAAAAACTTCCATTTTATTTAAACATCAAAAGTGGGGCCTTATCACTATGGACAAGATTGTTAATATTTAGTTTCGAAATTCCTTCTTCAAGTGACCCAACCAAATCAAATAGACTTAGGTTTTTCTTTTTCTTCATAAACTTTAGAGCGAACTCATCTTTTGTTTTAAGCGTTTTATGAATAGCTCTTCCCGCTGTCCACAAACTTCCAATTTCATCAACGAGCCCTGCCTCTTTTGCCGATTCCCCAGAGAAGATCTGACCTTGGGCCAATTCTTTTATATCTCCTTTAATTCTATCAGCTCTTCTTTTCATAATATCGCCAATAAATTGTTGGTGGACTCCAGCAATTAATTTATTCATCATATCTGATTCTTCAGTTGTAAGCGCACGAGCAGGATTTCCTGCATCTTTATATCTACCGGCCTTAACTGTATGTGGAGAAACCTTTGCAAACTCATACAATTTTGAAAGATCCATAAATTCCATGATGACACCGATAGATCCTGTAAGAGATCCAGCACTTGCCCAAATTTTTCTTGTTCCTGCTCCAATATAATATCCACCGCTCGCAGCAATAGCCCCAAATGAAGCATAGATAGGTTTGATTTTATCGATACGTTGGATTTCTTCGTAAATTTCTTGAGTAGGCCCTACTGCTCCACCTGGAGAATTCACTCGCAAGATGATGGCTTCGATTTGTTTATCATCTTCAGCTTTTTGTAAAAGTTCAATTGTGTTTTGAGAGTCCATAATGACTCCCTCAACTTCCACAACTCCAATGTGAGCACGGTTTGATTTTTTTTCTGAATCAGAAGTTTCATTAAATGCATTCATTGTGTAACTAGCAAAAAGAATGAGGATGACGAAAAACACGAAAACCATTGCAAATACGCCAAAAAGGGCCTTGCTATTTTTAGAAGAGGTCACAAAAACTCCATTTTTTGAGAAAACCTTAAACTTAATTCCTCCTATAGTCTCAAAAACATGAGCTTCCGTAAACAATCTTTAAAGTTTCCGACAAAAGCACTCAAGCTTTAAAAAGTTAATCCGATAGGAGTATTGAACCGATAGGTATTTTAAGGATCGGGAAGGAGTGAAATCATGAAAACAAAAGTATTAGCAGTAGTCGCTCTCTCTTTAGGTGTTTGTACATGGGCCTTCGCGGCTGAATACAAATCCCCAGAGGTAGGGTTTAAAGCAACGTCACCGTCTTATAAAGAGACAAAAGTGGCAGAATTCAACGATGAGTACAAAGTTGAAGGCGCAGTAAAAACTGACCGAGGAATTGCATCAGAGAAAGAATCTGATCGCGAGCCTTCTTCAATTGTCGCGGCAGAAAAGAAAAAGCACGAGGAAGAAGCACAACAAGAAGATAAGGTTGAACCTAAGCCATGGCTTTATAAAAATAAGCTAGATACAGCTTACTAATTTTATAGGTTTGATCTTTAATTAAAGAGATTCGAGTCTGTTCGTAAGAGCAACTCTTTGATCCCATAAATTTAATTTTTCGTATTCGCTTTTTAATTGTCCACAAGCGGCCAGGATATCCTGGCCCTTTGTGGTTCTCGTCGTACAAACATATCCCCTTTTAAGCAATTCTTCTTGAAACCAAATGACTTTGGCGTTACTTGGGCGTTTGAACTTTGAGTCGGGAAAATCATTATACGGAATCAAATTTATTTTTGATTTTTGCTTATCTAATAAATCCACAAGGCCATCGATATCTTCCTGACGATCGTTTAGATCAGCAATCAATATATATTCATAAGTAATGCGTCTGTAGGCCTTAAGCGGAACTTTTTTAATCGCTGTAAATAATCTCTCAAGATCATAAGCTTTATTAATCGGCATCAATTCCGTTCGGATATTGTTGTGAGCTGCGTGCAATGAAATCGCAATATTCACGGGAGGAAAATCCCACATTTTTTCTATCTGTGGAACTAAACCAGAAGTTGAAAGAGTGATTTTTCGTTGAGATAAACCCAGCCCCTTATCTTCCATAAAAATAATCGTGGATGTGCGGACGTTGTCATAATTATGTAACGGTTCTCCCTGCCCCATATAAACTATATTCGTAAGACGATCATCGGGAAGAGCATTGTCTTTAAGCCAATAAGTGATGGCCATATACTGACCAACAATTTCATCGGCAGTTAAGTGACGTTTTAATCCCATGGTCCCAGTGTGGCAAAAAGTACAACCAATTGCACAACCGACTTGCGAGGAAAGGCAAAGAGTTAGGCGCTCACGCGCAGGAATGGCCACAGCTTCAACGGTTTGACCGTCGAACATGCGGACTAAAAATTTTCTTGTTCCATCTTTGGAAAGACCATTCCAAATGATGGTTGGAAGATCAGTATCGAGATTGGTGAGAAACTCTTCTTTGATTCTTTTAGCGACATTAGTCCATAGATTTAGGTCTCTTTCTTGGTTTTTATACATCCATTGATAGACTTGATCTGCGGCAAACTTGGCAAAACCACGCTCTGCTAAATAGTCTCTAAGTTCACTCAACGTGAAGGAATAAAGAGATTTTTTACGAGGTGTTTTAGTTGTTGTTTCCATAGGGTTGTCTTATAACAAAATCTTAATCAAATGGCGATGCAAAGTAATTTTTACAAAGTAAAATCTTCTAGGTAGCATTTTAGTAGATCATTTTGAAAAAAGGAATTTTAGACAATGAAAACTCTTTCACGAACTTCAAAGACCTTGTGTATGGTCATTGCACTGCTTTGTGTTTACACGACCAATGCAACAATACCCCACGCTTTCGCATGGCCCGTGCCAACTCCAGACAAAGTACTCTACAACTTAGGAAAAGCTTCGTCTCAATCCCTTCCAAAAAGGATGAATATCCTTGTTTGGAACCTGCATAAAGGGGCCAATGAGACGTTTGCCTCTGACTTTAATGAACTTTCTTACCAAAAAGACATTTTAGTTAATCAGGAAATGCAATTGGATTTACATATGGGGGCCATATTTGCAAGCCTGCCACTAATGCAATACTCCACTGCAACATCTTTTTACTTGGGGAAAGATCTATTAAGAACCGGAGTTTCAACGGCCAGTACAGTAATGCCTTCCAAAATCGGCTTCGTTCGCACGACTACACTTGAGCCAGTCATTAATTCACCAAAAGTGACATTAATTACTCAATACCCGATCCGTTTATCTACCAAGCAATTAACTGTTGTGAATATTCATGGAATTAATTTTGTTGATGGACCATCATTTAGAAAAGAAATTAACAATATTTATGAAGCAATTAAGGAAATGCCTAGTCCGCTCATTTTTACTGGAGATTTTAATTCTTGGAATGATGACCGCAACGCCATCCTTAAAGAAATGGCCGACAAATTACATCTAAAAGAAGCTCACTTCTTCCCAGACAATCGCATGACATTCAACAAACATCCGCTAGATCATTTTTACTACACTGAAGACATCAAAATCATCGAAGCAAAGGTTGAAGGTTTTTATCAGGGATCTGATCATAAACCTCTTGAGCTAGTGATTGAGTATTCTCCAATGCTTTAATTAGTAAAAAGTAACTAGGAAAATTTTGCCCCTCTCTCCTGCTTAAGACCTAAGTCCCGTATTCTATATATGGATACAATTGGTTTATGTTTTTAAAAGGAGTTTTGCGTGAGCAGACAAAATAATTTGAAGTTTTTATTTTTAACCCTTGTTCTGGCAAGTTTTGCGACTTCGTGTGGACTTGTTGAAAAATGGAAAACACCAGAGCAGCCAACTGATTCAAAAACAGCCAATGCAGACTCATCAAAACCTTCTGAAACAGATGACCTATTTTCAAAAACAATGAATGATACAAAACAAGAAACGGCCCTCAATGCCCGGACTGATGCTCCTTCAAATATAAATAATGAAGCAGCAGCTAAAGACGATTTAAAATCTCTTGAAGATGAATTTGCAGGAAGCACATCAGCGACAACAGCAAAAGAAGTTGCGGCTGCACCAGAATCAAAGCAAGTAAAAACAGAAGAGGCACTTCCAGAAATAAAAGAAGAAATCGCTCCTGCGATTGAAGCTAGTAATAGCAACGCTGGAAAAATGATGACCTATAAAGTAAGTAAGGGCGAAACGCTTATGCAAATCGCTTTTAAAATTTATGGCGATATTGGAAAGTGGAAAAGCTTAAAAGAGATGAATAGAACAACTTTTTCAAAAAACTCTGCTCTTCATGCGAATATGACATTGAAGTATGCAGCTCCTAATAAAGAATTTGTTTGGAATCCAGAAGGAACTCCTTACATGATTAAAAATGGAGAAACGCTTGGAACAATTTCTAATTCTGTTTATAAGACTCCCAAAAAATGGAAATCAATTTGGGAAAACAACAAACCTCTCATTAAAAATCCTAATGTGATTTATGCTGGATTTACTCTTTATTACAAAGGGACAACTATGGCGAATTATGTTCAGCCAAAAGTTATTCAAAGAAAGACTGCCACTGCTCCAATTATAGAAGAAAAGAAAATTGTTGAAGAAGTAAAAGTTGAAGAAGCTATTTCAAAACTAAATGCTGCAGACAATAACGAAATCGATTTAACTAAAGAAGTTCAATCTGCTCCACTTAGAGACATAAATGATGAAGTAAAATCAGATGAACAAATAGATGAAGCGCTAACGAAGTAATCTCAAAATTTTTAGGCCATATTGTTGTTGAACACATGGCCTTCACTAAAGAATTCTAAGGCCTGTAAAAACACTCACACCCTTTAAAGTCGAAAACTCTAATTTAATTTTTGATTCCACAATACCTTTTAAGACTTTGCACTTATCAAAGAAAAGAGCAAGGGAGATAGGCCATGATTCATGTTTTGAGGCATACTTAGGAACTAGAGAAGCT